>DASXXX010000066.1:0-5400 GCA_036502765.1 Acidimicrobiia bacterium | reverse complement strand
TTGGTGTCGGGACGGTCGATGGTGACGGTGGTGACGTGGCCGTCGGCGGTGACCTTCACGTCGGGATGGATCGAGAAGAGCTCGGCCGTGCTCACGAGAACGCGTGCTTCGGTGCGGTGATGGGCAGGTCGAGGGCGGTGCACAGACCGGGTGGCGCGTCGACGAGATAGGGGACCGCGTTCACCGCCCGCATCGCGGTGGCGACCATGGCGCCCGGGCTCGAGTGCTCGGGATCACCGGCCGCCATCTCGCACACGATGTCGGGGTCGCCCTCGATGGTGATGCGGTACATGCCGTCGCGAGACGCGGTGGGCCACTCGGGCGCGAGGTCTGCGGCCATGCGGTTGACGTGCTCGATCACGATCGCGTCGCGGCCGGCGACGACACCGATCGCCTGCGTGCGGATCGCGCCGACCGTGCCGGCCTCGATGGTGCCGCACGCGACCTCGAGCGTACGTGGGGTGGCGGCGGCGTCGAACTGCTCACGGATCTCGTCGAGCTCCGCGCCCAACGCGTCGGCCATGAGGTTGATCCCCGGCGCCCACGCCGAGAGGATCGACCCCGGGAGCCCGAGGAGCGCGTCGGCATCGTCGAGCGACTTCCCGAAGCCCATCACCTCCTTCATCATGAACTCCACCGGGTAGGTGTCGTACATGGCGATCTCCGACGCCCGGATCGACGTGATCGAGTTCGACATCGTGGTGAGCAGGAGCGGGAGCTGGTCAGCGGCGAAGCCGGGTTCGATGCCGGTGGCGTAGATCGACGCGCCGCCTTCGGCCGCAGCGGCTTCGAGCTGCGCCCGCCACGTGGGCTCGTAGGTCGCGGGATTGAGGAGCGCCCACGAGCTGGTGGTCGACACGTTCACCCCGGCCGAGAGCAGCTTCACGTAGTCGGGCACCGACGCCGCGTCCTGCTCCGGACCCTGCGCGGCGTAGACGACGCAGTCGACTCCTGCGCCGAGGATGGTGTCGACGTCGGTGGTCGCGGCGACACCGATGGGACCGATGTCGGCGAGCTCGCCGGCGTCGCGCCCCTCCTTCTCCGGGCTGTGCACCCACACCCCGACGAGGTCGAGGTCGGGACGGCGGTGGATGGCGCGGATGGCGATCGTGCCGATGCCGCCGGTGGACCACACGGCCACACGCACGGGTGAGGTTGGCATTCGGTGGCCTCCAGGGTTGCGTCGAGCGCGTCCGTGATCGCTCGGCGTCGGCAAAATGTCAGATGTATCGTCGCCGTGTCAAGGCGTGCGACAGAGGGGGATCCGTGGGGGAACGACTCGAGGGCAAGGTGTGCATCGTCACCGGTGCGGCCCAGGGCATCGGCGCGGCGTACGCGCGTGCGCTGGCGCGGGAGGGCGCCGACGTGGCGATCATCGACCTGAAGCGCATCGACCAGGCCGGACCGGTCAAGGACGACATCGAGGCGCTCGGTCAGCGCGCGATCACCATCGAAGCCGACGTGAGCGACGCCGAGCAGATGGCAGCCATGGGCAAGTTGGTGGTCGACACGTTCGGTCGCGTCGACGCACTCGTCAACAACGCGGGTTTGATGTTCGATCAGCTCACCGCGACATGGGACGATTTCCTCGCGGTCAACTTCATGGGCGTGATCAACGCGTCCAACGCGGTGGTCCCCTACTTCTGGGAGCAGCGCGGCGGCTCGATCGTGAACATCTCGTCGAACGCCGCGTTCCCGTTGTCGCTTCCCATGCTCACCGACATCCCCGAAGGCGCACCCGCGCCCACGCTCGCGCCCGAGGGCTACGGCATGACGAAGTGGATGCTCCTCCGTCAGACGAAGACGATGGCGCAGTTGCTCGGGTCGCGGAACATCCGCGTCAACGCGGTGTGTCCCGGCGTGACCATGTCGCCCGCCACGAAGGCCGTCGTGCCCGGGGTGATCGTCGACCAATTGGTGGCGACGTCGGCGTTGAAGTCGTCGCTCGAGCCCGAGGACATGACCGGTGTGGTGCTGTTCCTCGCCTCGGACGAGAGCTCGAAGATGACCGGCCAGGTGCTGATCAACGACGCCGGCGCCTGGATCGGCAGCGTCTGAGGGCGACCGAGGTCAGCGATCCCGATGCACTCCAGCACCGATCGCGTGGCGGTACTCACGCCGAGATCGTTCCCACTGGTCGGGCCAGTCTTCCCGCAATTGCTGTCGATCAGACGCGAACGTCTGCGTCATCTCGCCCGCGACGAACGCCGTGACGACGTCGTCGGATCGGAGCGCCGTGCCCTCGATCGATTCCGCCGCCACGACGGCATCCTGGTGGTCTCCGAGGGTGTCCTGGAGCGCGGCAAGGCGTTTCGCGGCACGCTGTGCGGGCTTGCCGAGGACCGGCGCGACAGCTTCCAGCGCGTAGCGCACCTGCTTGGCGCGCTTGCGAACCTCGTGCAGATCCGAATCCGCCGGAGTCGCCGGCAGCCGCCGGATCTGGTCGCGGAGCCGCTTCCAGGGCTTGCGCACCAAGCGTGCGGCCGCCCGGTCGAGCCTGGCCGATCCACCGTGCAGATCTGTTCGGAGGCGCGGTGCGCGCGCTCCTTCGACCAGTCGATCGAGGAGGGCTGCATAGCGCGGCGAGTTCATGGCCTCGAGCAGGATCTCCTGGTCGTGTGCACGTTGGTCCTCGATCTCGCGGACCAAGGTGATCGCCCGCGCGTGCTGGCCGGGACGCAACCGGTTCGCGTGCTCGGCGACGAGCTCGGCGAGGACATCGCCATCCCGGACGCGGCCGAGCAGGCCACCGATCCAGCGCAGCTCGTCGCGCAGCGGTTCACTCCACGCCCGATCGAGCACGGGACGCAGCGTACGGAGATCGGATCGCAACCGGCGAGTGGCAACTCGTGCCTGGTGGACGCCTTCCGGGTCCTTGCCGCAACGGACGACCGGATCGTGTGCCACCAACCTGGCGACGCCGTTCGTCAGACAGAGCCGGGCGAGATCATCGACGCGGGCATGCCGATCCAGCGCTTCGGCAGGCGCGACATCCGGCGGCGCTTCCGCGGATTCGCCGAGCACGCGGCTGATCTTCGTGCGATTGCGATCGGGCTGTGCACCCGCGGCCCGGAGGCGCTTCACCACCCTCGCAACCGATTTGGGGTCGGCTTCCTCGGCGACCTCGAACTCGACCTCGTGGAAACGGACGGCACCGGATCGATCCGCAGACCCTTCCACCACATCGTCGTCGATCTCACCCACCGGCCGATCATGACGATCTCGAACCTGGATCCGACGCCGATGGGTTCTCACCTTGGCAACCGGGCGCACCGGTTCGAGGCGGGCGAACGCACGAACCAACCCGAGTGCTTCCTCGGGCGGCTCGTGCGCGTCGGCGCCTGCGAACGACAGTTCCTCACGGACGATCATCGAGCCCGTCGCCTCGGGGAGCTTGACCGTCCAACCGTCGTCGGACCGGTAGCGGAGACTGGCGCCTCCCCGGGTCAATCGCAGGTCCGCGGTGTCGAAGTAGACCGCTACCTGGTCGACCTCGTCGACCGAAGCACGCCCCATGCCCCGGAGCAACTCGGCCGGCCGCGGCAATTGTCGCCCCGGGTCCATGATGAACTTCGATTCGCGCTCACGCATGCACGCGATCTACCCGAGGTGCTCGCCCGCGAATCGAGCCCCGTCACTTCCAGCCGGGGCGGGCGGTGTCGACGTCGCCCGACGCGTGGATGACGCCGTCGGCCTCGAGCCGGGTGAGCTCGTCGTCGGAGAGCCCACAGCACTCGGCCAGCACCTCACGGGTGTGCTGCGCGAACCGGGGCGCCGGGCCCCGCACCCCGATGTCGGCGCGGTCGGAACGGAACGGGGCGGCGGCGACGCGCGCGCCTGGCTCCACCTCCACGAACACGCCGCGCTCCGCGGCCCATGGGGTGTCGGCGAGTTGCCGGACGGTGCGCACCTCCGACACCAGGAAGCCGAACAGCTCGAAGCGCTCCTCCAGCGTGGGGAAGTCGGAGACCCGCGCCACGAGCTCGGCGAGGATGCGCCACGCCTCCTCGCGTGAGGTGGCGGGCTCGACGACGTCGTCGGAGATGGCGGCGGCGATCTCCACCAGTCGTCCCGTGGGATCGCCCATGAACGCCACGTCGGTGCCGTCGGCCACCGTGAAGATCGGGTAGTTCCAGGTGTCGGGGACGCGGGGACCGTCGTACCCGGCGAGGTCGGTGGTGGTCCACTCGTCGGTGTACACGAGTGCCTCGGCCATCGACACGTCGAGGTGCTGGCCCTCGCCGGTGCGCTCGCGTTGGAAGAGCGCGCTCACCACCGCGGTGACCGCGAGCAGACCCGGCGTGATGTCGCCGTCGACGTGGGGACTCTGTTCGGGTGGCGCGTGGCGCAGCCGCGCGTCGAGCTCCACCCGGCCGACCTCGGCCTGCACCATCGCCGCGTACGCGCGTCGCTGCGACCACAAGTTGTCGGCGCCCCACCCGTTCACCGAGCAGTAGACGAGGCTCGGTTTGGCGGCGAGGAGCGAGGGCGCGTCGAGGCCGTACTTCTCCAGTGCGCCAGGGCGGAGGTTCTCCAGCACGACGTCGCTCGTCAGCGCGAGCTCGCGAGCGAGCGCGGCGCCGCGCTCGGTGCGCAGGTCGAGCGAGATGGAGCGCTTCCCCGCGTTCACCCACGTGAAGTAGACGCTCACCGGGTCGTCGCCGACCTTGGGTTGCAGGAACCGGATGATGTCGCCCTCGGGCGGTTCGAGCTTCACCACGTCGGCGCCGAGGTCGGCGAGCATGCGCCCGCAGATCGGACCCGAGACGACCTGCGACAGGTCGAGGACCCGGATGCCTTCGAGCGGGCGTCCTGCGAGGGGGCGTGCGGTCATGCGTGCGCGGGTCAGTAGTGGTTGAGCAGGTCGACGACGGTCTTGGCCATGTGGCCGATCATCACCTTGCCGACTGCGTCCATGTGGGTGCGCCAGTGCGCCTCGGCGTCGTTGCTCGCGCCGATGGCGATGAGCTCGATGAGTCGCTCCTGCGAGCGGATGCCGCGCTGACGGACGGGGAGCGAGTTGCGCTTCGAAGGCGTCTGGCTCACCGCGGTGACTGCGCGGGCGATGATCTCGTTGAGCATCTCGGCCACGATGCCGATGGTCTGGTTGCCCGAGAGCTCGATCAGCCGCTCGTGGAAGCGGGCGTTGGCCTTCCCGAACTCCACGGGGTCGTCGATCACCGCGCGCTGGGCCTCCACCAGCGACCGCAGCTCGTCGACCGCCTTCTTGCTCGGCGAGGTCGCCAACACCCGGACCGCGGCGGGCTCGATCATGCTGCGGGCCTGGTGCACGTCGCCGAGGGTGACGTTGCGCGCCTGCAGCACCAGCGCGGCGGTGCGGGCTGTCATCTTCTCGCTGGGCTGGTGCGCCACCACGCCGCCGAGCACGCCGCGCACGAC
>DASXXX010000065.1:0-16354 GCA_036502765.1 Acidimicrobiia bacterium | reverse complement strand
CCGCCGCGCACCTCGACGGGCTCGAGGCCATGGCCGCGCTGGGCGTCACCTGGAACAGCGTCGGCACGCCCGGCGACAGCCTCGACCACGCGATCGAGGCCCTCGAGCAGTACGGCGCCGAGGTCATCTCGCAGTACACCGGCACATAACGCCCGGCTCCGGTCCGTCAGGATCGGAGTGCACCCGGTCGCCCTCCGGGTGAGGGCTACGCTGACGAAGTCAGTCGGAGCGCGCTCTGACGAGCTGTCCAGCCCTGCCTTTCGGCATCGCGCCCTTTTCCCGTGCCATCGGTCGAAAGCGGTTCAGCGCTGTCGTGAGCATCCTCATAGATCGCCCGGTTGAGACCTTCAGCCGCGCCGACCTCGAGCGGTACGCCCGCTCGGATCTCGGACGCAGCCTTCGCAGCCTCGCCACCTCGGTGGTGCCGTTCCTCGTGTTGTGGGTCGCGATGTTCGCGGCGTACTCCACCTCCTACTGGCTGGTGCTGCTGCTCGCGGTCCCGGCCGCGGCGTTCCTCGTGCGCACCTACATCATGTTCCACGACTGCGTGCACGGGTCGCTGATGCAGAGCAAGCGTGCGAACACCTGGCTCGGCACCGCGCTCGGGCTGCTCGTGTTCACGCCGTTCGCGCGCTGGCGCTACGAGCACCTGATCCACCACGCCACCGCGGGCGACCTCGACCGCCGCTTCATCGGCGACGTGCCGATGCTGACGGTTGCCGAGTACCGCGCCAAGCCGCTGTACTTCCGGGCCGGCTATCGCCTCTACCGGAACCCGCTCGTGATGTTCGGCCTGGGCTCGATCTACTCGACCGTCCTGATGCAGCGCTTCCCCACGCCCGCGGCGCGCAACCGCCAGCAACGCAGCGTGTGGCTCACCAACGTCGCGGTCGTGGCGTTCGTCGGGCTGCTGTGCCTCGCGTTCGGCTGGCAGACGGTGCTCTTCGTCGAGCTCCCGATCGTCGTCCTCGCCGGCAGCGTCGGCATCTGGCTCTTCTACGTGCAGCACCAGTTCGACGACACGTACTGGGAGCGCACCGACGAGTGGAGCTTCAGCGAGGCCGCGGTGCGCGGGAGCTCACACCTGTCGCTGCCGAGGGTGCTGCAGTTCTTCTCGGGGAACATCGGGTTCCACCACGTGCACCACCTCAACCCGAAGATCCCGAACTACAACCTCGAGCGTGCGCACGAGGAACAGGCGATGTTCCGGTCGGTGCCGAGCGTGTCGTTCACCGACGCCCTGCGCGCGGTGCAGCTCAAGCTCTGGGACGAGGACGCTCAGCGCATGGCCACGTGGAAGCAGGCCCGCGCCGTCGTCGTCAGCTGACGACGACGCGGTCCCGTTCCGCGCTTTCTACCTACCCGCGACGCTTGCTGCTCTTGCGGGCCTTCGACTTCTGCTTCTTGCCGGGGGGACCTTCGGGACTTCCGCGAGGCGTGGTCGCATCGCCGGGTTTCTTTGCTTTGGCCATCGGCGCAGCCTAGGGGTCGCGGGCGACGGCGATCGTCGTGTGGCATGGTCCGTTGATGCAGACGCTTCCCGTCGACGCCGCCGACCTCACTCCCACCTTCATGTCCGAGGCACTCGGCGCCGAGGTCACCGCGGTCGAGCTCCTCGACCACTCCTTCGCCACCAACCAGCGCGCCCGCGTCGGGCTCACCTACGCGACCGACGGCGCGGGGCCGCCATCGCTGTTCGTGAAGCTCGCACCGATCGACCCCGCGCACCGGGAGATGATCGGCGCCACCGGGATGGGTGAGCGCGAGGCGCAGTTCTACGCCGACGTCGCACCCACGGTGAACGTGGTGGTGCCCGGCTGCTCCTTCGCCGCCAGCGAGGGCGACCGATTCGTGCTGCTGCTCGAGGACCTCTCGGTGCGGGGCAGCCGCTTCGCGACCAACGGCGAGTGGGGCATCCGCGCCGACGCCGCCGCCAGCGCGCTCGAAGACCTCGCCGTCTTCCACGCGCGCTTCGAGGACGCGGGCGAACGCGACCGCGTCGCGCCGTGGCTCGCGACCCCGCGTCCGAGCATGAGCGAAGCGACGTCGGGCCTGATGCGCTGGGTGCTCGACGAAAACGCGGAGAAGCTCACCGACAACTACTCCACCATCGGCGAGCTCTACGTCGAGCACCACGCATGGTTCGACGAGATCTGGCACGCCGGTCCGGCGACGTACATCCACGGCGACACGCACATCGGCAACGTGTTCCTCGACGGCGACCGCGTCGGCTTCCTCGATTGGGGTCTGTCGCGCGTGAGCACGCACCTGCGCGACGTCAGCTACTTCCTCACCATGTCGGTCGACGTCGACGAGCGGCGCGCCAACGAGCGCGAGCTGCTCCAGGGCTACCTCGACGCGTTGCGCGCCGCGGGCGGCGTCGACATCTCCTACGACGACGCGTGGGCCGCGCACCGGCTGCACGCCTCCTACACGGTCGTCGCGACGTTCCTCGCGTACATGCCGTCGTACGCGGCGAGCGACGGCGTGGGCCTCGGCGATGCGCTCCTGGCGCGCTCCGACGCCGCGCTCGCCGACCTCGACGTCGTCGATGCGGTCCGCGCCGCCATTCCCGCCTGACGGTACGCGGCAGTTGGTGACGCGTGGGCGTCACCGAGACCGAGCTCGCGCCCTGGTACTGGAACCAGATCGCGACCGACCAGACCCGACCTCGACGAGCCGATTCCGACACCGGGCCCGACCCGGGAGGAACTGCTCACGCTCTGGCCTGAGTTCCCTCCCCGACGAATCCGGGTAACAGCACTCCATGGACATCGTTCGCAACCCCGATGGCACCCTGATCGTCCCTGTCGAGCCGGCACGTGTGCACGACGACGATGCCGAAGCCGTCGACGCACCGGCCGAGCCGGGCACCCGGGTGCTGCATCCCGGTGAGGGCGGCTACGACGAAGCGCTCACGGAATGGGACCGTCAGCAGAACCCCGATGCCGAGCCTCCGGTGTCGACTGCGACCGGACGCGAGGAGGCGATGCACGTCGTGCATGAAGTCGCCGAGTCACCCAAGCACGAGGTGGCTCCCGCCGTCGACGCGCTCGACGACCCTGACGCGGCGGGTGAAGCGTTGCGCCACGTGTTGATCGGCGGCGTGCACGCGGTCGAGGACTTCGCCACCGAGGTCGCCGAGCACGAGGGTGGCGACCCGCTCAAGGCCCACGAGGCCACGAAGATCATCGGCGAGGTGCTCGCCGTCCTCGACTGACCCGTCCCTTGGCGTGGGCGGAGGACGACACGTCGTCGTTCGTCGAGACGCGTGCGCGGTACGCGGAGCGGCTGGAAGCCGCGGGCTTCCAGATCGAGTCCGACGAGGACCGGACCGCAGCGGTGGCAGCCGCCGGCCCACCGCCCGCTCGTGCGCTGACGCCGGCCGACGTGTTCGGCCCCGGCTTCGCCGCACGGATCGGCAACAACATCGCCGACACCATGACCGGGAAGCTCAGCCCGATCCTGATCGTCGCCCGCGCCGTCCTCGACTGACTCGTTCACGCGGCATCGCGTACCTCCCGCTCCACATGTTGGCGTGCGTGCGCGATCGCGTCGTCGAGATCGGCGAACACATGCCGCTCGTGCGCGAGGCGGTCGAGCACCCCCACCGCCTCGAGCACCCGAAGGTGCTCAGGGCGCGGCCCCTTGATGAGCACGGTGATGCCGCGCCCCTCGAGCTGGCTCACGATCTCGCCGAGCGCCTGCGCACCCGTGGCGTCGAGCACCTGGAGCTGCGGGAGTCGCAGGATCACCACCTTCACTCCGTCGACCTCGGTGAGCTCGGCGAGGAAGCGTTGCGCGGCCCCGAAGAAGAGTGCGCCGTCGAGGCGATAGGTGAGGATCTGCTCCGCGAGCAGCGCGTGCTCCTCGACGGGGGTCACGCCGTCTGAAGTGCCCGGGACCCGTTCGGCAACGGCGTGCGCGTTGCGCGCGACCGCTCGCAATGCGAGAAGCGCGGCGGCGGCGATCCCGATCTCGACCGCGACGATGAGATCGAACGCCACCGTCGCGGCGGCGGTGAGCACCAGCACGATCGCGTCGGACCGAGTGGAGCGCAGCACCATGCGCACGCCGTGGACATCGACCATGCGCACTGCGGTGACCATCAGCACGCCGGCAAGCACGGCGAGCGGGATGCGGGCCACGAGCGCGCCGCCCAGATACACGACGCCCAGGAGCACGATCGAGTGGGTGATGGCCGACAGCCGGGTGCGCCCGCCCGACCGCACGTTCACGGCGGTGCGGGCGATCGCGCCGGTCGCGGGCATGCCCCCGAAGAGCGGTGACACGAGGTTGGCGAGCCCCTGGCCGAACAGTTCCCGATTGGGATCGTGCGGTTCGGTGTCGCTCATGCCGTCGGCGACCTTGGCCGAGAGCAGACTCTCGAGCCCGGCGAGGAGCGCCACCGCGAACGCGGCCGACACCAACTGACCGAGCTGCAGTCCTCCGAGGTTCGGGAGGGCAGGTGCCGGGAGGCCCCATGGGAGATCACCGATGCGCGGTGCGCTCATGCCGGACACGCCGGCGAGGACCGAAGCGATGACCACCGCGAGCAACGAACCTGGCAGCGCGCGGTGGAGACGGACCGCGCCGATCATGATCACCGCGACCAGCAGCACGAGGATCAGCGATGACCAGTTGCCTTCGCCCCGCAATGCTTCGCCGACCGCACGCACGGCGACGGCGGCCGTGTTCTCACCGTCGGGCTTGGGCACACCGAGCGCGGTCGGCACCTGTTGCAAGAAGATGATGAGGGCGATGCCGATGGTGAAGCCCTCCACCACCGGCCAGGGGATGTACGCGAGGAATCGGCCGACGCCCGCGAACGCCGCCACCACGACCATCGCACCGGCCATGATCCCGACCACGACCACCGCGCTGGCGCCGAAACGCGCGACCACGGGAACGAGCACGACCGTCATCGCGCCGGTGGGACCCGACACCTGCACGTTGGAACCACCGAAAACAGCGGCCACGAGCCCCGCGACGATCGCCGTCACCAATCCGGCTTGCGCGCCGAGGCCCGTGGCGATGCCGAAGCCGAGAGCGAGTGGGAGCGCGACGACACCAACAGTCACACCCGCGACGAGATCACCACGCCATGAGCTGCGCACGCCTGCATAGTCGGAACGGCGCGGCATCATCGCCGCGACTCTCGATCTGAGGTTCACGAGCGCCCGGCGGCCTTGAGGCCGGCCAGGAGCTCGGTCGATTCGCTCAACGACACGATCATGAAGCGCTTCGCCGCAGCGAGGAGTTCGGCGAGCTCGGGTGCGCGCAGCGAGTAGAAGACGGTCGAGCCCTCCTTGCGCGTGCTGACCAGACCGGCGCGACGCAGCACGGCGAGCTGCTGCGAGAGGTGTGACAACTCGATGCCGATGAGCGGCTGCATCTCGCCGACCGAGTGCTCGCCGCCGGAGAGCACCTCGAGGACACGGATGCGCGCAGGGTGGGCAAGGGCGCGGAAGAGCTCGGCCTTCGCTTCAGGGACGGGACGGCTCAGCGCTGCTTCCAGGGCACGGTCCGGCATGCCCTGACCTTAGTATCTGAGTATCTACTGTTGTTCGCAGATTCTCAGGCGTTTGACGACCCTGGAATGACAGTGGTGTCATTCGAGGCCCATGGACCACACGCTCACCCGGACGCTCGTGCGGAACATCCTCGAGCACGCCGACGACTACCCGTGGACGATGCAGGAGATCGGCCTGCTCGGGCTGCGCCTCGACGATCGCCGCGAGCACCGCCTCCACGTGTGGGGCCCGAGCTACTCCGTCGGCGAGCCGCCCGTGCACGACCACCCGTACGACTTCACCTCGACCGTGGTCGTCGGCGAATTGACCAACACGCGCTACGTCGAGGACCCCGGGGGCGTCGAGTACCAGCGCGTCCGCTACCCACTCGCCGACGAAGACGCGCGCACGACCGACACCGTGAGGCTCTCCGCGACTCCAGCCGTCGTACGCGCGGGTGACGAGTACTCGCAGCTCGCGCACGAGCTGCACGACAGTCGCCAGCTTCCGGGCGCGGTCACCATCATCCGGATGTCGTTCCGCGACGTGTCCACCCTGACCGTGTGCACACCGGTCGACGCGCCCTGGGTCTCCGGCTGGTCGCGCCCGGCGACCCCCGACGAGGTGACGACGATCATCGGCGCCGCGCTCGAACATTTCGAGCTGAACCCTTGATACGTTAGATTTTCCTTACGTATAGTGTCGGCATGTCCCCGGCCGGCGCTCCCCCCGTCACCGACGCCTTCGGCGCCATCGCGCACCCGGTGCGGCGCACGCTCGTCACCGCTCTCGCCAGTGGCGACAAGGCGGTCAACGAGCTCGCCGCGGTCGTGCCCGTGAGCCGGCCGGCGGTCTCGCAGCATCTCGCGGTGCTCCGCGGGGTGGGTCTGGTGAGCGAGCAGCGCCACGGTCGCGAGCGCCGCTACCACCTGCACCCCGAGCGCCTCGACGAGGTGCGGAAGTGGATGCACACGCTCGACCGGTTCTGGGACGACCGTCTCGACCGTCTTCGTCGCCACCTGGAGGAGAACCCGTGAGCCACCCCCTTGCCATCGAACACGAAGCCGTCTACCCGCACTCCCCCGAACGGGTGTGGCGCGCGCTGGTCGACCCGACCGAGCTCGCGGCGTGGTTGATGCCCACCGACTTCGCGCCCGAGGTGGGCAAGGAGTTCAAGCTCGAGACGGGCGCCGCCGAGATCGGCACCATCCAGGGCGAGGTGCTCGAGATCGACGAGCCCCGCGTGTTGCGGTGCCGGTGGTCGGGGGTGTTCGGCGACACCCAGGTGACGTACGAGCTCACCCCCGAAGGTGATGGCACGCGTCTGCGTGTGCGCCACGACGGTTGGGACGACCCGCCTGCCGCCGAGCGCGCCGGTTTCGACGACGGCTGGAAGCAGAAGCTCGACGAGGACATCCCCCGCGTCCTCGGCCCCGTCAACTGAAAAGGACGATCGCCATGAAGCCGTCTCCATTCACGAAGGCCCCCATCGTGTCCGCCGACGAGTGGGACACGGCACGCGCCGACCTCCTCGTCAAGGAGAAAGAAGTGATGCGGGCGCGCGACGCGCTCGCGGCCGAGCGCCGGCGCATGCCGTGGCTCGCGGTGCGGCGTGACTACCGCTTCGACACGCCCGACGGCGAGAAGAGCTTCGTCGACCTGTTCGACGGACGCACCCAGCTGATCGTCTACCGCGCGTTCCTCGAGCCCGGCGTGCACGGCTGGCCCGACCACGCGTGCGTCGGTTGTTCGATGGTCGCCGACCAGGTCGCGCACCCCGCGCACCTCCACGCACGCGACACGTCGCTCGTGTTCGCATCGCGCGCACCGCAGGCCGACATCGCGCGGGTGAAGGCGCGCATGGGCTGGGAACACATCCCGTGGGTCACCATGCTCGACGACTTCGACAAGGACTTCGGCGTCGACGAGTGGCACGGCACGAACGCGTTCATCCGCGACGGCGACCAGGTGTACCGCACCTACTTCGTCGACGCCCGCGGCGACGAGCAGATGGGCAACACCTGGAACTACCTCGACATCACCGCGCTCGGCCGGCAGGAGAAGTGGGAGGACTCGCCCGAGGGCTACCCGCAGGACGAGACCTACCAGTGGTGGATCTGGCACGACGAGCAGGTCGAGGGACACCGTCCCGGTGCCGAGCAGCTCGAGATCGCCAAGGCGTCGGGTCTGGCGGCGGTTCAGGAATGACCCTCGCCCACATCGCCGGCGTCCCCGTCGAGGAGCTCGGTCAACCGCTGCTGATCGCGCTGCTGCTCTCGGGCACGTGGCTCAGCACACGCCTACGACGGCCGAGGCGTCACCGACCGGGTGGCTGACTACTCCTGCGGGAGGGTCTCCTTCGCCTCGTCGTAGCCGCCGGTCGGCGGGTTCGGGTCGGGCCCGTACACGAGGTGCACCACGCCGGTGGCGAATGCCTCCGATGAGAGCAACGCGAGCGGCAGCGGCGGGGCGCCGTCGGCGAACAGCTTGAGGCCCGATCCCGCGGTCGCGGGATGGACGAAGAGGTGCAGCTCGTCGACCAGTCCGGCGTCGAGGAGCTGGCGGGTGACCGACGTCGAACCGCTCAACGCGATGCGGCCGATGGAGGGGTCGTGCTTCAACGCCGTCGCCGCCTCGACGAGATCGCCCTCGAGCTGCTCCGAGTTCCGCCACGTGAACGTCATCGGGCTGCGTGAGGCGACGATCTTGCGGATGTCACCGAGGTGCTTGGCCATGACTGCGTCGGCCTCGCCCGCGGCCTCCCGACCCGGCCAGGCGCCGGCGAAGCTGTCGTAGGTGACGCGTCCGAAGAGCATGACGTCGGCGTCGTGGGTGGCCGTGACCGCCTCGCCCATCTCCTCGTTGAAGTAGGGGAAGTGCCAGTTGCCGACCCCGGGGTCGACGACCCCGTCGAGCGCCATGAACATGCTCGCGGTGATGGTGGCCATCGGAGTGCTCCTCGTCGTCGTGTGCGTGCACCCACTCTGACCCGCCGTCGGCCGGAAACTCATCGGCGAGAGCAAGGGTGTCGAGAATGCGGTGACGGCTCCGTCCTGGGTACAGGAGTGGCCACGACCGGCAGCGCGACGAAGGAGCACCACCATGACGATCAAGCGGCTGGACCACGTGAGCATCGTCGTCGAGGACCTCGAGGCGGCCAAGGCGTTCTTCGTCGAGCTCGGCATGGAGTTGGAGAACGAGATGCCGATCGAGGGGCCGTGGGTCGACCAGGTCAACGCGATCGACGGCGTCCGAGTGAACATCGCGATGATGCGGACGCCCGACGGCAACGGCAAGCTCGAACTGACGAAGTTCCATCACCCGACCGCGATGCGCGCCGAGGCGGCGGACACGCCGTCGAACGCGTTCGGCCTCCGCAGCATCATGTTCGCCGTCGACGACATCGACGACGTGGTCGCCCGCATGCAAGCCCACGGCCGGAAGCTCGTCGGCGAAGTCGCGCAGTACGAGGACGTCTACCGCCTCTGCTACCTCCGCGGCCCCGAAGGGATCATCGTCGCATTGGCCGAAGAGCTCAGGTGAAGACCCGTCGGAGCTACGTTGGCCGCATGAGGTGGACCGTGATCGCAACGATCGACGTGCCGAATCTCCTCGACCAAGGCACGCTCGAAGACAGCGTGCTCGGGATGAGCGACGTCCTGGAGTCGAACCGTGGCGGAGTCCGGCGCGAAGTCACGCTGACCGTGGAGGCAGCCGACGAGGCCGAAGCGCGGCGGCTCGCCGAAGAGCAACTCGTGAGCGGGCTCGGCGCGCAGCTCTCCGGCGTGCCACTACTCGAGTCGATGCACGTGGAGCTGGACGAGTAGCTCGGTCTCCTCAAGCGGCCGCGGCATCTCCGAAGAAGCCGATCGCCGACTGGATCCGGCCATCAGGCGCGAAGGTGACGACGTCGATCCCGGCGACGGCGACGGTGCCGTCGGGGCCGTTGACGGTCCAGCCGAACCGGGCGTGGTCGTGGTGGGCATCGACGACCGTCGTGCGGGTCAGCGAGTGACCGGGCATCTGGTCCCGCAGCTCACCGATGGCCGCCGCGACCTGCTCGGGCCCCGCGGCTTCGATCAGCGGGTCGACCAGACGGCCGTCGTCGGCGAAGACCTCGCGCGCCAGTTCGGAGCGAGTGGTCCCGTCGGCCTCGTTGAACATCACGAGATAGCGGTCGATGGTGCCTTGTGTCGGGGAGTCGGCTGTGGTGGTGTCGTTGGTTGTCTGCATGCAACGCATGGTGGACCTCCGCTCGCCGCACGGCGATTCCCTCTGAGGTAATGGTCCTGTGACTCTCGCCCGCATACCGTCGAGCCCGTGACGACCATCTCGGCGGCATCACCTCGTCTCGGCGAGCTCCTGAAGATGTGGCGATCGAAGCGCCGCTTGAGCCAACTCGAGCTCGCCGGCGTGGCCGGCGTGTCGTCGCGGCATCTGTCGTTCGTCGAGACCGGGCGGTCGAAGCCGAGCCGCGAGATGGTGCTGCACCTCGCCGAGCACCTCGATGTCCCGTTGCGCGACCGCAACGTGCTGCTGACCGCGGCCGGCTTCGCGCCCGTGTACCAGGAATCACCGCTCGACGCTCCCGAGTTGGCGAGCGTCCGTCAGGCGATCGAGGTCATCCTCGCCAACCACGAGCCGTGCCCGGCCTTCGTCATCGACGGCGCCTGGAACCTGCTCGAGGCGAACGCCGGCGTCGCGGGCTTCCTGGAGCTGATCTCACCCGAGCTCCTCGAGCCACCGATGAACATCATCCGGGCCAGCCTGCATCCGCGCGGCCTCTCGCGGTTCATCGTGAACTTCGACGAGTACGCCGCCCACGTGATCGAGCGGCTCAACCGCCAGCTCGCGGCGACGTCGGACCCGGGACTCGCGGCCCTCCTCGACGAGGTCATGGACTATCCAGACGTGGCGCGCGCGATCGGCGACGGTGTGGTGCTCCCGCCGCCCGCGGCAGTGCTGCCGATGCACTTCAGGCTCGACGACGGCACCGAACTGCGCTTCTTCTCCACGATGACGGTGTTCGGCTCGCCGCTCGACGTGACCATCGCGGAGTTGGCGATCGAGAGCTTCTTCCCCGCCGATGAGGCGACCGCCGCACTCTTTCGCTGAGCCGTCGACGACGCGGCTCGCCTCAGAAGAGGTCCGGCGTCGTGGGTGTCACATCGTGGAGGAACGCGCTCAGCATCGGCACCAGGACGGCCGACTCGCCCGAGATGCCGACGTGCGACATCGCAGGAAGGATCACCAAGCCCACGACCTCATCGAGTCGGTGGACATGAACCGCGCCCGGGAGTACAAGCTCAGGCCGTTGATCGGCAGATGACCACTGCGCACAGGCGTCAAGACGCGCCGTTCGGGCCGTAGAGCCGGGCGACATCGGGCGAGTCGAGCCAGTTGGAGTAGGTGGGCGACTGCGGCCAACCGTCGGGTGAGTCCTGCCATTCCTCCTGGCGACCCCACGGCAGGGTGTCGATCAACGCGAAGGTGTAGCTGAGCTGTTCGGTGCCGCGGCCGTCGGTGTGCCAGGTGCGATAGACCGTGCCGCCGTCGCGCAGGAAGACGTTCACCGCGAAACCGGCGCCGGGCGGCGCGCCCACGTCGGCCGCGAACGAGCTCTCCGACGACGAGTACCAGTCCATCGCGTTGCCGACCTTGGTCTTGTAGGCCAGCGCGTCGTCGATCGGGCCGTTGGTGACGATGACGAAGCGAGCGTCGTAGTTGTCGAGGGCGCCCAGCCGGACGTACTGCGACGTGAGCGAGGTGCAGCCGCCGCACTGCCACTCCTCGCCGTCGAACCACATGTGGTTGTAGACGATGAGTTGGGAACGCCCGTCGAAGACGTCGACCAGGCGGATGGGGCCATCCGGACCGATCAGCGTGTAGTCCGGGAGCTCGACCATCGGCAGTCTGCGGCGCTGGGCCGCGATGGCGTCGAGCTCACGGGTGGCGGCCTTCTCCCGGATGCGCAATTCGTCGAGCGCGGCCTGCCAGGTCTCCTGGTCGACGACCGGAGGGAGGGCGGTGGCGGTCTGTTCGGTCACGGTTCCTCCAGGGTCAGATGGTGCTCGCTCATCTGTAGACCGGCGACGGCCGCGAGAATCATCTGACGCCGAGGTGGAAGTCGGCGATCAGGGCGGCATGGTCCGAGGGACGCTCGGCGCTCCGCTCTCGGTGGTCGATCCAGGTGGTCTCGAGGCGCGCTGCGATGTCGGGGTCAACCGCGATCACGTCGAGACGCATGCCCAGGTTCTTCTCGTAGCCGAAGCCGGGCTTCCACCACGTGAAGCGCCGGGCACGAGCGCCCCAGCACTCGACGTCGACGTCCACCAGCCCGGCGTCGAACAACTGCGCGAGCGCGGTGCGTTCATCCTGGGTGACATGGGTGGCGCCGACGAACGCATCGGGATGGAACACGTCGCTGTTCGTCGCCGCGACGTTCAGATCCCCGGCGAGGACGACATGCTCCCCTGCCATCGTCCAGGTTCGCACCCGGTCGGCGAGGGCGCGAAGGAACTCGAGTTTGTACTCGTAGTGCCAGTGGCCGACCGCTCGCCCGTGGGGCACGTAGACCGACACCACGCGCAACGGCGGAGCGGTGCCGACGATGCACGTGACCAGGCGGGGCTCCCGGTCGAGGACCTCGACCCCGAACTTGCCTGCCCGCTCCACGTCGGTGATCGCGTGCCTCGTGGCGATCGCAACGCCGTTGTACCCGCCGGTCCCGACCGCAACGATTCGGTAGCCGTGGTGTTCGAAGCGTGCGACCGTTGCGTCGGGCAACGACGCAGCCTTCGTCTCTTGCAGACACAGCACGTCGGGATGGGTCTGATCGAGCAGACGCTCGACCGCGGGAAGGCGCGCCCGCAGCGAGTTGAGGTTCCAGGTTCCGATCCGCACACGGTCGACGGCTCGGCCCGTGGGCGACATCGACGCCCGCGCCTCGATCTCGGCGCGGCGGCGAGCAACCCGCGCCCGCTCGCGCGCCTGATCGTCAGCGCGCCCCCGATCTGCCACGCTCATCAACTCCCCGTCAGGCGGGTATGTCGGTGAGTGCGTTGCCCGCCGCGACGAGCGGGTGGCCGCACGCGCAGGTGTAGTTGTCGCCGTGCGGACAGGGTGCCTCGATGCGCAGCCTGCAGCCGCATTCAGGGTTGCTGCACGTCAGGATGGTGCCGGGCTGGTTGTTCGGCATCAGTGATGCCCGAGCGCTCGGGCGAGCTCGTCGCGACCCATCTTCGAGCGGCCAGGGAGGTCGCGCCGTTTCGCCTCGTCGTAGAGCTCCGCGCGGGTCTTCGGTTGCGACCCGCCGGTGCGCATGCGCTGCGCGACCGCGGCACCCTGCTTGCCGAGCGCGGTTCGTGTCTTCGATGAGAGATGCGAGATGGACCGCTTCGATTTCGCTCCGGCTTGGGCCTTCTTGACGTTGCGTTTCGCGGCGCGCACCTGCGCCTGCGTCGCCATCAGAATCCGACCGTCGAGATGCTGTACCGACGTTGCCTCATGTGCGTCTCCAGTGTCGTTCTCAGCAACGGTCGTACCCCGCCACCGGGAACGTTCAACCAGATGCATGCGGCGACGCACGGTTCTCGAGTGAGCCGAGCGGGTAACTGCACGGCACGCGCGCCAAGACGGCGCGTGACCGCGCGAGAGGAGGAGTGTCACATGACCAACGATTCTGGTCCCGAGAGCGCCGCGAAGGGCGTGGTCGAGGACATCAAGGGAAAGGCCAAGGGAGTCATCGGGGAGGTCTCCGGTGACGACTCGAAGGAACGCGAGGGCCGCGCGCAACAGGACAAGGCACAGTCACAGCGCGACGTTGCCAAGCATGAAGCGAAGGCCGACGCCGCTCGCTCGGAGGCTTCCGCCCACGAAGCCGAGCAGCGGATGCACCAAGACAAGTAGCCGAACACCTGCCGCTCCGCGGCCCTCCCCCCTGCGCGGGCCGATTGGTCCGCCGACGACCGGGGTAGGGCCGTGGAGTGCGGATTCCGTCTGCGTTCCGTGTGCGCGACGAGAGGAGCCCCGTCGTCGCGACGGCGATCCATGCCGGGCACGATCTTCGTCCATCGATCGCGTCGAACATGCAGCTCGACGAAGCGACACGGCTCCGGGAAGAGGATCCGTTCACCGATCGGCTGACCGCGGTCGGAGGCACGACGATCGTGGTGCACCGCTCGCGGTTCGAAGTCGACCTGAACCGGCCGCGGGAAGCGTCCGTCTACCGGTCGCCGGAAGACGCGTGGGGGCTCCGACTGTGGCGCGCGCCGTTGCCCGACTCGGAGGTGACGCGCTCCCGACAGCTGTACGACGAGTTCTACGCGACGTTGCGTCGCCAGCTCGACGAGATGGCGGCGCGCGGTCCATTCGTCGTGTTGGACCTGCACTCCTACAACCACCGTCGCGACGGCGCCGACGTGCCGCCAGCACCGGTCGAGGCGAACCCAGACGTCAACATCGGCACCGGTTCAGTCGATCAGCCGCATTGGCGCGGTCTCGTGGAGCGATTCATCGACGACCTGGCGCGTCAAGAGGTCGCGGGCCACCGGCTCGACGTGAGGGAGAACATCCGCTTCCGTGGTGGCGAGCTCAGCCGATGGGTCAACCAGAGCTATGGCTCTCGCGGGTGCGCGCTCGCGATCGAATTCAAGAAGCTGTTCATGGACGAGTGGACCGGAGCCCTCGACGAGAAGCATCTCGGCGAGCTCCAGCACGCCCTCGCCGACACGGTTCAGGGGCTGACCGACGAGCTGCGATGTCTGACGTCACGGTGACCGCGTCGCCGTTGGCGGCTGCGGATCTCGCGGCCGATCGCGCCCTGGCCGACATCGCCACCAGCTTCCGGTTCCTCCTCGACGTCACACCGGTCGACCTCGTGCGCACCCGCGAGGAGTTCTGGGACAGCGGCCGCCCACCGGCGTTCGAGTACCGGCCACTCAGCGACGATCCGGCAGTGGTCCGCACGCGTCTCGCGGACGTACCGCTGCACGCGGTCGAGGACCCTACTGTCGCGCACCTGCTCCAGGACAAGCACCGCGAGCTGCTGTTGCTCATGGAGATGCTCGCGTGCCGCGGGACGCCAGAGTTCCTCGCGTTGAGCATCGAGCAGTACGGCACCGTCAGCCCGAGCCTGCTCGAGGAAGCCGAGGACATCCTGCGACGCGTGCAGGGGCGCGAGCTCGACCCGGGTCCGAGCCTCGACGCGGACGCGTTCGTACGACTCGCCCAAGCGGAGCTCGACCGCTACCGGGCGTTCGCGCCCGACATGGAGTCGCACGTCGAAGTGCGTGAGGGCAGCACGGGAGTGATGGTGTCGAACGGTGACCTCCTCGTCGCCCCGACGGCACGCGTGTCGATGGCACGGGCGGACGCGCTGCTGCACCACGAGATCGGCACGCATGTCGTCACCTTCGTCAATGGTTCGCACCAGCAGCTGCGAACGCTGGCGAGCGGTTTGGCCGGGCACGACGAGACCCAGGAGGGCCTGGCCGTGTTCGCCGAGTACCTAGTCGGCGGCCTCACCCCCGGTCGTCTCCGCCAGTTGGCGGCGCGCGTCGTCGCGGTGCACCGGATGGTCGACGGTGCAGCGTTCCCCGAGGTGCACCAAGGGCTGGTCGATGCGGGAGTGCCGGCCGTGCAGGCGTTCACGATCACCATGCGCGTCTTCCGTTCCGGTGGGCTCACGAAGGACGCCGTCTACCTGCGCGGCCTCCATGAGCTGGTGAACCACCTCGGCGCAGGAGCATCACTCGATCCACTCTGGCTCGGCAAGATGCCCCTCACCGCGGTGCCGCTGGTCGAGGACCTCCACCGCAGGGGCGTGCTCTCGGATCCACTGCTCATCCCGCGCTACCTCGACGAACCCGTCGCGCGCGCGCGGCTTGCGGTCATCCACCAGGTCGACTCGTTGGTCGCGCTCATCGGAGATGTCCCGCCATGAAGATCGGATTCGTGATCAACAGCATCGCCACCGAGAAGCCCGAGTACACGACGGTGCGTCTCGCGCTCTCGGCGTCCAAGAAGGGACACGACACCTGGATGATGGGCGTCGACGACTTCTCCCATCGCGCCGACGGAACCGTTGCCGCGCACGCGCGCGCCGCGAGCAAGAAGCATCGCAGCTCACCGACGGCGTTCCTCGACAGCATCCAGGACCACGCCCACGGCGGCGAGGACATCGCCATCGCCGACCTCGACGTCCTCGTGATGCGCAACGACCCCGCCGACGATCTCGTCGAACGGCCCTGGGCGGTCGCCTCGGGCGTCTTGTTCGCGCAGCTCTCCGTCGCCGCGGGAACCTTGGTGGTGAACGATCCCGCCAGCCTCGCCAACGCCCTGAACAAGACCTACTTCCAGCACTTCCCGGAAGTTGTGCGCCCACGGACGCTCATCTCCCGCGATCCCGACGACATCAGCGCATTCGTCAAGGAGATGGACGGTGGCGCAGTCCTCAAGCCACTCCAAGGATCAGGCGGCGCGAGCGTCTTCTTCGTCTCGGACAGCGAGTCACCGAACCTCAACCAGATGATCGAAGCGGTGGGCCGCGACGGCTACATCGTCGCCCAGGAGAACCTCGCCGAGGCCGAACACGGCGACGTGCGCCTCTTCCTCATGAACGGCGACCCCCTCATCGCCGGCGGGAAGCACGCGGCATTCCGCCGCGTCAACGCGACGACCGATCCGCGATCGAACATGCGCGTCGGGGGTGAGGCGCAAGCCGTGAAGGTCACCGACGCCATGCTCGAGGTCGCCGAGGCCGTCCGCCCCAAACTGCTCGCCGACGGCATGTTCTTCGTGGGGCTCGACATCGTCGGCGACAAGCTCATGGAGGTCAACGT
>DASXXX010000064.1:0-33009 GCA_036502765.1 Acidimicrobiia bacterium | reverse complement strand
CGTCGACAAGGGTCTCACCCGCGCCGAGAAGCGCGATCTCCAGCGTCTGGTCCGCAAGGGCGAGAACGCGCAGCGTCAGTTCGTCCAGTCGAACCTCCGACTCGTCGTGTCGATCGCCAAGCGCTACCAGGCGTCGGGCATGCCGCTCCTCGACCTGGTGCAGGAGGGCAACCTCGGCCTCATCCACGCGGTCGAGAAGTTCGACTGGCGCAAGGGCTTCAAGTTCTCCACGTACGCGACGTGGTGGATCCGTCAGGCCATCCAGCGCGGCATCGCCAACGCCGGTCGCACGATCCGTCTGCCCGTGCACGCGGCCGACAACCTCGCCCGACTCCAGAAGGAGCGTGCGGGACTCGAGGCGCGTCTCGGCCGCCCGGCCACGCTCGACGAGCTGGCGGAAGAGCTCGACCTCGCGCCCGAGCGCGTGAAGGAGCTCATCCCGCACCTCGCGGAGCCGGTGTCGCTCGAGACGCCCGTCGGCGAAGACGGCGAGACCGAGCTCGGAGACCTGGTCGAGGACCGTGGGGCCGAGTCGCCCTACGAGTCGGCGGCCCGCGCCATGCTCCCGGCCGAGATCGAGAAGCTGCTGGCCGTGCTCGACGAGCGTGAGCGCTACATCCTCACGCTGCGCTTCGGGCTCGACCGCGGTGAGCCCCGCACCCCCGACGAGGTCGGCCAGTTGGTCAACCTCAGCCGGGAGCGGGTGCGCCAGATCGAGGCACGCGCCCTCGCCCGCCTCCGCCACCCTTCGGTGGAGATGGGTGCCCGCGCACTTCTCGCCGGCTGACCTACGAAGCAGTCCGCTTTTGGCGCCGTTCGATCCTCATATATGGGGTTCGAGCGGCGCCGAAACGCGTTCAGGGGTTGTCGAGGCCGAACTGCTGGTGCTGCTGGGTGAGGGCACGCAGGGCCTGCATGGCGCGGTAGAGGCGCTGGCGGGCTGCCTGCTCGGTGGTCTCGAGCCGCTCGGCGATCGCAGCGTGGTCGAGCTCCTCGACGAAGCGGAGGCGCAGGACCTCCTGATGCACGCGCGGCAGATCGGCGAACGCGGCGCGCGGGACCTCGCGTTCCTCGTCGTGCAGGAGACGCGCGTCGGGCGCGGGCTCGGCCGACGCGGTCTCGGGAACGTCGGCCCACGGCTCCACGGGGAAGCGTGACCTCGCGCGCGCCTGATCGGTGGCGAGGTTGCGGACGATGCGCAGCAGGTACCACTTCGCCCGCTCGGGGTTGCGCACCTCCGAGCCCGACGCCAGCGCCCGCACCACCGCGGTCTGGGCCAGGTCCTCGGCGTCGGCGTCGCTGCGGCAGAACGAACGCGCGTACCGGAAGATGTCGGCGCGGTGCTCCACGACGACCTCCCGGAGGTCGAACGCGTCGAACGCGTCGCCGCCCGCCTCATACCACTCGTCGTCTCGATCCGGTTCTGCCGGCCGCATCGGGCCGTACCGTACATTCCGGTCATTGCGCTGGCAATGGGCAGCCGACGGGTCGACCGGCGCGGTCTACGCTCCCCGCCCGTGTCCCGTGTCCTCGTCACCCGTGAGCTCCCCGTCGGCGGGCTCGACCCACTCGTCGCCGCCGGGCACGATCTCGTGCAGCGCGAGGGCGACGAGCCCTACACGTCCGACGAGCTGGTCGGTCTGGCGGGCGAGGTCGACGCCATCGTCTGCATCCTCACCGACCGGATCGACGCCGCGGTGCTGCATGCGGGCGCGCCGCGGCTACAGGTCGTGGCGAACGTCGCCGTGGGCTACGACAACATCGACGTGGCCACCGCCACCGAGCTCGGCATCGCGGTGTGCAACACGCCCGGGGTGCTCGACGAGACCACCGCCGACCTGGCGTTCCTGCTGATCCTCGCCGCGTGTCGACGCGCCACCGACGCCGAGGCCGACCTCCGCGCCGGCCGCTGGACCGGCTTCCACATCGGTGACTTCCTCGGCGTCGACGTGCACGGTGCCACCCTCGGCGTCGTCGGGTACGGCCGCATCGGCCGCGCGGTCGCGCGTCGGGCCGCGGGCTTCGGCATGGAGGTGCTGCACCACACGCGCACCGACACCGGGATCACCGGGTGGGTCGGCGACCTCGACGAGCTGCTCCCGCGGTGCGACGTGGTGTCGCTGCACGTGCCGCTGCACGATGCGACGCGCGGCCTGATCGACGCCCGTCGCCTCGCGCGCATGAAGCCGTCGGCGGTGTTGGTGAACACCGCGCGCGGTCCGGTCGTCGACGAGGAAGCGCTCGCGGTCGCGCTCGAGGACGGCTCGATCTTCGCAGCGGGGATCGACGTCTACGAGCGCGAACCAGCGGTGCACCCCCGCCTGCTCGCGGCGCCGCATGCGGTGCTGCTGCCCCATATCGGGAGCGCCACCGAGGCGACGCGTCGCCGGATGGCGCAGCTCGCGAGCGAGGGGATCGTCGCCGTGTTGCGCGGCGACCGACCGCCGAACCTCGTCAGTGGCTGAGGCGTCGCCGTGACGCGAACTGCACCACGCCGCTGAGCAGCCCGGCGATGATCATCACGATCGCGGTGCAGAAGATGAACATGCCGGACCACCAGCCGAGCTCGGCCGGCACCTCGTCGCGCCACGACTGCAGCCACGGACCGCCGAAGAACAGCACCGCGGCCGCGAACACGCCGACGCCGCTCAGGCTCAGCTTCCACCAGAAGCCGGAGGACGGTTGCGCGTCGCGCTCTCGCAGGAGACGGGCCAGGGTCCAGGCCAGGACCAGCATGAGTGCGAGCGCGAACAGCGCCCCACCGACCGCCATGAACGCGACGATCGCGATGGTGATGACGACCGACGCGGTGAGGAGCTTGCCTTGGGTACTCATGGTGCGGAACGCCTCCTTGTGCTGGACGGGCACGGACATGACCACGTCGCCGGCGAGTCGCGGCCACGACTGCGAGTGGTCGCGGAGAGCGTCTCGGTAGAGCTGGAGCATCGGGTCGCGGTACTCGCGCCGGAACCGGCGCGGGTAGAGGAACAGCAACGCGCGGTAGGCGCGCTCGCCGGTCATCCCGCGTGCCCCAGCTTCGGGCGGGACTTGCGCGCGTTGCGCAACAGCGTCTCCATCCGCTGCACTTCCTCCGCGCACGCGCGTTCGCCGGCTGCGGTGATCCGGTAGTAGCGGCGGCGCTGGTCGTCGAGTGCCGGGTCGGGGCGCTCGTCGGTCTCCTCGATGAGGCCGTCGGCGAGCATGCGCTTGATCGCGCCGTAGAGCGTGCCCGGGCCCATGCGCACGCCGCCCTCGGTGAGCTGCTCGACCCGTTGCATCAGCGCGTAGCCGTGCTGCTCCCCGTCGCGCAGCGCCAGCAGGAGGTGGAACACCGCCGGGGGGAGCGGTTGCGGACGCGTCGCGAGCTTGGCCATGGAGTCTCCATCGAGGGTCGTTATATCGACACACGATATAGATGGCGAGCGCACGCGTCAAGAGGGGGCGGTGCCGTGGATCCAGACGTGGCGTGGCGGAGGGAGAGGGATTTGAACCCTCGAGGAGGCTTAAAACCCCCTACTCGCTTAGCAGGCGAGCACTTTCGGCCGCTCAGTCATCCCTCCAGTGACGGGCCAGTGTACGCAACAACAGCGTCGAGCCCGGAGGGCTCAGCTGATCGAGGCTGCGGCCACGGCGCCGCCGAACACCTCGGCCAACAGCTCGTGCCCGTGGTCGCCCGGGTGGATGCCGTCGGGGAGATCGTCGGGGCCGATGAGACCGCCGCCCTCCACCAGCCTGAGGTGCGCGTCGCCGGCCGCGATCAACTCGCGGGTCAGGTCCTCCATCGCCACGCGGAGGTCGACCAGGGTGGCGCCGAGCAGGTTGGGGGTGTCCTCGGCGTCAGGGCGCAGGATCGGGCTCGTCACCACGATCGGCGTGTCGGGATGCCCCTGGCGGACCAGCGCGACGAACGCGCGCGTCTGCTCGCGGAACAGCACGGCCGAGAACGGGATGCGACTCCAGCAGTTCGTGCCGTGCGAGATCGAGATGACGTCGGCGTCGAGCGCGGCGATCTGCTGCGCCGACGGCAGCTCGCCGCGTGCCGACCCCGCGTAGCCGAGGTTCACGACGTCGAGACCGGTACGACGCGCCGCGACCGCGGGCCACGCGCCCGACGGCCCACTCGCGATCCAGCCCTCGGCGATCGAGTCGCCGTACGCGAGCCAACGCGGCCCGCGCGGTGCCGGTGCGAACTGCCCGCCGTCGACGCGCAGTGCGAACAGCCGGGGGCGCATGCCTTCGGGGAGATACACGACGACGGGGAGGTCGGGGTCGCTCCGGTCGAGGGGCGCGAGCGCGAACCGCGCCGTGCCGTGACCGAGCTGGGCGGGCACCGACAGTGATTCGTCGCCCCTCACCAGCGTGAACGCGGTGCCCGCGCCGTCGCCGCGGTACCCGAGGTCGTCGGTCTGGGTCTGGTAGTCGATCTCCAGAGTCTCGGCGTCGCCGACGAGCTCCAGGCGCACCCCCACCGGAAGCCGCGCCGTGCCGACGGTGTCGCCCGGGAGCCGGTCGAGGTCGGCGGGATCGGCACGCGGGTAGGAGAGCTCGTCGGTGCCCGCCCACGCGTTGCCGCGCAGGAACGGCTCGGGTGAGACCGCCTCGTTGGCGCTGGTCACAGGTCGGCCATCGGGTACGGGAACTTGGCGCCCACGCCGCCGTCGACGCTGAGGGTCTGGCCGGTGACGTACCCGGCGAGGTCCGACGCGAGGAAGAGCAGCGCGGCGGCGATGTCTGCGGGTTGGGCGACGCGTCGCAACGGCGTGTTCACGATGTTGCGTTGCTCGCCCTCGTCGCCGAGGAACGCCGACACGCGGGGTGTCCACACGACGCCGGGCGCGACCGCGTTCACGCGGATCCCCGACGGCCCGAGCTCGACCGCGCCCGTGCGCACCAGCGACATGAGCCCGGCCTTCGCCGCTCCGTACGCCGAGTGACGCGGCGCCGACGTGATGCCCGACACCGACGCCACGAACACCATCGTGCCGCCGTGCTCGCGCATGGCGCGCCCGCCGTACTGCATGGCGAGGAACGCGTGGCGCAGGACGATGTCGAAGTGCCAGTTCCAGTCGTCGTCGCTCATGTCGACGAGGTCGGCGTAGCGCGACATCCCGATGATGTCGACGACGCCGTCGACGCCACCGAGCGCGCGGCCGGCGTCGTCGAACATGCGCGCCATGTCGGCGCGGTCGAACGCGTTGCCGCTCAGCGGTGTGCCGCCCACCTCTGCACCGATGTCGGCGGCGAGGTCAGGATCCTGGTCGACGCACGCGAGTCGCGCGCCCACCGACGCCAGCGCGTGTGACGCCTGGCGCCCGATGCCCTGACCCGCACCGAGCACGACGAACCGGCGGCCGTCGAGGCGGAGCAGGCCCGGATAGTCGGGCACCGGCGTGTCGTCGGTGCGGGTCACGACGCCGACACCGGTGCGTATTCCTCGATGTCGTCCCGGAGGTCCAGCTTCACGTCCTGCTCCTCACGGTCGTTCGGGCGGTGACAGGTCGGTGACGGTACCTCCGTTGTTACCCCGACTGCCCAGGCCGCTCGGCGGGTAATTTCGAGGGATGGATCCCGTCGAAGCGCTGGAGCGCATCGCCACCCTGCTCGAACGTGAGCGGGCCGGGCGCTACAAGGAGGAGGCGTTCCGCAAGGCCGCCGACGCCATCCGCGACCGTCCCGTCGACGAGCTCCGCGAGCTCGCGGCGCAAGGGAAGCTCGGCGACCTGCCCGGCATCGGGTCGAGCACGGCCCGGGTGGTCGCCCAGGCGCTCGAGGGCGACGTGCCCGAGTACCTCGCCCGCCTCGAAGCCGAGGCCGCGCCTGACGCCGGGCCGGGCGCGCCGATCCGGGCCGCGCTCCAGGGCGATCTCCACCTGCACTCGAACTGGTCCGACGGCGGTGCCACCATCGAGCAGATGGCGCGCAAGGCGGCCGAGCTCGGGCACCGGTACATGGCCCTCACCGACCACTCGCCGTCGCTGAGCATCGCCCACGGCCTCGACCCCGAACGGCTGGAGACCCAGCTCGAGCTGGTGGCGAACCTCAACGAGGAGCTGGCGCCGTTCCGCATCCTCAAGGGCATCGAGGTCGACATCCTCGACGACGGTCGCCTCGACCAGGACGACGACCTGCTCGCCGAGCTCGACGTGGTGGTCGCCAGCGTGCACTCGAAGCTGCGCATGAGCGAGCAGCCGATGACCGACCGCATGGTGGCGGCGATGGCCAACCCGAACAGCGACATCCTCGGCCACTGCACCGGCCGCATGGTGCTCGGGAAGGGCCGCCCGGAGTCGACGTTCGACGCCGACCTCGTGTTCGGCGTGTGCAAGCACTTCGACAAGGCGGTGGAGATCAACTGCCGGCCGGAACGGCTCGATCCGCCCATGCACCTGCTCGAGCAGGTCGTGGCGACCGGGTGCAAGGTGTCGATCGACAGTGACGCGCATGCCGTCGGCCAGCTCGAGTGGCAGCCGTACGGCTGCGCCCGGGCCGCCGAGGCCGGGGTGGAAACCGACGACATCGTCAACGCGTGGCCGGTCGACCGCCTCCTGGAGTGGACTGCGTCACACGCCCAGTGAGTGCTGCCGTGAGCCGCACAGCAATGGATGCGCGCGCCGGAACCGGAGTGCGCAGCGGCTCGGCGCCCGGTATCACGGAGGCCATGACCGTGACCGACCTGCACGATCCGCGCTGGCTCGCGGTGCTGGCCCGCGACCAGCGCGACGACTTCGTGTATGCGGTGCGGACCACACGCGTCTACTGCCGACCGTCGTGTCCGAGCCGACGGCCCCGACCCGACAACGTCGCCTTCTTCGCGCATGGCGCCGACGCCGAGGAGCAGGGCTACCGCGCCTGCCGCCGGTGCCGGCCCGACGCACCCGCGACCGACGGGCGGGTGGCCCGTGTCGAAGTCGCGTGTCGACGGTTCGACGACGGCGACGGCCTGCGCGTGGCCGACGTCGCCGTCGCCCTCGGTGTCACCCCCGACGCGTTGCGACGCGACTTCCAGCGCGTCCTCGGCGTGTCACCGAAGCAGTACGCCGACGGGAGGCGGGTCGACCGGTTGCGCGCCGAATTGCGCGACGGACGCGACGTCACCGGGGCGCTCTACTCCGCGGGCTACGGATCGAGCAGCCGGCTCTACGAGCAGTCTGACGCGCGGCTCGGGATGACACCGGCGTCGTACGGCGCGGGCGGCGCGGGCGCCTCGATCGCGTTCACCGTGGCTGCGAGCCCGCTCGGCGCACTGATCGTCGCGGCTACCACCCGCGGCATCTGTTGGATCGCGCTCGGCATCGAAGCGGTCGCGCTGGAGGAGGGTCTGCGGATCGAGTTCCCCGCGGCCAACGCGATCACGCGTGACGACGACGTCCTCGCCCCGCTGGTCGCGGAGGTGCTGCGTCGGGTCGACGGCGAGCTCCCACGGGCGGAGCTCCCGCTCGACGTGCGCGGCACCGCGTTCCAACTCCGGGTCTGGCAGGAGCTGCAACGCATCCCGCGTGGCGAGACCCGCAGCTACGGCGAGGTCGCGGCCGCGGTCGGGGTGCCCGACGGTGCCCGAGCAGTCGGCGCGGCGTGCGGGAGCAACCCGGTGTCGATCGTCGTGCCCTGCCATCGCGTCGTGACCGCGACGGGTGGGCTCGGCGGATACGCGTGGGGCGTGGAGGCGAAGGAGGCGCTGCTCGATCGGGAAGGCGCGCGTCAGTCGACTTCGCGCACCCGACCAGTCTCGACGTCGTAGACGAAGCCGCGCACGCGGTCGCGGTGCAGGAGCAACGTCGACGCGCGCAACCGTGCCACCGAGGCCCGCACGCTCGTCTCGAGGTCGGTGAACGCGCCGAAGCGCACGTTCGCGTTGGGTGGGATGCCGGCGGCGGCCTCGATGCGCAGCGCCAGCGCGTTCTCGTCGAGACCGTGCATGCCGCAATTCGTGTGCTGCACCACCATCACCTCGCGGGTGCCGAGCGCGTGCTGTGAGATCGCGAGCGAGCGCACGACGTCGTCGGTGACCAGCCCGCCGGCATTGCGGAGCACGTGGGCGTCGCCCGGCACCAGCCCGAGCGCCAGCGCCGGATCGATGCGGGCGTCCATGCACGTGACCAGCACCACCGGTCGCACCGGTTGCGCCTCGAGATCGGCGTGGCCGACGCCCGCCACGAAGCGGGCGTTGTTGTCGAGGAGCTCGTCGGTCGCGGACATGCGCGCCAGTCTCGCATCCCCGACCGCGCGTGCTCGACACGCCATCGGGCGGCACAATGGCGCCATGACGACGCAACCGATCGCGGAACCAGACGCGATGCGAGATCCCGGGGCGCACTTGTCGGCCACCCGGGTCAAGCTCGGTGAGTTCGAGATCGAGATCGGACCGCTCGGCCACCTGGCGGCGGAACGGCAACGACTGGAGTCGCTCACGTGGCGGGCCTTCGACGCCACGCCGCTCGCCGCCACCATCGGGGCCGAGATCGCGGGCGTGCAACTCGGCGGCGTCCTCCCCGACGCGACCATCGCCGAGCTGCGCCAGGCACTGCTCGACTACAAGGTGCTGTGCTTCCGCGACCAGGCGATCACCGCCGCGCAACACGTCGCGTTCGCACGGCGGTTCGGTGACCTCGAGATCCATCCCTTCATCCCCGCCAACGGCGAGTTCCCCGAACTGGTGCGCTTCGCCAAGTCGGCCGACGTGGGCGGCTACGAGAACGGCTGGCACAGCGACGTGAGCTGGCGGGCGACGCCGTCGATGGCCGCGGTGCTGCACGCGGTGGCGGTGCCGCCGAGCGGCGGCGACACGCTCTTCGCCGACATGTACGCGGCCTACGACGGTCTCGACGACGACCTCAAGGCACGCATCGACGGACTCGTCGCCGTGCACGACCACGACTCGTCGTTCGGGCATCAGGTGCCACCGGAGCAGCGCGAGGAGATCCGGGCCGAGTTCCCGCCGGTCGAGCACCCGGTCGTGCGCACCCATCCCGAGACCGGTCGCAAGCTCGTCTACGTGAACCGCTTCTTCACCAGCCACGTCGTCGGGCTCGAACCGGCCGACAGCCATGCGCTCGTCGAGGCGCTCAGCCGTCAGGCCGACATCATCGAGTACCAGTGCCGAATCCGCTGGTCCCCCGACACGGTGGTGATGTGGGACAACCGCGCCGTGCAGCACTACGCGTGCAGCGACTACTGGCCGTCGGTGCGCGTCATGGAACGAGCGAGCATCGTGGGCGACGCGCCCCGCTGAACCTGCACTGCTGCACCGCGCCCTGCTGCACCGCGCCCGACCAGTAGGTTCCCGGCGCATGCGCAGACTCGCCGCGGTCGCGGCCCTGGCGGTGGTGGTGCTCGCGGGCGCGTGCTCGGGTGGCGACGACGACCGCGCCGCGAGCTCGAGCACACGCGCGACGACGTCCACCCCTGCGTCCACGTCGACGACCGCCGGATCGGCGCCGATCCAGGCGTCGGTCGGCGACCTGGTCCTCGACCCGAACCACGACTATGGCGATCGCTATGCCGACGGGATCCTCCCGGTCGGCGACGGCAAGTACCGCACCGACGGCACCGCCAAGGGTGAGGTCTTCGTGTGCCACGCGCCCGCCGGCGGTGGGGGAGGAGCGGAGGCGCGCGGGCCCTGGTTCAGCGCCGACGGAACGACCTACGACATCAAGCAGAAGGTCGCGGTCGAGGGCGAGGTGAAATGGGACAGCACCTTCTCGGTGCTCGTCGCCGACGGCACCCGCACCGTGACCACCAACGACCTGCCGCGTGACCACACCACCGGCGCGTTCCCGGTGGAGCCCGACGACCCCGCCTACCAGTACGACCGCAACCCCAACCAGATCGCCGCGCAGTCGCTCACCTACGACCTGAACGCCAATCCCGAATACAGCGACCAGCCGAGCTGTGTGGGCGGCGAGAGCGGGGTGATGGAGACGGGCGTCGCGCTGTTCGACGCGTTCGACGCCGGCGGGCGCGACGCGGGCGCGTGGGAGGTGCAGGACGGCTGCGACGGTCACCCGCAGATGAGCAGCGAGTACCACTACCACACGCTCAGCTCGTGCATCCACGACACCAGCGTGAGCACGGTGCTCGGGTACGCGCTCGACGGCTTTCCGATCACGGGACCGAAGGTCGGCGACGAGAACATCCTCACCACCACCGACCTCGACGAGTGTCACGGCATCACGAGCACCGTCACTCTCGACGGCAAGGCCGTCACCACCTACCACTACGTGATGACGCAGGACTTCCCGTACTCGGTGAGTTGCTTCCGCTCGACCCCGGCGCAGGCGCCGCGGGCGGGATGAGTCGACACGAGCGTCAGGCCTGGAGCGCGGCGGCGATGGCCTCGCCGGTGGGCTGCGAGTTGAGGTAGGGCTCGGCGGCGTGCGCGCGGTGGCCATTGTCGACCATCACGTCCTCGACCCGATCACCGAAGCGTTCGCTCAGCGGCACTGCCGCGGCCTTGTCGCCGATCGCGCGCACGTTCACCCAGCGTTGGATCGAGCCCGGCCACTGGCCCTTGCCGTCGACGAGTGGCGGGTCGAGCATGTCGCCGAGCATCGGTGATGCCAGGGGCGACCCCAGCGTCACGAAGGTGTGCACCGTCCACTGCGGATGGTTCGCGAGCGCCATGTACGAGAGCACGGTGCCGAGCGAGTGCGCCACCAGCACGCGGGTGTCGTCGTCGACCAGCGGTTCGATGCGGCCGCGCATCTTCGATCGCAGGTCGGGATCGGTGGCCATGATCGTGACCATGTCGACGGTCCGGTCGAACGCGGCGTCGTTGGCGGCTTGCCCGAGCATCGCGACCGTGTCGCCGCCCATCTCGTGCAACGACTCGGCGATGCCGGCGCGTGACTGCTCGAACTTCTCGTCGTCGGCGGTGCCGGGCGCGCGCCGGAACAGGTCGCCGTAGAAGCACACCTGCACGTCGTCGTCGGCGATCTCGAGACCGTCGTGCCACAGGCCGTCGCGCACCGCGGGCAACCAGCGCGACTTCAACTCGTGGGGACCCCAGAGCTCGTTGAACGCGCCGTGGACGAGGACGATCTTGGCCATGGCTCCTCAGCGTGCCGGTTGGTCAGCGTGCCGGTTGGTCAGCGTGCGGGTGGCGCGGGGACGTGCGGGAACAGCTCCGAGAACGCGCCGACGGTGATGCGGGCGCGCGTCGCGGCGTCGACGTCGTCGAGCAGTGCGTGCAGCGTCTCCTGCGTGTGACCGAACGTGCCCTCGAGGTGCGGGTAGTCGCTGCCCCAGCACACGTTCTGCCAGCCCATCGCCCACAGCGCCGCGGGCGCGGAGCGGTCGTGCTGGAAGGACGCGTACACGTGCTCGTAGAGGTACTCGCTCGGCAGGCGGGAGAGCGCGGGCCGCACGGCCGACGCGTGCTGCCGGTACCCCTCGTCGAGACGGTCGGCGAGGAACGGCCCCCAGGTCGCGCCGCCCTCGGACACCATCACCCGCAACGCGGGATGGCGGTCGAAGACCCCCGCCGCGATCAGCTTGGTGACCGCGCGCTGCCCGCCGTAGGTGGTCTCGACATAGTTGAGCAACGCGCCGCCGGGGCCGCGGAAGTAGGCCCCGTGGGTGACCTGCGCGTCGTGGGGCTCGGTGCCGATGTGGAAGCAGCACACGAGACCGGTGGCGGCGAGCGCCGCCCACACCGGTTCCCACCGCTCGTGGTTCCAGTCCTCGTCGGTCGGTGGCGCGACCGAGAGGTACGCGGCATGGAAGCCGAGGCCGGCGGCGCGCTCGATCTCCGCGACCGCGGTCTCGGTGCTCAGCAACGGGATCGTCGCGGTGCACACGTAGCGCGGCGAGAACTGCTGGAACTCGATCGCCCAGTCGTTGATGGCGCGACATCCCGCCGCCAGCAGCTCGGCGTCGTGGATCGACGCCATCCAGATGCCGATCGACGGGTACACGAGCTCGGCCCACACGCCTTCGGCGTCGAGGTCGGTGAGCCGCAGGCGCATGTCGTTGGCGCCCGGCGCGCGTTCGGAGACGGTGTGCCCGGCGGCGTCGACCATGGTGCGGCCCCGCGGGAAGCGCCGGCGGAAGCTCTGGCCGTCGACGTGGATGGTCTCCCAGCTCAGGTCGTCGTCGACGACGCTGCGCGGCATGCGCTCGGCCACGGCCGGCGGCAGCGCCGACGTGAACAGGTCGGCCGGCTCGACGAGATGGGAGTCGCCCGAGTTCGCCCACATCTTCTCCGGCTCGATCTCCTCCGGCTCGATCCCCTCCATTCCCGACTTCGTAGCACGGCCCTCGGCGGGAAGCATCAACCGCTCGGTGGCTACGACGAGATCGCGTCGAACTCCCGTATCGGGTTGATCATCAGGTTCCGTCGTCGGTCCCTGCGTCCTCGGCGCGGATCGTGGCGAGGGCGGCGTCGAGCGTGGGATAGAAGTGGTCGCGGTCGAGCGTGTCGTACAGACCGTTGCGCCCGACCAGGTCCTGCAGCCGGCTGCGCATCTCCACGAACGCGAAGTGGATCCCGGCGCGGTTGAGCTCGAGGTCGAGCTGCTCGAGCACCTCGGCCGCGGTCACGTCGATGTCGGTGACGGCCTCGCACTGCAACACGATCCACCTCGGCTGGCGCGCCCGCACGAGCTTGCGGATCTGCTGGCGGAACGTCCCCGCATTGGCGAAGAAGAGCGGCGCCTCCCACCGGTACACGACGATCCCGGGCTCTTCGACCGCGCCCTCGAGGTCGTCGATGCTGTGCCAGCCCTCGCTGTCGTCGGTACGACCGAGCACCGCGCCGTGCGGCCACCAGTTCCGCCGGAAGAACAGCAGGATGGCGAGGAAGATCGCGACGACGATGCCTTCGAGCACGCCGAGCGCGACCACGCCGAGCGTCGCGACCAACGACAAGACGAGCGACGACCTGCGGATGCGCGCGTACTTCCGCAGCGCGCCGAGGTTCATGAGCGACAGCGCGGCCGCGATCACCACCCCGGCGAGGGCCGACTGCGGGAGGTCGGACAGCAGCGAGTTGAGGAACAGCAGCAGGATCGCCACCAGGCCCGCACCGACGATGCCGGTGAGCTGTGACTTCGCGCCCGACTGCTCGGCCACCGCGGTGCGCGACCCGCTGGTCGACACCGCGAATCCCTGGAAGAACCCGGCGGCGACATTGGCCGCGCCGATGCCGATCATCTCCTGGTTGGGCTGGAGCTCGTCGCCCCGCCGCGCCGCGAACGCCGACGCGGTGGCGATGGTGTCGGTGAGCGACACCAGCACGATGCCGATGGCGGCGAGGAACAACGGGCCGACGTCGCTGAACGACGTCCACGGCATCGAGGGCTTCGGGAATCCCTGGGGGAGCGTGCCGACCGTCGCCACCCCGTGCGCCGAGAGGTCGAGCACCGCCGACACGATGGTGGCGCCGGCAACAGCGACCAGCACCGCGGGGATCTTGGGCACGAACCGGGGCAGCACCAGCAGCACGACGAGCACGCCCAGCCCGACCGCGAGCGCCGCGCCCTGCGTGGCGTCGAGGTGCTCGACCCACGCGCGCAGTTCGTCGCCGAATCCGTCGGCATCGGTGGAGAAGCCGCAGAGCTTGGGGAGTTGGCTCACCACGATCGTGATGGCCAGACCGTTCATGTAGCCGACCTGCACCTCGCTGGAGAGGAGGTCGGCGACGAAACCGAGCTTGCCGAGGCCGAGCGCGATCTCGATGAGGCCGACGAGCAGCGCCAACATGCCCGCGAGCGCGATCGCACTGCCGGGGTCGTTGGTGACGAGCAGCGGCGTGATGGCCGCGAAGATCAGCGGCGACACCGAGGAGTCGGGCCCGAGCACCAGCACCCGCGACGGGCCGAAGATCGCGTAGCCCACGAGGCACGCGATCGAGGTGTAGAGGCCGGTGACGGCGGGGAGGCCGGCCAGCTCGGCGTACGCCATGCCCTGGGGCACGAGGATCGCGGCGAGAACCAGGCCGGCGACCAGGTCGCTGCGCAGCCACGCGCGGTCGTACGACCGCGCCGCCGCGACGCCGGGAACCCAACGGTCGATCAGCACCACGGGGAGTATGCCGGATCGGGGTGGTTGGCCGTATCCGCGCCGGGGTGACCGAAGAGCGAAAGACTGTTGTCAGTGTTTGTCAGTGTCGTCAACGAATGGGACACGAGGGGGTTGCTCATGGCAGAACCGACGCAACGCGGCACCAGAGGGACCGGCTGGATCATCTTCGCGGGGATCGCGATGATCATCGGCGGGGCCAACATGTTCATCAACGGGGTCTGGGCGTTGCACGCGACCAGCGCACAGGTCGCCAGCTTCAAGAACCAGTTGCTCTTCAGCGACACCAACCTCGACACCTGGGGCTGGATCTACGTCATCGTCGGCGGCATCGTGCTGCTGGCCGGCTTGTTCGTGTTCATGCGGCAGCGGTGGGCCGTCACCGTCGGCATCCTCGCCGCCACGGTGCAGGCGATCCTGGCGTTCTTCTGGATCTTCTCGCCGCAGTGGCAGGGCGCGCTGGTGATCATCGTCATCGACCTGCTCGTCCTGCACGCGCTGGTCGCGTACGGCGAGCGCGGCGAAGAGGTCTACGTCTGACCCGGGTGTACTTCTGACCGGAAGGTGTCCGTGGGTCGCGCGTCGTGTGGCGCGCGACCCACGCCGACGTTCATCCACTTCGGACGAAGAACGCACTCCTCGGGCGGGATAGGTTGACGCCGACCTCCACCCGCCTCCCGAGAAGGGGTGCACCATGGCAGACGCCGCGCCGATGGGACCCGTCAGCTACCTGATCGTCGAGTTCCCCGGCAACAAGATGACGGGCGAGGGCTTCCCGATCCTGGTCGACCTCGTCGACCGTGGGCTGATCCGCATCCTCGACCTCGCGTTCGTGACCAAGGACGACGACGGCACCGTGCGGGCGATCAACCTCAGCGACATCGACGGCGACGGCGAGCTCGACCTCGCGGTGTTCGACGGCGTGTCGTCCGGCTTGCTCGACGAGAGCGACTTCGCCGACGCGGCACCGGCCATCACGCCGGGTTCGTCGGCCGGCATCCTCGTCTTCGAGAACCGCTGGGCCACCGAGTTCGTGGAGGCGCTCCGGCGCGGCGACGCGCAACTCGTCGCCGCCGGCTACATCCCCCAGGACGCGTTGGTCGCGTCGCTCGACGCGACCGACCACTGACCCAGACGGATCCGAGACGGATCTGAGACGGATAGAGGAGGAACGACATGCCCGGACTGCTGAGAGGCGTCGCTCGTGTGGCCGTCGTCGCGGGGACCGCGACCGCGGTCTCGAACCGCGTGTCCCGTCGCCAGGCGAATCGGTGGTCGCAGCAGGACGACCAGCAGTACGCGCAGCAGGAGCCGCAGTACGCGCCAGCACCGGCAGCTGCTCCCGCGCCGGCCGCGCCGTCCGAGTCGGACACGATCGACCAGCTCGAGAAGCTCGGTGAGCTGAAGGACAAGGGAATCCTCAGCGACGAGGAGTTCGCCGCCCAGAAGGCCAAGATCCTCGCGCTCTGAGCGTCGACCATTCAGGGAAGCATCAGCCGCACCCCCGCGGCCTCGGCGTCGTTCGCGTCTCTGAACGCGTTGGTGCGTTCCAAGTCGGCTTCGGCAGTCGCTCGATCGGTGAAGTCGATTCGACCCGTGTAGCGCTGAGCGAACAGCAACATGGCGATGAGTGGATCGAAGCTGCTGTTGTGGGTCGCGGCGCGTAGTGCCGACAGGTAGTTGTTGCGATACACGGTCGGCACGAGGATGCGAACCTCTCGGGCATGTTGCAGTTCTGCGTTCATCATGATGCGGGCGATTCGACCGTTGCCGTCGGAGAAGGGGTGAACTTCGGCGACGAGGAACATCATGTAGACGGCTCGGTGGAATGGAGACCGGACGTCACCGATGAGATCGAAGCCTCGCCGCAGTGTGCCGGCGACGAGTTCGGGGGCAACGAACTCGGTGGTGCCGGCACGGTTTGGCTTGCGCTTGAACTCCCCGGGGAGCTTGTCGGGCCGGCTCTCCATCAGGAGAGCATGACGATCACGCATGAGTGCGACGAGCTCGTCGAAGCTCTTCGGGACGAGGTTCATCTGTTGATCGTCGGCAACGATGGCGTACGTACCGATGATGTCGTGGGCATCGTCGGGTCGGTCTTCGGGGACCACGTGGTCGAAGACGATCTCGGCGGCCTCGCCGATCGTGAACTCGGTGCCCTCGATGAAGTTCGAGAAGTAGGCCTCGTAGAAGGGGAGCAGTGTCCGGCGGTCGCGATCCCCAGGAAGCGCGGGCAGCGTGTGTGGGCTCGTGCCCGCGAGCGTCTCGACGAGCGAGGTGAACAGCTTGAGTCGACGGGGGTCGTAGGGTTGCGATCCGCTTCGCGCGATGAGAGAAGGTGAGGTCATCTCGACGTCGTCGCGCGTCGTGAGTGCCGCGCTGATCAGGCTGTCGAGGCGATCCATCTCAGCTTGCCGATGGAGCGCGGGAGCGACGGTCCGCGCCTGGTCACGGATCACGTTGATGCCATCGGGCCCGCGTTCGCGCACGAGGCGGTCGATCCAGTCCTCGATCTCGATGGGCTCGAGGACGCGTACAACCCGCGCTCTCGGTCGCGCCGGAGCGAGGTTGTCGAGCAACGCCCGCGCTTCGGAACTGAGTTTGAGCCCGTTGGGCATGTCCATGTCGCCGGATTGGGCGCCGGGGCCGGCCCGAGGCCAGACCGTGACTCCGGGGAAGGCGACCGAACGCTGCCGAGGATGATCGACGAAGACCGCACCGTCGGTTGGACGGCCCCCGGTCGTCGCGCTTCGGTCGACGAACACCGCGGCGGGGAACTCGTGGGCGATGATCTCGAAGAGATGCTGTTCGACGAGTGTCTCGGCCGCGGTTTCGAGATCACCGCTGTAGATCCCGCGACTCAGTCGGCGGAGCGTTCCCCGCGTCACCGCCCGGGAGAGCGCGGCTGGGTCGTGCTCACCACTGAAGACGAGTGCAGGCCATCGACGCGACACCGTGGTCAGCCTCTCCAGTCGATCGGAACCTTGATCGCACCGCAAGGTTACGATCAAGTAACTGAAGACAGTCTACCGCAGAGTCAAGTATATGATGGCGTGTTCACACATCCGCACAACTTTCCGATGCCCAACCGGCGCGACGATCAATGTTCTGATCGCTTCCGCCGCGTCGAACGGGACGAGGCACCGAGGGGAGCCGGGACGTGGCATGGCGGAGGGAGAGGGATTCGAACCCTCGGAGACTTGCGCCTCAACGGTTTTCAAGAGGGCGCATCCTCGTCCTCGTCGTCTTCGGCGTCGCGTGTGCGCTGGTCACAGGTCTGCGCTGGCTCGTCCTGTCTGGTGAATCTGCCAGGTGTGACCACGACTGATGGGCAAACTCATGGGCAACAGCTCTTGGGTAACTGCTCAGATGCCTTCGAGCGTCTCCCCTGAAGCTGGCCTTCGAGCCTGTACGCGTCGACGGGCTTGCAGTCGGCGCATGCGCTGAAGCACGAGATGCCCTGCTCGGTCGAGTGTCAGGACTTCGGTCTTGGTCCGTAGAACGTGTACGCAGATCGGGTCGTCCCTCGCAGCGAGAAGCTCCTCCCACTCCTCGACTCGTGCGAAGACGAGCGGTACGAACTCTGTTCGCTTGAGCTGCCGGCCGCGTGGATCGACCCAGATCACTGACTCGCCTTGCTCCGCGCACAGGAGGATCATGTCGTGGTTCGAGGTGACGATGACCTGGTTGGTCTTGCGCGCGTGATCGAGTACGACGTCATCGCCGGACCCGCGCGCGGGTGCGTTGTCGCCCTCGTGGCCGACATGGCTTGCTCTGACACCGAGCTCCCGGAGTGCACGGGCGACACGCCAGGAGAGCAGTTCGTCGAAGAGCAGCCTGATAGCAGGTCGCCCCGCCGTGGCGCGACCTCCTAGTGGGCGAGCACCTTGTCCGCGAGCAGTCGATCGCGCAGCGCGCTCTCGAAGCGAAGCGAGGCCTCGATCTGCTCGACTTCCAAATCAAAGTCGAAGGCGATGTCGTCGATGTCCTCACCAACGCGGACGAGGCCGTCGATGGTGGTCGTGGGGACGCGCGTCGCTTCGACACATGGCGTGCCCGCCTGGACGATGGGTGACGCCGTAACGAACGGCAGAGGTCGCCAGAGCTGAGCCATCCCGTGCGTGTCGTACTCGAGCGGGCGTAGAACTGGCTCGATGATCGGTTGAAACGCGAGCTGCCAACCCTTGCCAGCATCAGCCCATTCACCGAAGTTGGCGAAGAACGCGCTCCCGACCGTCGCCAGGCGCCTTGGCGCATCGATGTGCGCCAGGGGGCGATCAACGCCGAGCTCCTTCGCAAGGACCTCGACACCGCGTCGGATCTCACCCGTGTCAACGTTCCTTCGCCAGAGTTCCGCGATCACGAGGAGACTGACGAGATCCTCGAAGTCAAAGAATTGCTTAAACGCAGGCGTGACGAGGGCGTCCTTGCCCGTTGTCCACCGTGCGATCACTTCGTGGTGAACACGCGTCAGGCGCGCAGCTTCAGTGGCGTCGTAGATCCCTCGTCCGATCAGAGAGCTGGCCACAGACTCCATGCTACGAGGGTACGGCTGGGGTGTGACGCTCTCGTCGTGGCTGAGCTTGACTCGGGATCCTCGCGCCGCGCTAGTGCCGTCTGGGTCAATGTTTGTGGCATGGCCTGAACCGGCGTTCTGGGACAGCCGCGGCGTCGTTATGGCGCGGACGGACCACTGGCCGCGCGAGCGCATCACGGGCAATATGGCGCTAGCAAGCAACCGGTTGACTGCCAGGTACGTCGGGAGGCCAATGAGGTTGGTCACCGCCCTACTCGTACTCATTGCCGTTGTGGCAGGGCCTGCTACCTCCAGCTCTGCTGCTCCGGCGGGTGCAGTCGCGTCTACGACGCGCCTGCGTTGCCGCGATGCCATTGGCGGTGCTCCGGCCGATCTGAGCGACTACCTCAATGTGCGCGGCCGAGTGCTGCTATCCAGGCGGGTTCTCGAACCAGTGCGCCTTCGCGATTCGTCCACGCCTGTTACTCGCTGGTGGGCGAAAGATGGACTGCTCATCAAGAGCAACACCGCCTTCAGGCTCATCGTGCCTAAGGCTTGGCGCGGACGGGCCGCGATTGGTTGGGGAAGCCCGGCGCAGCCCAGCAGCCAACTGACCATCTCGCACTGCGGTGACGACGGGGGATCGTGGACCGCGTACCCCGGCGGATACTGGGTGAGCGAGCCCGCGTGTATCCCGCTGATCGTGAAGTTCGGCGAACGTCGAGAAGTGGCGCACGTCGGAGTCGGAGCACCATGCCCTGACGACACGGCATAACTGCTACGCGCTCGCGGGCGACCTTGGAGTCGCGCCAGAACGCGCGCACAGATCACGCCGCCGCCGACCCGGAGATCTGGGGCAGGTCCGGCTTCCGTCTCTGTCCCTGCGCGAGCGCATCGCGAGCATCATGGTGGGGCCGCATGGCCTCACTGGCGTCGCAACCGAGTAGGAAACGTGGCAGAACTCGAGATCGGTGCAGCGTCACTTCACTACAGCATTCGGGGATCCGGTCCGGCTCTTCTCGTGCCGGTGTGCAACTTCCCGTGGCTTGACATGCCCTACTTCGATTCGCTCGCGGCGCACTTCACCGTGGTTGCAGCGAGTCCTCGCGGCTACCAATCGAGCGCACGATTGGCCGAGAGTGAGAGCTACACCACCGACCTGCTCGTGGCGGATCTCTTGGCGATCTGCGATCACACCGGACTCGAGCGGTTCTCCGTGCTCGGGTACTCGTTGACGGCAGCCATGGCCTCCCGACTGGCTTGCGTGAGTTCACGGGTCGACGCCGTTGTCGCCGGCGGGTTCCCGCTTCTTGGAAGCTACGGACGCGTGCAGAGCAGTGTCGAACACGACGCCGGCATTCACACCAGGGACGCAGCTACACCGGTGGAGCTTGGCTTCGACCCTCGCGCCGCCCTCGGCTTCTACCGCGACTTGGCTCAACTCCCGGACGGCGCACTCGTCACCGATGTGACCTGCCCGATGCTGGCGTTCTGGGGTGCCAACGACGACATCTTGTGGTCGTTCAACACCGAACCCAACCCCAAAAGCGCGCTCACAGACCGGGGCGTCGCGACACTTCCGGTACATGGACTCGACCACGTCGGGACCATCCTGGAGTTCGCCACCATCGTCGGCGACGTCATCGAGTGGATCGCGACAGCTACACGCTGACCGCTGCCCGCAACGGCGACCAACGCCCGGGCACCTCTCAGTGACGCGGCGGCGGACACGCTGAACACCAGACGTCGCCGGGTGCGCCAAGCCGGCGTTGTGGGCGCCTCGGCCGTCGCTCGGGAGGGTATGTGGCGCATACGGCAACCGCGGACGGGCTTGATGCGTCGAAGAGACATGACTGGGTTCTCGCGCGCACGGGTCGGTTTGCTCGTAGCGACCTCGTGCCGGCGCCGCTGTTGGAGGTCGACTCGCCCGCGATGAGGCCGCGTGGTTGGCAACCTCGGCGGGTGTGGGTGGCGATCGCAGCCGGGGTCGTCGTCGTGGTTGCGTGCGCGCTCTTCGCGATCGGCGACGACAGCGTGCAACCCGCCGGCGCGACGCCGTACTACCCGTCGCGGATCGTCGCAGTCACCTACGACGGTCGGCTCGTCGTCGCATCAGCGCGCGACGGTCACGCGCTCCGCGTACTCGCCACTGATGCCAACGCGGCGGGTGGCCTCGCGGTGAGTCCAGATGGCAACACGGTGTATTACGCGAGGGACACGGGCAACCGATGCGCGAATGGCGACCCGATCACTGCGATCGCATCAATCCCCGTCACGGGCGGAGACGCCACGGAGCTGGTGACCAACGTCCGGTACCCGGCCGTGAGCCCCGACGGTCGGTACCTCGCGTTCACCGGGATCCCGAACTGTTCAGATGCCGGACGAGCCATCCTCGTCCGTGACCTGTACTCGACCACGCACAACGGCTCCTACGACGGCGTGTGGGGACCGCAATCCGCAGCGAGCCCATGGGTTGACATCCAGTCACTGTCATGGGCTCCGGACTCCCGCCACATCCTCTTCACCCACGCCTCCAGCACCTCCACCGGCGAAGACGACGCCCGGCCGCGCCTCCTCGACACACGCGCCCGCTTCCAGACGTACCTCGACACGTCCCCGGTCGTGCGCGTCGCGCCGAACGTCGTCTGCTGTTACCTCGGCGTGAAAGACGCGCTCGTGGGGAGCGCACTCGACGCACACGGCTTCGCACGAGACGTCGTGGTGCTGAACACTCGCACCGGCACTCGAGTACGGACGCTCACCTGCTGCGGTGCGCCCATCGCCACTGACCGCGCCGGCCGAGCGCTCCTCATCCACTTCACCGACACCACACACCCCGGCGGCATCTTCCGATGGAGTCCCGGACAACGAAGACCAACCTTCCTCGGCTCCCTCCTCTTCACCGCCGCCTGGCTCCCTGGCGGCTGACCCACTGACTTGCGTCCCACATCCGGCTCGGAGCCGGCGTTGTGGGGCGCACTCGTCGTGTCGTTCTGGGCGGCGGTGGTGGTCGCTGAGACGAAACATTCGCGCGGTGACAAGACTGATGCTCGGCTCGCTCAGGGTGGAGCTAGTTGGCCTTGTTTGGAAGTGGTCCGTCAAGGTTGCGAATCTCGAGAGAGTTCGCGGCTTGCTCGAATGTTTGGTCGCCACCCATCCAGACGTTGATGGCTAGGTCTGGATTGCAGAGGACAGGACCCGGAGCGCCGCTCGTGACGATGTAGCCGTGATCATTGCGGTAGCCCTGGAGTTCGGACTGCGAGCAGCCACGGAAGATGATGCCCATGCTGTTGGTTCCATCGATGAGTTCGGCATCGGGGGAATCTGTCGGAGCGTTTGTGAGTGGTGCAACTGGGTCGAGGACGAGGAAGCCCTGCTGCGTGACGTGGCCACGGAAGTGCGCGGCCCAGGTTCGGCGCTCGTCGTCGGTCATCGCTGGTCCCCGTGGATCACCGTCTGGGTAGTCCCACACCTTGACGATCCAGGGGCCGATCTGGAACGCGAGGTAGTTCACGTTGTTGTCGGAGGCGCCGGTGTAGAAGGGAACGGGGTTGCCCGACGCATCCCGGTACACGGCCGTTGGGTGTTGACCGGGGAACTCGTCGTCGAGGGTGCCGCGGCTGATCTCGAGTGATCGCCCGAGTTCGGTTGATCCCGTCCATGTGATTGCACCCCCCGGCACGAAGGCCAGTGCATCCCGGTCGATCGAGCCGGACGGCAGGACGATCTCGGCGTGGCCTCCGGTGAGGAACGTGATGGGTACGACGAGGTTGTCGCCTTCGACGTGCGATGGCGGGTGAAACTCGGTCGCGGGCGATTGCGTGATGCTCACCGTCGCCGGGCGCGAGTCCTTCTTCGTGACCACGAAGCCTACGAACGCAAGGGCAAGCACGCACAGCAGCGCGCCAGCCACGGTAGCCATACGGCGTCGCGTGCGCCGTCGGCGCGCCGTGTACAGGACGCTGGGGTATACGTCACGGGTCGCAGCAGGTTCGCGCATTGCAACGTCGCGCAATGCTGCTTCGAGTTCATCGATCTTCACGGATTCGCCTCCTCGAGGTCGACGCGCGAGTTCTTGAGCGCGCTGTGAAGCGTTGCTTTCACGGTTCCGACTGAACAGTTCATGGCGCGCGCGACCTCGTCGTTCCGCAGCGAAGCGAGGTAGCGCAACACGACTGCAAGGCGTTGCCGAGGAGCGAGAGCCTCGAGTGCGTCGGCAATGTCGAGACGCGTGACCACATTCATCGCCTCATCGGACGGGCGCACAACCCGCTGTTCCTGTTGGGCGTATGAACGTCGTGCCGCCTTCGTGACCTCGTCCTTAGCGACGTTCACGGCCGTGACGTACACCCAGGCAGCTGGACGTTCCATCTCTCGGACCCGAGGCCAGCGAACACAGGCCCGAATGAATGCTTCTTGGGTTGCGTCCTCGGCAGCATCGATCGACCCGAGCCCGAGGATGAGTGCTCGTCTCACCGCCGAGTAGTGCTCCCGGGAAAAAATCCTCGAACGCATACAGGTCCATGCAGCAGTTTCAACCCCAGGACCGCCGAGAAGGTTTACTCGCGGGACGCGATTCGCGTACCCAGGTGCGCTGCGCGAAGGGGACGACCAAGTCCAAGCCACGACCCAGAACCGACACGGGTGGGGCCCGCGGCCACCTGCGGCCCACAGAACACGCGTACCGATCGCCGGTTCTTGAGCCGGCGTTCGGAGGCGCTTCGGTGGCTCACCTCGACGTGTAGATGCCGACCGCTGGGATGTAGAGGGTCCCGTCGGGAGGGCGTGACTCGGTGCGGGTTTCGTTGACCACGATCAGAAACGTGCCGTCGTCGAGAGTTCCTGCGGTTGGCTGCGTGGGTGCAGGCAGTGATGGTTCGGCGGGCGTCCAGTCGCGGCCGCCATGCGATTCGAGGAGCAATCCCGGCGTCGAGACTTCTTGGTCGCCCGAGTAGCCGAGCGCGAGCACGGACGTCGAGCTGGGGACCAGCTTGGTGATGTTGGTAACAGGGGCTGACCCGCCTTCGTAGGTCTTTTCCCAGTGCGTGAGATCGGTGGAGCGCCAGATGGTGGGACTGCCGTCTGGACCGGTGCCGCTGGTGCCGGCGGCGAGCACGGCTCGGTGTTGCACGGCGAGCGTGGTGAGGTTCGCGGTGTCGATGACGGCGGCGTGCCAGTGTTTGAGGTCATTGGTGCGCCAGATGGTGCGTTGGCCGGCGACGAGAACGGTCGAACCGCGTGCAGTGATGGCGCGCAGACCACCGTCGGCGGGACCACTGCGCTGCAACTCGCGGGGCCCTGCAACCTGTCGCCAATGTGTGCCGTCAGAGGAGTTCCACACCAGTGGGCCGTAGCCCCCTTGGAGCACCCGGCCGACAGCCACGAATCCGTGGGTCGTGTACGCGATGGACGACACGCTGCTTCTGTTCATGATGACGCCTTGGGGAACGGTCGGCGCCGGGGGTTGGAGCGCAGCGCTGTGTGAACGAGTCCAGTTCGTGCCGTCGGTGGAGTTCCAGATCGCGGCTTGCTGGTCGGATCCGGTGCCGACCGCGACGAAGCGGCCGTCGTGGGCGACCACGTCGTTGACGACGCTGCCGTCGAGGCCACTCCCGTAGCCGGGAATGGTCGCGGGAGTCCAGGTGTGCCCGTCGCTGGTCGACCAGATGCCGTACCCGACCGCGACCTGACGGTCGCCGCTGGTCGCCACTGCGAAGACCTGACCGTCGAAGGTCGCTTCCTTCGACCAGCCCGATCCGATATGTGGGACACTCCCGAGAGTGGTGGCCGGCCCAGATCGCACCGAACGGTTGTCCGGTTGCGTGCGCGTGAGCGACCAGAGCAGCAACCCGCCGACGATCACTGCCAGCGCGGCGAGGCCAGCGATCACCGGCCGGGTTGCCGTGCGACGTGGTGTGGGCGCGCCACGACGGGGGTCGGTGGTGTGCGCTTCGACGTCGGTGAACGGCGGCGGTGGCGGGCCCGCTTCGACGATCGCGAACACGATCGGGCGGATCTTGGAGTCGAGGGTGTCAGGCATCGAGCACCTTCCTGAGCGACTTGCGGGCGCGGGCGAGGTGACGGCGAACCGCGCCGTCACTGATACCGAGCAACTCACCGACTGACCCCGGGTCCAAGTCTTCCCAATAGGTCAGATACACGACTGCTCGTTGCCGTTCACTTAGTCGCGCGACCGCAGCGATCACTTCCGGTTGAGGGGTTGGAGGGCCGTAGTCGACGTCGCGGAAGGCGGCGCGGCGTTCGTTGCGTTCCCTGCGACGATCGCGACGCTGCGTCATACGGACCTGATTCAGAACCGCCTGATACAGATACGCGCGCCGCTGTTCGATCGACGGCCAGCGCGGCGTCTGCATCGCAGCCGCAACTCCTGCAGCAACAGCGTCGGCGGCTGCATCTGGGCCTACCAGCATCGTCGCGAACCGCGTCAACTCCTCCGAGTACTTCGCGTACACCTCGCCATCCGACGCCAACATCCACCCTTACAATGCCGCCGCCACCCCAGACATGTGACACCTCCCGCCATGGCTGGCCGCGTTGCCGGACCAGATCGAGACGCTAAGTGCTCGGTGGGGGTGGACGTCGGTGCGCCATTTCGAGCGGGGCGGCAACTGTTCGTGGGTCGCGCCGGCGACCGACCCGGACGGCCGCGATGTCGTGTTCAAGGTGGCATGGCGACACACCGAGGCGCTGCACGAGGCAGAGGGATTGGCTGCGCTCGGCGGGCAGCGGGCAGTCGAGGTCTACGCGTTCGAGCGACGTGCAGCACGCTACGGCGAAGGCCGTTGCATCGCCACCTACGGGGCGGGTCCGATCTGGGCGATGTACCAGTCGTTGGTGCCGGCGGCGCGTGCCAGATAGATGAACTTCGTCTGCGTGCCGTTGTGCATGACGTCGTTTGCTCGGTAAGTCGCGCGGTAGGTCACCCATACCCCCATCCACTCTGAGTAGGGCCAGGTCGCGATTGACTCGGGCGGTCCGATTGGCTGTGGCGTCTTGATCTGAAGGCGGGTGAGCTTCTCGAGGTGACTGACGTCGGGGTTGACGACCGTCGTGCTTGGGAACCAGCGTGACCGGTACTCGAGCGCAACGGTTTGGCGTGCTCCGGCGAGGTCGTGCGCGCCGAGCGCGCTGTAGTAACCGTTCACTGTCGTCAGCGGTGTGGAGAGGTCGACGGTGGTCTTGGTCGGAGCCGTCGGCGCGTTGGTCGGGATGGTCGTGCGTTGGAGGCCGCTGTACGCGGACCACACCTGACCGTTGGCGATCGCGAACGGCGGGTAGGTGTAGCCGTCGCTCGAGCTTCCCGGTTGACTACCGAGGAAGACGGACAGGGTCTGGGTGATCTTGCCCGTGGTCGGATCGAACACCCCGACCAGTCCACCTCCGTTCCCCGAGAAGTCGCCCAGCTGCACCCAGATCTGGTTGTCACCGGTCACGACGGCCATGCCCGGCACTGCGAACGAGTTCAGCGCATGCGTTGTCGCGTCGATGCGCACGAGGCGCATGCAATTGCGATCAGCGCCGGCGCATTGGAGCAACCATGCCGCGTCGTCCGTGGCGCCGATGCTCCACATGAAGCCGGGTGACGCGACTTCGATTGGCGTGATCTCGTTCGTCCGTGCATCGATGTAGAGCACCCCAAAAGCTGCGGTCGCTGCGGTCATGCCGCCGTTGCTCGAGATCCATAGGCCGTCCCGAGAGGCGGCAGTGTTGCCTACCGACTTCCCCTGCAACGAGATGGGTGTGACATCTCCGGTCGCGGCATCCACCTTGAGGACCGAATCACTGAACGTCACCCACGCGAGCCCAGGACCGGCGGCGAGTCGGATGTTCCAAGTCGATCGATGGCCGTTGTCGGTGAAGGGCAGCACATCGGTCCAGACGACGCGCTCGCTCGCCGTGTCGACGCGCAACATCGTGTACGGCGCGCCGGCACCTCGATCACCGGCGTTGTCGTCTCCAGTGACAATCCACAAATCAGTTCCATTCGCGGCCATGGTGACGACAGGGACTTCGGTCGGGATCGTTGCGATGCGCTGGAGCATCGTTGGATCGAATGCGTCCACGCCTGAAGCGTTGGCCACCCACACCTTCCCGTCGGCCACCGCCATCGGCGCGTCAAGGCGGTCGAGCGCGACGCGCGCCTGATCAGCCGGAATGCTGGGTGCGGGGAGGCCACCGAGCACGCTCGTCGGGTCGGTCGTCGCCGTCGTAGCGGGCGGTCGAGCAGGCTTCGACGTGACCGCTGGCGGGCGACTGTCATCGGAGACGAGGACGCGCCAGCCGACCAGACCGGAGACGAGAACGACAATCACCGCTAGAGCGCTGAACCGGGTCTTGCGCCGACGCCCACGCGCGGCGGCATGCTCGCGCAGCGCGCTGATATCAGTCGCGGCCGCAGTCGTCGATTCGATTGTGGCCTGCGCGAGTTCCTCGAGTCGGTTCACCACCTCAACGCTCCACCGGCTCGTCGACTTCGACGAGCAACTCCGCAAGACGGCGATGTGCGCGACCCAGCAACACGGAGACGGTGCTGCGTCGCACGCCCATTGCGTCCGCGATCTGAGCTTCGGTGAGGTCCCCGACGTATCGCAAAGAGATCGCAGTGCGCTCACGCGGCGGAAGATGGCGCAAGAGGTCCCACGCCTCCCCCGCCGGACCGGCGATTGCCGTCTCCGACGGCCGATGTCGACGAAGCACTCGACGCTCGAGCGCGCGCCTTCGTTCCCGACGCTTCCACACGTTCAACGCGACACGGTAAGTCCACCCACTCGGCGACCGCATAACGCCGACGCGGTCCCACCGCTCCAGCGCTCTCGCGCACGCTTCATCGACCGCATCGCGAACATCCATCGGGTCACCACCGAGCCACATCAACGCGCCGACCAACCGAGGGTGCTCGCGCCGGTACCAGACCTCAAATCCGTCGAGGTCCACCCCCGATTCGGAACTCACCCCCTCCCAAGTCACCAGCGGGTGCGGAATGCCGACAAGCCGCTCCGACCCGGACGTCACTTGGCAATCCTGTCGCCCAGGCGGGCATCCGTCGAACGCCGTATCGCGAGCGCCGCACGACCCAGATGGACCATCCCTGAAGTGGCGATGGGACACCTCGGGTAGCTCAACTGCTGCCGTAACAACCGGCGCCCGTGACTCCCCGTTGTCGACGGCTCTCACTATTCAGTCCCGGCCCGTGTTGAGCATCTTCGCGATCACTCCCGGACGACCCGAGAACACTCCCGGATGACCCGAGATCCCTCCCGGCCAGACGAGCGATGACTCCCGGACGGGCCGAAATCACTCCCGCAGCGTCCATCGCGTTTGCGACTCATCCCGCGAGATCCGAGGGAGGGGGGACGGCTGCATGGTCCTCCGCATCTCGCTCCAACCTCGTGTGTGCTGACGAGAGGACGTGGCGAGTCGCCGAGATCCGGGCCACGACCGGACTTGCTTCTCCGAAGGCTCGCGGATGTTGCGCCAGGCGCGTACGGCGCGGGGTGTTGGAGTCCTTGGAGCGCGTGAGCGGACTGGACAGGACGCTCAAGACGATTCGAGGAGGAAAACCATGCGACCAAACCACGGAACCCTAACGATGTCAGTAACCGAAGCTGCGGGCGTGCTGGGCATCTCGCGCGCATTCGCCTACGCGCTCGTCGCACGCGGTGAGTTGCCGAGCCTGCGGTTGGGGCGGCGCGTCGTCGTACCGCGCCGGGCACTGGAACAGCTCATCGAGCAGACAGACCAACCCGTCCCATGACCGACCGACGACCTCATCAGGACCGCAACGTCCGAACCCCAAACGACCCGCCATCGGCTCTCCGCCAAACACCACCCCGACGCAACCCCCGACCACATCAGACAGTTGCACCAGGGGTGCCCGGGAGTCATCCGGGAGTGCGGGAGTCAGCTCGCTGATGCTCTCGATCGGCAGGCTTCGACTCGAGGACGGTCTTGACTACTACCTGAACACCGTGGCCAGCGGCACGGAGGAGTACTACACGGCGGACCGCGAAGCACCGGGTCGTTGGATCGGCGCAACCGAACAACTCGTCGGCCTGACCGGCGAGGTCTTAGGTGAGGAACTACGCGCAGTGCTCGAGGGTCGGGATCCCAGGACCGGTGAGCTGCTGGTCTCGTCACGGCGGACTCGTCCGGGGTTCGATCTGTGCTTCTCGGCACCCAAGTCGATGTCACTGCTGTTCGCCTTTGGCGACTCGGAGATGCGACGGACGGTGGTCGCTGCGCATGAATCTGCGGTCCGGGCGGCGCTGGACTATCTCGAACGCGAAGCCTGCTCGGTGAGACGTGGTCACGCCGGCGCGCGTCGGCTCCGGGCCGACGGATACCTCGCAGCCGGGTTCCGGCATCGCACGAGTCGGGCCGGCGACCCGCAACTCCACACGCACGTCGTGGTCGCCAACATGACCAGAGGCGAGGATGGAAAGTGGAGCGCCCTGCACACCCACGCCCTCTACGACAGCGCCCGGACCGCCGGTTACCTCTACCAAGCCCACCTGCGACACGAGATGAGTCAGTCGCTCGGTGTCCGCTGGGGGCCCGTCATTTCCGGCTGCGCGGAAATGGCCGGCATCCCCGCTCGAGTGCTCCGGGCGTTCAGCCAGCGAAGCGATGCGATCGAGCGGAAAAAGGCGGAACGCGGCGACACGGGCCGGCACGGAGCGGAGATCGCCACGTTGGCGACGAGGCCCGCGAAGGATGCTGAGCCCGATATGCCGTACCTGTTGCGCGAGTGGGAGCACCGCGCCATGGGGTTGGGCTTCGACCCGAAAAGCGTTCGCACCGTCGTGGGGCGCGCTGCAGGCACCGTCTGGGACCATGTCAACGACGGCGAGCTCGTCGATTCACTCACGTTGGCGTCGTCGACCTTCGACCGGCCCGCGGTGCTGCGAGCCGTCGCCGAGCGGGCGTCGAGCGGTGCGAGAGTCACCGAGGTCGAAGGACACGCCGACGCCATCCTCGATAGTGAGCTCGTGGTACGACTCGACGGCGATGCCTACACGACACCACAGATGTTGCGACTCGAATCCGCCATCCTGGGCACCGCACGACGGCGCATGGGCGCGGGACTCGGCAGCGTGGACCCTGCGCTCGTCGATGAGGAGCTGCGTCGTCGGCTCATGCTGCATCCGGATCAGGCGCTCATGGTGCGCCACCTCACCACCTCAGGACAGGGCGTCGACGTGGTGCTCGGAGTCGCTGGTGCGGGCAAGACCACCGCGCTTGAGTGTGCCCGATGTCTGTGGGAGGCGAGCGGGCATCGGACGATCGGCGTCGCCCTCGCCGCTCGGGCTGCGATCGAGCTCGAGACTCGCGCCGGCATCCCGAGTTGCACGCTTGACTTGCTTCTCATCGAGCTCGATCGTCCCGGCGTCACACTGCCGCCGCGCGTGGTGATCGTCGTCGACGAGGCCGCGATGGTCGACACGCGCCGACTCGCTCGACTCCTGACGCACGCTGATCGCGCTGTCATTAAGGTCGTGCTCGTCGGCGATCCTGACCAGCTCCCCGAGATCGGCGCCGGCGGAGCCTTCGCCGGTCTTGTCCGCGCTCTGCCCCCTGTCGTGCTGGACGAGCACCGCCGCCAAACCGACCCCGTCGACCGTCAGGCTGTCATCGACCTCCGTAGGGGCGACGCGGACCTGGCTGTCGAACGGCTCGCCGCTCACGGACGGGTGACCATCGCCGACACCGCGGATGAAGCGCGTAAGCAAATGGTTGACGACTGGCTCGCGGCTCAGCGCGCCGGCACCGACACCATGATGCTCGCCTCGCGTCGCGCCGACGTGGACAAGCTCAACCAGCTGGCGCGCACGCGGCTCGTCGACTCAGGTCTCGTGCAGCTCGATGGTCTCACCCTGAACGGCCGCGAGTTCGCCGTGGGCGACCGCGTCCTCGCCCTCAGCAACCGCAGACGGCTCGCCCTCGCCAACGGCGATCGCGGGCGCGTGACTGCCATGACCGACGATGGACTTGTCATCAGCCTCGACCGCGGACCGACCGTCGCGCTGCCCGCCAGCTACCTCCGAGCCGGGCACCTCACCTACGCGTACGCCACCACGATCCACAAAGCCCAGGGCATGACCTGCGACCAGACCCTCGTGATGGCAAACCAGGCTCTCTTCCGAGAGGCCGGCTACACCGCCCTTTCGCGCGGCCGAAGGGAGAACCGTCTGTACGTGGTCGCACCCGATCTTCCAGACGTCGACCTGAGCTTTGGAATTCGCGGTGATCGCAGCCGTCCTCTCGAGTTCCTGGTCTCAACACTCGAGCAGTCACGCGCAAAGCATCTTGCCCTCGAAGGGCTAACGCGCCGTCCGGCCGCCCACCCGCCATCGCCTGGGCGCGGGATCGACCGGTAGAACCCGTCGATCTGTGCGTGCGTTCTGTACGCGAGTGCTGGCTGGACGAGCACACATATCGGTTCTGGCGTCTGATGGGTACTGACCTAGCCGGTGAAGTTCCCCGGTAGCGGGATCGCCGTGGCTGGGTCGACTTCAATCCGCAACACGGCCTGGTCCACGAGATCGCCGCTGCAAAAAAGCTGAACCAAGTAGTCCCCCGCTGGAAGCTGAAAGATCTCGTGGACCTCCGTCGGAGGCACGAAACTCGTACGGTCGAGTGGCACGAAGAAGTTGACGCCAACGAGTCCAAGTTGTGCTGACGAAGCCGCGCCGCAGCGCGGGTCGTCGCCGAGATACGTCACGGTGACCGGCGTGCCCGGTGGCCCACTCGCCGGGTCAAGCGATAGGGAACCTTCCGCGTAGGCGGGGATGGTGCCGATGATGAGAATCGCTCCGGTCAACGCCGCCAGGAGGATCGCACGTCTCATGACCCATTCGACTCTCTTGAATGGCGTCCGGTTGCCTCGTTGTCGGGCTTAACAGTGAGTCGCGCCGCAGAGCTTCCTTCCGGGTCGAGCGGGCCAGGGCTCACCGGCTCGCTCCGATCGTCCAAGCGTACAGATTGCCCGCGATGCGCTCACCGGGCCATCGGTGCCACCGCGCCAGAACGACGCGTCGACCGGCTACCCGACCGTCGGCTCGGCCTCGCCAGAGGAGGCAGCAGAGAGCAGCGGCGAGAGCTCAGTTCGGGAGTGCCTTCGCAATGGCGTCTGCCGCGGCCTTATCGCGAACGCGACGCGCGTGCGCGTAGATCGACGTCGTTGCGAGGCTGGTGTGACCGAGACGATCACGCACCGCTGTGAGCGGGATACCCGCGTCGGCCAGTTCGGTGCCGTGGTAGTGGCGAAGATCGTGCAGACGGCAGTTCACTCCCACGTCAGCGCGCAGTTTCACGAACGCGTAGGTCCACCGGTCGGGGTTCCATGCGACCGAACCGTCGGCTTCGGGCGAGAAGACGAACGCGTTGGTAGGCAAGCTGACCCCGCAAAGCAGAGCGTTCGCGACGGCACGCTTGCGGAGCGCGGTTAGCGACGCCACCGTGGAGTCGTCGAGCGAAACCACGCGGCGTTGATGCGTCTTCGTGGCCTTCTCGATGTGGCCGCCCGACCCGTCGAGCACGACTGCGCGTGCGATCGTGACCTCGCCCCCTTCGAAATCGAGGTCAGTCCACCGGAGCGCGCCGAGCTCCCCACGTCGAGCGCCGCTTGCGGCCGCCAGGCGAAGGTAGACGCCAAGTTCGGGATCGATCTCGTCAGCGCGCGCGAGCAGTCGCGCGACTTCCTCCGGAAGTGGCGGCGCGAGCCCGGTCTTCGAGCGCCGAGGCGGATCGATCTCACGCAATGGGTTCGTCGTAACGTAACCCCACCGGACCGCAGCCTTGAACATCGAACGCAGGATGCCGTGGATCGCGCGGATGCTGGCCGCCGAGAGCTCACCGCCCCCGGGAGCGTCACCTCGGCGGAGCGACGCGTAGTAGCGCTCGATGTCGGCGGGCTTGATGCGGTCGACGCGCTTCGACCCGAGCACGGGAAGGATGCGACGGTCGAGGAGCCGCCGGTACTCGCGCCGAGTCGTGGGCGATAGCTGGTCGGCGCGCGCATCCCACCAAGCCGTCGCCAGGTCCTCGAGCGTGCCCGCGCGGCTGGGGCCGAGGCGACCGCTGTCGACGTCGGCCATGAGCTGGGTGAGCCGCCGCTCGGCCTCGCGGCGGCTGCCTGTCACGGTCTCGTAGCGATACTGGGACCGCCCGCGCTCGTACCCGACGTACACCGCGAGCTGCCAGCTCGACCCTCGCCTGCGGATCGAGCCCCTCACGTCGACCGCGACTGATGGGCAAGACTCATGGGCAAATCGTAAGCCTAGAGTCAACCGACGAACAGAAATAGCCTCTGAGCAGCGGAGGGAGAGGGATTCGAACCCTCGGAGACTTGCGCCTCAACGGTTTTCAAGACCGTCCCATTCGGCCGCTCTGGCACCCCTCCACCGAGCAGGTTAGGAGGGGTGGCGGGCCGAGGCGTCAGCGCGGCTCGACGCGGT
>DASXXX010000063.1:0-12948 GCA_036502765.1 Acidimicrobiia bacterium | reverse complement strand
GCGAGGAAGCACACCGCCTCGGCGAGGTCGACGGCGGTGCCGAACGTGCGCATGGGGATGTTGGCGCGTGCCGCCTCGAGCGCGGCGTCGTCGAGGTCACCCGACTCCCGCAGTCGGACCGCCATGCCGTCGGTGAGCATGCCCGGTCCCACGCAGTTGGCCCGCACACCGAAGCGGCCCTCTTCCACGGCCAGCGCCCGCACCAACGCCTCGATGGTGCCCTTGGGCCCGACCGACAGCGCGTCGCGCACGGGATGACGGCGCGCGCCCGCGCTGGTGACGGCGACGATGCTGCCGTGCGCGGCGCGCAGGTGCGGGAGCGCCGGGTGCACGACGTCGAAGAAGCCCATCACCTCCTGCTCCAGGTGGTCGCGGAACGCGGCCGGTTCGACCCGGCTGACGTGGACCTGGTGCACCAGCGGACCGGAGGCGTGCACCAACGTGTGCACGCCCCCGAACTGCGCCGCGACCCCGTCGACCGCGGCGGCCGTCGCCACCGAGTCGAGCAGGTCGACGCGGGTGGTGACCGCACGCCGGCCGTTCGACTCCACGTCGGCCGCGACCGCACGCGCAGCATCCTCGTTGCTGCGGTACAGGACCGCGACGTCGCTGCCGCGCTCACCGAGCAGCCGGCACACCGCCGCGCCCAGGCCGCCGCTCCCGCCGGTCACGACCGCCACGCCGCCCTGACCCTCGAAGTCGTTCACTCGTACACCGCATCGTCGCGGTCGCGGCGACTCCGGCGGCCTTCGCGCTCGGGTGGGATCACCAGCTGCTGGTCGGCGGGCACGACGTGGGTCCACTCCCGCACCGCGACGCGCCGGGCGATGCGCCAGGCGCCGTCGCGGCGCGCGAACCGGTCGACGTAGCGGAACCCGGTGGTGAAGTTGCGGCGGGAGTCGTCGGGCGGATCACCCCAATGGTGGGCGACGCCGTAGGTCTCGCAGTGCGCGGTGTCGCCCTCGAGGGCACTGTCGCCGTCACCGCCACCTTGGAACTCGATGAGTTGGTTGGCCACGATGTGCATCGTGCCCGTGAAGCGCGTGAGGACGCCAGCCACCCAGTCGACGTACTCGTCGCGCGTTCCGGTGAAGGTGCCGTGCTCGTCGGTGGCGTCGGGGTGGTAGCAGTCGCGCACGAGCTCGAGGTCGAGTCGGTCGATGCCGCGGCAGTACCGCAGCACGACGTCGGCGATCGCACGGTGGTCGAGGAGCGTCTGGAGAGTCGTCGGCACGCCCGGATCGATCACCCCGACACCGACACCGGCACGCGGGTCGGGCCCTGCACGTTGCCCGAGTGGAGGAACTCGATGGCGTCGTCGTCGACGGTGTAGCGCGGGTACCGGACCAGGAACTCCTGCAGCGCGATGCGCGCCTCCAGCCGCGCCACCGCGGCGCCGAGGCACACGTGCGCACCGTGGCCGAACGCGAGGATGCGCGGGTTCGGCCGCGCGATGTCGAACTCGTCGGGCCGGTCGAACTCGCGGGGGTCGCGGTTGCCCGACCCGAGCAGGAGCACCACCTTGGCGCCCGCGGGCATCTCGACGTCGTCCCGCGTCACCGGCCGGGTGGTCGTGCGGGCCATGTACTGCGTGGGGCTGGTGAAGCGCAGCAGCTCCTCGACCGCGCCGCTCATGAGCGCAGGGTCGTCGACGACCGCGTCGCGCTGGTCGGGGTGCGACGCGAACAGGCGCACCCCGTTGGCGATCAACTTCGACGTCGTCTCGTGGCCGCCGGCGATGAGCAGGAGACAGAAGCCGATGACCTGCTCGTCGGTGAGCGGCGCGCCGTCGACCTCGGCCTGCACGAGCGTGCTGAGGAGATCGTCGGCCGGTTGCTCACGACGCGCCACCGCCAGCTCGTGCGCCAACCGCGCGATCTGCATCGCGCCTTCGGCCGCCGCGGGCGGCGGCACCGGGTTGCCGGGCTCGCGGGTGAGCAGGTCGTCGGTCCACTGGCGGGCGTCGTCGTGACGGTCGGCGGGGATGCCGAGCAACGTGCCGATCACGGTGGTGGGGAGCAACGCGGTGAACTCGCACACCACGTCGAACTCGTCGCGGCCGTCGAGACGGTCGAGCAACGCGCCCGTCCACTGCCGCACGAGCGGTTCGAGGTCGGCGATGCGCCGCGGCGTGAAGCGGCGCGCGATGAGCTTGCGCATCGCGGTGTGGTCGGGCGGGTCGAGCTCGATCATCGACTTCAACGCGGCGGCCGTGCCCTCGATGGCCACGCCGGCCGTCGACGTGTAGGTGGCGGGATCGTGCAGCCCGTCGAGCACGTCGTCGAAGCGCGACAGGGCCCAGAAGTCCATGCGTTCGTTGTGGTAGAGCGGGGCGTCGTCGCGCAACCACGCGTACGTGGGATACGGATCGCGGTGGAATGCGTAGTCGAACGGGTCGAACTCCACCGCAACCCCCTTCGTGGACGGACGACTAGATCCGCTTGGCCGCGAGCTGCGCGAGCTGGGTGAGTTGGGTCTTGTCGTCGTAGAAGTGGATGGGCAACGGGTCGGTGATGCTGAACCCGCCCTGCACCCCGACGAGCACGTCGCCGTGCAGGATCTCGACCACGTGCAGCTTGTCGTTGGAGAGCGAGTCGGGCACACCATCGATCGGGGCGTAGTCGGCGACCTTCTTCAGCCCGGTGTAGGCGGCCTTGGCCCCGGTGGTCATGGCCTTCACGATCACGGTGCCGGCGGGACGCTCGGCGTTGGCGCCGACCGCGAACTCGCACTGCGAGCTGACCGCGGTGCTGATGCCCTTCTTGCCACTGCCCACGGTGCCGCCGAACGCCTGCTGGATCTCCGACTTCTTGAACACCTTGCACGGGTTGGTGGTCGCTGCACCCACGGGCACGACATCGACGATGCCGGCGACTCCGACGGAAGCGACGACTCCGACGGTGAGTGCGAACAGCGCGCCCATCACAGTCGCCTTCACGGCCGCAACGCTACCTGCACACGCGCGGGAGCCGGACCCACGAGGGGCCCGGCTCCGCACTGCGCACCCACCAGGTGGTGAGGACCCTTGGTGCCTCGGTCGTCAGTCCGACGTCGGCAGGTGGAGGTCGGAAGGCGGCGCCGTGGTGACTGCGATGCCGGGAGCCACACCTTCCATGGTCGACGGGATCGGCGAGTAGCCCATGTACGCGTACTCGGGGTGGTACGCCGGTGCCCCGTGGTCGTGGATGTCGATGCCCTCGAGCTCTCCCTCTTCGGAGATCCGCAGGATCCCGAGGGCCTTCAGCGAGAACATGAGGACGAACCCGACGGCAAACGTCGCCGCCGTGATGATCACGCTGCCCTTGACCTGGGCGATCAACTGGCTGGCGTTCCCGCCGTAGAACACACCCTTCACCAGGTCGCCGTCACCGCCGACGTAGTTGCCGACCGCGAACAACCCGAGGCTCAAGGTCCCCCAGATTCCGCAGACGCCGTGCACCGCGAAGGCACCGCAGGGGTCGTCAACCCGGATCCACTCGGTGAAGTCGACGGCGAGCACGACGATCCCACCGGCGATCGCACCGATGATGATCGCTCCGGTCGGTGACACCCAGTAGCAGGGGCACGTGATGGCGACGAGTCCGGCGAGCAGGCCGTTGATCGAGATGCCGACGTCCCACTTCTTGGCCCGTGGCCAGACCCAGGCGACGCCGACCAGGGCGCCGGCACAGGCGGCGAGGGTCGTGTTGGTCGCGATGCGGCCGATGCCCTCGGAGTCCATCGCCGACAGCGTGCTGCCGGGGTTGAACCCGTACCAGCCGAACCAGAGGATGACACCACCCAGCGCGGCGAGCGTCATGTTGTGGCCAGGTGGCAATCCACCACCGTCCCGCTTGAACTTGCGACCGAGCCGTGGCCCGAGGGCGATGGCACCGGTGATGGCGAGCACGCCACCGACGGTGTGGACGACGGTCGAACCGGCGAAGTCACGGAACGGGGTGTCGGCCAGGTCCTTGGCAACCTGCCCCGCGTGGCCGAGCCAGCCGCCCGGACCCCAGACCCAGTGGCCGAAGATCGGGTAGATGAAACCGCTGACCACGACGCTGTAGAGCAGGTCACCGGCGAACCGGGTGCGACCGACCATCGCGCCCGACACGATCGTGCTGGCCGTGTCGGCGAACGCGAACTGGAAGAGGAAGAAGGCCAGGAACGCCACACCGGTGTCGAAGAACGCGCTCGGCATGAACACGCCGCCGTAGGTGTACGTGTGGGGGATGCCCTGGAGGAAGAAGTAGTGGTACCCGATCCACCCGTTGCCGGGTCCGAACATGAACGCGAACCCGAACGCGTAGAAGAGCATCCCGCACAGGGCAGTGTCCACGATGCACTCGATCATGACGTTGGAGACCTCACGGGTTCTGGCGAACCCGCCCTCCAGCATCATGAAGCCGGCTTGCATGAAGAACACCAGGAACGCGGTCACACAGACCCAGGCTGTGTTCAGACCGTTGATCGTCCCCTGGAGCTGGACCTTCAAGCCCGCCGCAGCATCGTGCATCGGCATCGCGCTCGCGGCCTGAGTGCTGAACACGTACGCGAACGCGTACATCAGACCCACGACCGCGGCGACACCGATCAGCTTCCCACCCAGGCGCGCGTAGAAGATCTTCCGCCGCAACGGATCCTTGATGTTGGTGCGCAGTGTTGTGATCATGTCGCCAAGATCCGGGCCCGCGATTGCTGAATGTTTCCCCTCGCGTTACCGCAACTGGTCATCAGCATGACCAGAATCTGACAACGAGGGCGTCAGCGCCCCGAGCAACGCGTGCTCGAGCCCGGTCACGATGTCCGGATCGGTCAGCTTCGCCCCGTCGGCAGTGGTGACGTAGAAGGTGTCGACCACCTCGTGGCCGAGCGTCGACACGTACGCCTGCTCGACCCGCACCCGGCTGGCCGCAATCGCATCGGTGATGCGAGCCAGCACACCGATGCCGTCGGCGGCGCGCACCTCCACGAGCGTGGCGACGCCGGTGGCGTCGTTGTCGACGAACACCCGCGGATCGGCCGGCCGTGCCGCCGTGGGCCGGGTGAACGTCCCGTAACGAGCGCTGCGCGCCGTGAGTTGCTCGCGGATCGGCGCAGGGTCGACGAGCGCGGCCCGCAGGTCGGCGGCGATCCGCGTCCAGTCGGGTTCGCGACCCCGCTCGGGTTCGAGCTCGAACTCGCCGACGGCGACGCCGTCAACGGTGAACGTCCGGGCGCGGCGCACGCTCTGCGCGTGCACGCCGAGCACCGCCACCTCGACGGCGAGCAGTCCGAGCGCGTCGGGCGCGACCAACGTGACGCCACCGGGACGCGGATCGACGGTGAGGGTCCCGTCGAAGGTGTCGAGGTGCGGGTCGCGCACGGGCGTGGTCGCGTCGGTCACCGCCTGTCCGGCACGGCGGCGCAGCTCGACGCGGGCGCGTTCGACCAGGCTGCGCACCAGCCCTGCCTTCCACTCACTCCACGCGGTTGGGCCGGTGGCGATCGAGTCGGCCACGGTGAGCGAGGCGAGCAGGTCGAGGGTGTCCTCGGTGCCGGCGGCGTCGGCGACCGCGGCGATCGTGGCCGGATCCTCGAGGTCGCGCCCGGTGGCGAAGCTCGGGAGCAACAGGTGGTGGCGCACGAGGTCGACGAGCACCGCGACGTCGGCGGGCGTGAACCCCATCCGGGTCGCGACCGTCTCGGCGAGCACCACCCCGTTGTCGGTGTGGTCACCGGGGCCGCCCTTGCCCAGGTCGTGCAGCAGCGCCCCAACCAACAAGAGGTCGGGCCGGCGCACCGATCGCACGAGGTCGTCGGCGCGCGCCACCGCCTCGAGCAGATGGCGGTCGACGGTGAAGCGGTGGAACGCGTTGCGCTGGGGTTTGCAGCGCACGCGATCCCACTCCGGGAGGTAGTGCACGAAGAGGCCTCGCTCGTCGAGCAGCTCGACCAGCGGCACCATGGCGTCGCCGCCGCCGAGGAGCGCGACGAACGCGTCGCGCGTGTCGTCGCTCCACGGCTCCGGCACCGGCCCGAGCTCGTCGTCGAACCGGCGGAGGGTCGGTCGCGCGATTGGCGCGCCCAGGTACGCCGCGTCGGCAGCCACCCGCAGGACCAGTGCGGGATCAGTGGCCGGTGACGCGTCGGCGAGCAGCGCGACCTCGCCGTCGCGCAGCACCACCGCGGGCGACAGCGGCACGTCGCGCCCCGCCGCTGAACGACCGCGCGGGCCCTGCATCCAGGCGCGGACCGCTCGCCATGCGTCGTCCGAGTGCGTCGCGACGGTGCGCGCCGCGGTGCTGACGCGCGTCATGAGCTCGTCGGCGTCGCCCAGGCCGAGCAGCTCCGCCACCTGGTCCTGGTGCTCCAGCAGCAGCCGATCGGTCTGCCCCGCGACGCGCTGCAGCGCGACGCGCGCGTCGAACAGGGCGGCGATCGCGTCCGTGAACCGCTCGTCGGGAGTCACGACCGTGGTCACCTTCGCCAGCGACCGCACGATGGCGATGTCGCGACTGCCCCCGCGCCCTTCCTTCAGGTCGGGCTCGAGTGCGTGGGCGACGTCGCCCGCGCCGCGGTGGCGCGCCTGCACCATCTGGTCGAGCGCGGGCAGGCGCTTCTTCGCGCGGTCGCGCCACTCGGTCTCGATGCGCTCGACCAACTTGTCGCCGATCGCGTGGTCACCGGCCACGACGCGCGCGTCGAGCAGGCCGAGCGCAGCCTTGAGGTCGTCGTCGGCGATCGCGCGCGCCTGGTTGGGCGTGCGCACGCTGTGGTCGAGCTTGAAGCCGCCGTCCCAGATCGGGTACCAGAGCCGGTCGGCGAGCGCGCCGAGATCGCGACCTCGACGACCGTCGTGGATCAGGACGAGGTCGAGGTCGCTCTCCGGGCAGAGCTCGCGCCGGCCGTAGGCACCGACTGCGAGCAGCACGACACCGGGCTCGTCGCCGAGGAGGCCGACGAGCCACTCGTCGACCACGTCGGAGGCCACCGCCCCGAAGGCGAGACCGCCCAGCGCAGGGTTGCCGACGAGCCCGCGCCACGCGGGCTTGATCTCCAAGGGCGCCGCGTCAGATCGCTTCGTCACCGACCTCGCCGGTTCGGATCCGCACGGCCAGGTCGACCGACTGGATCCAGAGCTTCCCGTCACCGATCTTCCCGGTGCGGGCGTGGTCGACGATGGTGTTGGCCACCTGCTCGGCCTTGGTGTCGGCGGCGAGGACCTCGATGCGGACCTTGGGCAGGAAGTCGACCTTGTACTCCCCGCCGCGATACACCTCGGAGTGGCCCCGCTGCTGGCCGTGGCCCCGGACCTCGGTGAGGGTCATGCCCGACACCTCGATGGCGTCGAGGGCGCTGGTCACTGCCTCGACCTGGTGCGGCTTGATGATCGCGACCACGAGCTTCATGGCTTCTCTCTCTCCCTGTTCGAGGGTCCGCCAGGGTTCCTCCCCCTGGGGATCATGCCCCGGACGGTAAGGAGAAAAGGTCACTCCCGCGCTTCTTTCGTATGTCAGGAATGTGAACTGGCACGGACTGGGAGAGCCGCGCGCGGGTTCCGCGCCACCTCGCTGACGCTTTCCTCACACTTTCCTCACGACTTTCTTCATGCAGCCGTTGGCCGCGCGTCACGCCGCCTTGACCTGCACCCCATCGGGCCGAAACGTCGTCCTCGTAGGTTCTTCGTCAGGCGTCCGTCAGCTACCCGTCAGTGACGACGTGCACTCCAGATGCAGCAGCGGGCGACGGGCACCAAGGGGAACTGGGAGCACGGATCAGCATGACGTTCGATACCGACGGTCAGGAACTGGTCGACGCACGTGAGGTCGCGGCCCGACTGGGGCTGAAGAACGCCCGCACCGTCCTCGACCTGCGGGTGCACCGCCTCGGGTTCCCCGCGCCGGTGGGACGCCAGGGCCGGGCGCTGCTCTGGTCATGGTCGCAGGTCGAGATGTGGGATGCCTCCTCCGACGCGGCCCTGACGACGACGGGCCGAGCCTGACCAGGACGAGCCGGACCGGGACGGACCCGGTCGGTACGGATCGGGTGCGCTCGCGCGCGCGAGGATCGGCACATGCGGCACTCGGTCCTCGTCGCCCTGGCGCTGGCCTTGGCGGCCGGATGCACCGCCGTGCTGCTCGCGTGCGACGCCGATCCGACGGTCGCCATCTCCGGCTACTTCGTGGTGGTCGTGGTCACCGCGCTGTTCGGTACGCCAGCCGCGATCACCGGCATGGTGGCGTCGTACCTCGCGTTCAACTTCTGGTTCATCCCGCCGCGCGGGTCGCTGCCCCTGAACAGCGTGGACGACGTGGCGTCGCTGATCGCCTTCGTCTTCGCCGCGGCCGCCTGCAGCGTCGTCGTGACGCGCCTCAACTCGATGCGACGGAAGGCCGAGGCCCACGAACGGGCGGCCTACGACGCCGAACTCGCCGCGGCCATCAACGAGAACCGCGCCGCCTTCCTCTCGTCGATGACCCACAACCTGCGCACGCCGTTGGCGTCGATCAGGGCGGCAGCAGACACACTGCGGTCGCCCTCCGCGCGGATGGACGACCCCACCCGCGCCCGTCTCGTCGCGACGGTGCACGACGAGGCGGACCGGCTCGAGCGGCTGGTCGGCAAGGTCCTCGAGTTGAGCCGCGTGCACGCGGGTGTGCTCGAACCCGAGCCCGAGGCAACCGACGTCGCCGAGCTCACCCGAGAGGCCGTGCGGCGGCTGCGGCACGTCGCGCCTCATCACTCCATCGACCTGGCCGTCGAGGGTGACCTCCTCGTGGTGGACACCGACCCGGCGATGCTGGAACTGGTGCTCGTGAACCTGCTCGAGAACGCGCTGCGGTACGGGCCGACCGGCACCGACATCGGCGTGTTCGCCCGGGCCGTGGGCACCGGCTGCGAGATCCGCGTGGTCGACCACGGCCCTGGGATCGCACCCGCCGACCGCGAGCGCGTGTTCGAGGAGTTCGTGCGCCTCGACGGGCCCGGGTCTGGCCTCGGTCTCGCCATCGCACGCGCGGTGACCGAGTGCCAACAGGGCTCGCTCACCTACGAAACGACGCCTGGCGGTGGCGCCACCTTCGTGGTCGCGCTCCCTGGCGACGCCAACGTCCCGCAGCCCGTGTGACGCGCATCCTCGTCGTCGAGGACGACGCCCCTCTGCGCGATGCGGTCGCCACCAGCCTCCGTGCCCACGGCTACGCGGCCACCGAAGCGGGCACCGCCGAGGAAGCGATCGCGCTCGCCGGCCACGACCTGCCTGATCTGGTCCTGCTCGACCTGTCGCTGCCGGGCGCGGATGGCTTCCACGCCCTCGAGCGGCTGCGCACGTTCACCGAGATCCCCGTCGTCGTGCTCACCGTGCGCGACGCGAAGGACGACAAGATCCGCGCGCTCGACGGCGGCGCCGACGACTACGTGGTCAAACCGTTCGACCTGGACGAGCTGCTGGCACGGCTGCGAGCGGCGCTGCGGCGCCGTCCCGACGGCGAGGCGGCGGAGACCGTGATCGCGGTCGGCGACCTCGAGATCGATCGTGCGCGTGGACGGGTCACGCGCGGCGGCGACCCGGTGCACCTCACGCCGACAGAGCTGCGGCTGCTCGACCTGCTCGTGACGAGCGATGGCCGGCTGCTCACGTACGCGCAGGTCACCGCGCATCTGCACACGCTGACGCGTCGGGACGTCGATCAGGGGACCTTGCGCGTGTTCGTCGCGCAGCTTCGTAAGAAGCTCGGTGACGACGCGGCCGACCCGCGCCTCATCGTCACCCACCACGGCCTCGGCTACCGCTGGATCGCGGGCGATTCGCCCGACGACCAGTCCCTCTAGCTGCTCGGCTCCGCGACGCCGTAGAGCTCGGCTGCGTTCTGCCAGAGGATCCGCTGCCGTTGTTCGTCGTTGGCACCGGCCAGGCTGGCCTCGATCTTCTCGTGCACGTTGCCGAAGAGGCACGTGGGGTGCGGGAAGTCGGTCTCGAACAGGATGCGGTCGATCGGGATCTCGCCGAGCAGCTTGGTGGGCGCGACGGTCTCGAACCAGTAGGTGGTGTACACCTGCCGAGCGAAGTACTCCGACGGAAGCAGCTCCCATTCGCTGACCCGGCCCGGGCGCCCCTCCAGGTAGCTGTGGTCGGCGGCCTCGAGCACGAACGGCACCCAGCCGATGCCGCTCTCGACCGACACGAACTTCAGCTCCGGGTACCGCGGCAGCACGCCGCTGGTGATGAGGTCGACGCACTGCAACCCGTTCTTCAGGAACATCTCGGTCGACGTGTACGCGTACGTGGCCGCGGTGCCGTACCGCGAGATGCGTTCAGGCCCGAACGACGAGTTCATGTCGCCGCTGCCGATGTGGAAGTGGATCGGGAGGCCCGCCTCCTCGGCCATCGACCACAACGGGTTCCAATGATCCTCGGCGAGATACGGCAACCCGAAGCGCTGCGGCTCGCCGGTGAAGAGGATCCCGCGGTGACCGGCCTCGAGGTTGCGGGTGATCTCCCGTACGGTGGCGTCGATGTCCCAGAACGGCAGGGACATCACCGTGAGCAGCCGGCGGGCGTCGGCCGACGCCCAGTCGCGCAGGAAGTCGTTGTACGCGCTCACGCACACGAGCTTCAGCTCGTCGTCGCGGATCGACAGGAAGCGCTGGCTCCCGAACCCCGCGACGTTGGGGTAGAGGACCTGCGCCCAGATGCCCACCTCGTCCATGTAGGCGAGGCGGGCGTCGGCGTCGTACGCGGCGCGCGGGCACTCCTCGTAGGTCTTGGGGCCCGCCGGGAACGGCTCGGGCCAGCCCGCGACCGCAGTGAGCCCGGGACTGCTGAACGGCGTGCCGTCGAGCACCCAGACGTCGCGACCCTCGTCGTTGCGCACCACCTGCGGCACCTCGGCGAGCCACTTGGCCGGCACCCGCGCCGTCCACACGTCGGGCGGCTCGGTGAGGTGCGTGTCGGAGTCGATGATGAGCTGCGTCATGCGGTCACCGTACGCCTGTGATCGGCATCCGGGCCCAGCCCACGTGGAACTCCGAGGCCTCCCTGGCCAGGCCAGCCTCCACCACCTCGTAGTGCGGGTGGCGGGCCAGCAGCTCCTGCACCAGCACGACACCCTCGAGGCGCGCGATGTGCGCACCGATGCACACGTGCACGCCGTGCCCGAACCCGAGGTGCCGGTCGATGGTGCGCCCGGCTTCAAAGCGCTCGGGGTCGTCGAACTCGAGCTCGTCACGGTTGGCGCAGATCAGCAGCAGCACGATGCGTTGGCCGGCGCGCATCGACACGCCCGCGACCTCGGTGTCGACCAGCAACGTGCGCCCGACGAACTGCAGCGGCAACTGGTGCCGCAGCATCTCCTCGAACGCGCCCGCCACCGCGTCGGGACGTTCGACGAGCGCGGCGCGCTGGTCGGGCGCGCGCCACAGCTCGTACGCGCCGCCGGCGACGGTCTTCGGCAACGTCTCCGAGCCGCCGATGAACAGCGTCGACAGCTGCACCGCGATCTCGGAGTCGTCGAGCGCGCCGTGCGGACCGACGTGGTCGCAGAGGTCGTCGATCAGGTCGTGCGGACCGGCTTCGACCGGCCCGTCGTCGCGCGTCGCTCGCCTCTCCGCGACGAGGTCGACGAGGTACTCGTGCAGCTCGACACCCGCGGCCTTGCCCGCCTCGCTGATGCCGGCGACGTCAGGCTCGCGGACGACGAACGCGTTGACCCATCCGACCAGGAGCTCGGCGTCCTCGACCGGGAACCCGAGCTGCAGCGCCGCGACCTGCGCCGCCACCGGCGACGCGTAGTCGTGACGCACGTCGAACTCGTCGCGCGCCATCAGCTCGTCGAGCCGGGCGCGCGCGAACTGCCGCACCGTGTCCTCCATCGGCATCACCGCGCGCGGGCGGAACGGCCCGAGCAGGGTCTGGCGCAGCTGCGTGTGCACGGGAGGGTCGAGCATCGAGAACGTGGGGACCGGCCGGCCGACGGTCGGGTCGGGCGGCCCGTCGTGGTGGCGCAACATCGCTTCGCGGTGGAACACCGGGCCCTCGAAGATGGAGAACCGGTCGCGGTCGGTGAGCACACGCCACACATCGTCGAAACGGGTGAGCGCGAACGCGTCGTACTGCGGCAGCGGCACCACCGGCCCGCGGGCCCGCAGCTCGCGGTACACGGGGTACGGATCGGTCATCACCTCGACGGAAAACGGGTCGTATCCGACGTCGAGCGCCACGAGCGCCGACCGTAGCCGCGGGGTTACGGTCTGCGCATGGGCATCCAGGAGCGCACGCCACCCACCCCCGCCGAGTACGACCGTTGGCGCACCGACTACTCCAATTGGGGCCGCTGGGGTGACGACGACGAGCTCGGCACCCTCAACTTCGTGACCGACGGCGTGCGCCGCGGCGCCGCCGAGCTGGTGCGCGACGGTCGGGTGATCTCGTGCGCCCGGTCGATCGACACCAAGCCGGGGCCCGCCAACCCCTACCCCGCGCGGCACATGGTGGCGATGCAGGACTCGGGCGCGATGTGCGACCACCTCTCGCTGTTCATCCACGGGTTCACCGAGACGCACCTCGACGCGCTGTGCCACCTCCCCGTGGCCGAGGGCAGCGAGACGTGGAACGGCCAGCACCTCGACGAGTACGGCATGCCGGTCGCGCACCGCGGCACCGTCGACTTCTGGCGCGAGGGCATCGTGACGCGCGGCGTGCTCTACGACATCCCGCGTCTGCGCGGCACCGAGTTCGTCGCGCCGGGCGCACCCGTGCACGGCTGGGAGCTGGCCGACGCCGCCGCCGGGGCCGGCGTGACCCCGCAGGCAGGCGACGCGGTGCTCATCCGCAGCGGGCACGGGCCGTTCTACGAGTCGATCGGCGAGCGACCGAGCTTCGGCGGCAAGGCGGGCGTGCACGCGTCGTGCGTGGAGTTCCTCCACGACACCGAGGCGTCGATGCTGGTGTGGGACATGCAGGACGCGCCCAGCGCCGACCAGGGC
>DASXXX010000062.1:0-1849 GCA_036502765.1 Acidimicrobiia bacterium | reverse complement strand
GGCAGCTTCGCCGCCATCTCGGTGATCTTCGGTTCGCCGATCGTGGCCGCGGTGCTCGTGATCGAAGCCAGTGGGCTCGGTGGCGCGACGTTGCCGCTGATCCTGATACCGGGACTGATCGCAGCGGGCGTCGGTTCGTTGGTGTTCATCGGGGTCTCCAACTGGACCGCGCTCAGCACGAGCGCGTACGCGCTCCAGCCGCTGCAGCTCCCACACTTCGCCCACCCCACGTGGGCCGAGATCGGGTGGACGCTCGCGCTCGGGGCGGCCGGTGCGCTGATCACCTTCGTGATCCGCCAGCTCGGTCTGAAAGGTGCGGGCCTCGTGCAGCGCAACCACTGGCTCTGGATCCCGGTCGCGGGTCTCGTGGTCGCACTCCTCGCGCTGCTGTTCGCGTCGACGACGGTCCACGGCGTCGAGGAGGTGCTCTTCTCGGGCCAGGACCAGCTGCCCGGTCTCGTCGACAACCCGGGTGCGTGGTCGATCGGCGCGCTGCTCTTCCTGCTGCTGTGCAAGGGCGTGGCGTGGAGCGCGTGTCTCGGCAGTTTCCGTGGCGGTCCGACGTTCCCGGCCATCTTCTTGGGCGCCGCAGGCGGCATCGCCGCGTCGCACCTCCCCGGGATGTCGCTCACGCCCGCGGTCGCGGTCGGGATGGGGGTGATGGTGGTGGCGTTCCTGAAGCTGCCGCTCTCCGCCGTGGTCATCGCCACGTCGCTCACCGTGAGTGCGGGGCTCGCCACCGGACCGCTGATCATCGTCGGCGTGGTCGTGGCCTACCTGGTCACCCTCGCGCTCGAAGGACGCCTCGGCACCGGCGATCCGCCGGCGGCGGAGGTCCCCGCTACGGGTTGACGATCTCGACCGGTGTGACGATCTCGACGGGTGTGACGATCTCGACGGGCGTGACGATCTCGACGGGTGTGGCGGTGAGGTCCACGCTCGCGTTGTCCTCCGCGTAGCGGCGGCCCTGCACGTTGAGCAGGCGCACCGAGCCCGCGCCCCGGATCGGGAACGGTCCCCAGTGCCATGTGCCCTGGTGCAACACGACGGTCTCGCCCGGCTCGAGCACGAACGCGCGGATGGCGTCGACGTCGGCCGGGTCGGCGAACGTCACGCCGGCCGGCGCCACCGCGACGACCGACGCGACGTCGAGGGGCGTGAGCACCTGCGTGTGGGTCTCGTGCCGGTACAGCACCGCGCAGCGGAGCCCGCGCTCGGTCGTGTCGATCTCGTCGGTGGTGTGCTCGATGGTGTTGAGATGCGCGTCGTCCCAGACGAAGTGGAGCGTGTGCTCACCGTCGGCGGGGTCGGTGTCGGGGCGCGGCAGCCATCCGAACGGCTCCCACGCCGACGCGGTGACCGGTTGGGCGTCGACGCGTCGGGGTTCGTCGGTCACGGAGTTCCTCTACATTGGGCGGCATGGACGTGCGCTCGATCGAAGAAGTGGCGCCGGTCGTCGAGCACAACGGGACGGTACCCGTCTGGTGGCTCGTCTCGCCGCGTGAGATGGAGGAGATCACCGCCGGGGGTCACCTCGAGCTGGTCAGCGAGTTCGAGGTGTCGGGCGGTGGGTTCGTCGATCCGCACTCGCACCCGACGCACGAGTTCTACTACGTGACCGCAGGACGCGGTCTCATGACCATCGGCGACGAGACCCGCGAGATCGCACAGGGCGACCTCGTGCACATCCCTCCCGACGCGGTGCACAGTCTGCGCCCTCTGTCCGACCACGCGCCGATCCACTGCTTCTGCTTCGCGGTGGCAGTCGCCGGTGCGGGCGAGATCGACTACACGAACCACTGACGCGGCGGCGCGTCAGGCGCCGTCGATCAACCTCGTGTCGAGGCCG
>DASXXX010000061.1:0-38272 GCA_036502765.1 Acidimicrobiia bacterium | reverse complement strand
CTCGTCGAGCGCGAGGTGCTCGCGACGCGGGAGGCTGACGGTCCATCGCGAACGCGGTGTGCCCGGCACGCGCAGGTACGGGTGCCATCCCCACGCCGCCGGAACCTTCCGGTCGGCGGTGGGCACGAGCATGGTGTCGATCACCAACCGGTCGTCGTGCGCGACGATCGTCAGCTCGATCAGGTGCGGGAACGGGAACGCGGGCGCGTCGACGATGGTCGTGGCGGTGAGACGAGCCATGTCTCGTCGTGCACTCGTGCCGGTGACCTCCCAGTCGGGCGAGCCCACGAGCAAGCCGTGGATGGGGAGGCCGTGGTCGTCGGTGTGGAGCCGGAGGCGACGGAGGTCGACATTGACGCCCGCAGCTCGGTAGCGCCGCGACGCCAGGCGGTTCGCCCACGGTGCGAGCAGCGGCAACCCACCGGTGTGGCCGGCGCGCAGCGCGGCAACACCACCCGGGAGCGCCAGGTACTCGCGCCGGTCGAGCTTCAGCGACACGCCGGTCATGCCCACACCCGGCACGAAGACCGCGCGCAGCGCGCCACTGCGCAGTTCGATCGCCGGCGTGTCCTGGAACTGCCGCTCGACGACCTCTGCCGTCACTTCTCAGATGTCACTGGGGCGGATGTCACTGGGGCAGATGTCACTGGGGCGGATGTCACTTGGTCGGCCAGACCAGTTCCAGGTTCTCGACCATCCGGAGCCCGGCGGCGTACTGGAGCTCGATGCCGGGCTTGATCGAGTACTCGGGGATGCGGCGGTGCCACTCGCGCAAGGTGACCCGCAGCTCTCGGCGGGCCAGGTGCGAACCGAGGCATCGGTGCACACCGCCACCAAACGCGAGGTGGCGGTTGACGTCGCGGTCGAAGCGCACGTCCATCGGGTCGGCGTACTCGGCGGGGTCGACGTTCGCCGCGCCCACGTTGACGAGCACGAACGAACCTGCCGGCACCGTGTGGCCGACGATCGGGCACTCGCTGGTAGCCATGCGGGGCACGTTCGGCACCGGCGTCTCCCAGCGCAGCAGCTCCTCCACCGCGCTCGGGATGATGTCGGGCTGCTCCACGATCTGGCGACGGTGCGCGTCGTGCTCGGCGAGGAACGCGAAGAAGCACGTGAGCGAGTCGGTCACGGTGTCGAGACCGGCGATGAAGAAGAGGAAGCAGATGTCGAGGATCTCCTCGCGCGTGAGCTTCTCGCCGTCGATCTCCGCGGTGTTGAAGCGGGTGAGGATGTCTTCTTTCGGCGACTTGAGACGCTCGTCGAGGATGGCGTCGAAGTAGGCGTAGAGCTCCTGGCCGATGTCGCGCTGGATCTGCGAACGCTCCTCCTGCTCCATGTCGATGGTGCCGGGACGGATGATGCCGTCCTTGAGCCGGAGGAACGTGTCGAGCTCCTCCCACGGGAGGCCCATCAGCCCGAGGAACACCGCGGAGGGGAACTTGTCGGCGAACTCGTGCGTGAAGTGGCACTCGCCGCGCGCTTCGAACTGGTCGATGAAGTGGTTGACCCGGGCGGTGACGTCGTCCTCGATGGCGTCCATCTGGCGAGGGGCGAAGATCGGGTCGAGGATCTTGCGGTACTTGAGGTGGCGCGGCGGGTCGACGCTCAGCGGGATGAGCGGGCGCACGTTGCCGAGCTCGAGGAAGCCCTCCGAGGAGAACACCTCGGGGTTCTTGAACGTGGCCTCGACCGCCTCCCGGCTGGCGACCATGTACATGCCAGGCATGGCCTCCATCACCCCGGCCTCGACCAGCCGCTGGTAGATCGGCTGCGGGCACGAGGCGTCGCCGAGGCTCTCGGCGGCCAACACCCCGATGGCGCTGGCGGCGGGGTCCCCCGCGGACAACGCGTCGGACGGGAAGGTCTGGGTGTCGTGGGTGTCCATGACAGAACCGTACCCGGATGTAACGCGGGCCCGCGACCCCGACGCTGGACAGAGCCTGATGCTCTCAGGCATACTCCTACTGTTGTCAGGGGGCCATCGTGACCACGTACGTGCCGAGCACCATCGAGATCGCCGACGACTCGCCCGAGGCGATCGCCGAGCTGTTCGAGTCCCGCGGCCTGGGCGACGGGTTGCCCGTCGTCGCGCCCACGCCGGCGCGGGTCGACGCCATGCTCGAGCACGCCGACGGTGACCCTGACGAGGTGCTCGCCACCCTCCTCCCCCGCGCCGGGATCGTCACCCGGCGCGTCGTCGCCATCAACGCGGTGCTCGCGGGGTGTCCGCCGGAGACGTTCCCGGTCGTGCTGACCGCAGTGCGCGCGCTGGCCCGTCCGGAGATGAACCTGCGCGGCGTCAACGCGACCACGCATCCCGTCGCGCCGATGGTGCTCGTGCACGGCGACATCGCGACGACCGCGCGGTTTGCGTCGGGGGTGGGCGCGTTCGGCCCCGGGAACCGCGCCAACGCGACGGTCGGCCGCGCGGTGCGGTTGCTCCTCCTCCACGTCGCCGGCGCGCAGCCGGGTTCCGGCGATGCGGCGACGCACGGCCAGCCCGCCAAGTACACGTTCTGCGCCGCGGAGCACCTCGACGCGTCGCCGTGGGAGGGCTACGCGGTGAGCCGCGGCGTGCACTCGCCGAGCGCGGTCACCGTGCACTGCGGTGAGGGTCCGCACAACGTGCACGACATGGAGAAGGACGGCGATCCGCAGCTGATCCTCGACAAGATCGCGTCGTCGATGGCCTCGTTGGGCATGAACAACGCGCCGATCAGCCAGGGTGAGTTCTTCGTGATCCTCGGCCCCGAGCACGCGTACAGCCTGGCCAGCAACGGGTTCTCGCGCGACGACGTGTCGCTGTACCTCTACGACCGCGCCCGCATGCCCGCGGCGACGTTCCGCCGGCACTTCGAGGAGCTGGCGTGGACGCAGTGGATGAAGACCGTCCCCGACGACCACCTGCTCCCCATGACCGGCGAGCCCGGCAACATCCGCGTGCTCGTGGCCGGCGGGCCCGGCAAGCACACGCTGCTCGTGCCGTCGTGGGGCATGACCCGCAGCGTGACCCTGCCCGTGGAGGGCTGACGAGATGCCGTGGAGAAGAACATGAAGGTCATCTACCTGCCCGACAGCGAACCCGGCCCCGACGTGGTGCACCTGGCGCCGTCGCCCGCGTCGCTCGACGGACTGCGCATCGCAGTGCTCGACAACGGCAAGCCGAATGCCGCGCTGGTGATGGCGCGAGCAGCGGCGACGTTGGCGACCCGCACCGGAGCGCGGCTGGAGCTGGTGACCAAGAAGGGACCGCAGGGACGTTCGGCGAACGCGGCGATCCCGTGCGCGCCCGACATCTTCGAGAAGGTCCTCGCGCAGGCCGACGTCGTGATCACCGGTACCGCCGACTGCGGCAGTTGCACCGCCTACAGCGTCTACGACACCATCGAGCTCGAGAAGGCCGGGCTCCCCTGCGTGGTCGTCACCACCACGCAGTTCGCGCCGATCGCGGCGACGATGGCGTCGAGCTTCGGGCTCCCCGACGCGCGCACGTTGGTCCTCGACCACCCGATCGGTGGCACCGCGTCGGCGGTGCTGGAGCAGTGGGCCGATGCCGCGACCGACCGGCTCGTGGAGTTGTTCACCCGACCCGCCTGACCGTCACCCGCCTGACCGTCACCGGCAGCGCCCCGGCGCGGCACCGTAGGCTCACCGCCGTGGGGTACTGGAACGATCATGTGGTGCCGCGGTTGACCGACAAGTTGCTCGGGTCCGGCGAGATCAAGAAGCTTCGGCGCCGCGCCGTCGACTCGTTGGCGGGCGATGTCGTCGAGATCGGATTCGGCTCGGGGCTCAACGTCCCGCTCTATCCGCTCGCGGTGACTCGCGTGTACGCCGTCGACCCGTCGCTCGTCGCCCGTAGGCTCTCGCAGCCGCGCGTCGACGCGTCGGCGGTCGACGTGGAGTTCGTCGGCCTCGACGGTGCGCACCTTCCACTCGACGACACGTCCGTCGACGCGGCCCTGAGCACGTTCACGCTGTGCACGATTCCCGACGTCACGAGCGCGCTCAGCGAGGTGCGTCGCGTGCTGCGCCCGGGTGGAACCTTCCACTTCGTCGAGCACGGTTTGTGTCCCGATCCTGCTGTTGCGCACAAGCAGCACCGCTTCAACGGCCTGCAACAACGGCTCTGCGGCGGCTGTCACCTCGATCGGCCCATCGATGAGCTGGTACGTGAGGCCGGCTTCGAGATCACGGAGCTCGAGCACGATCACATGCCGGGTCCGAAGTTCATGTTGCCGTGGGGCTACCTGTACCAAGGCGTGGCGACGCGGACGGAGACGGCGTGAGCGGCAACAGCAACAGCAACAGCAACAGCAACGGCAACGGCAACGGCAACGGCAACGGGCACGGGCACGGGCACGAGAACGGACGCGCCGGCGCGCCGCGCTGGCTCGACCCGGACGAGCGACGCATCTGGCTGGGCTGGGTGTTCACCCGCCGCCTGCTGTGGGAAGAGGTCGAACGCGACCTGCAGCGCGACTCCGGGTTCTCGTTCGGGCACTACGAGATCCTGGTGATGCTCTCCGAGGCGCCCGGTCACTCGCGACGGATGAGCGAGCTCGCCGACGCCACGCAGTCGTCGCGCAGCCGGCTGTCGCACGCGGTCGCGCGACTCGAGGAGCTCGGCTGGGTGCGGCGCGAGACGTGCAGCACCGATCGGCGCGGGCAACTCGCCGTCCTCACCGACGAGGGCTTCGCCGCGCTCCGCGACGCGGCCCCCGGCCACGTCGAGAGCGTGCGGCACCACTTCTTCGACCAGCTCTCGCCCGAGCAACTCGACAACCTCGCCGACATCCAGTCGACCATGCTCGAACACCTCCTTCCCCTGGCGAACGCCCGCGGCGACGTGCGGACGAAGATCCTCGAGGAAGCCCGTGCGCAGCTCGAACGCTGACCGGGCCTGACGGCGCGGTGCGGACCCGGAGCGGGGTGCTGCTCCCCTACTGCATCGTCGCCGGGAGCATGTCGCTCGGGTACGGCTCGATCTACACGCTGCTCGCAGACCTGCGCGACCGCTACGGGTTCACCGAGGCGCAACTCGGCTACATCGTCGCCGCCGGCTTCCTCGCCGGCTTCGTCACCCAGCTCGCGCTCGCCCGTCTGGCCGACCGCGGCTACGCCCCGATGCTCGTACGGGGCGGGATCCTCCTCGCCATGGCCGCGATGATCGGGAGCGCGGCCGCGACCGAGTTCTGGACCTTCCTCCTCGCGCGTCTGCTCCTCGGGCTCGGCAGCGGCGCGGTCGGCCCGGCGATGCGCCGCATCGTGATCACGCGCGAACCCGACGCAGTGGGCGCCAACCTCGGGCGCCTGTCCGCGTTCGACGTCGCCGGGTTCATGCTCGGTCCGTTGGTTGCGGCCGTCGTGGCGGAGGCGTTCGGCATCCGCGCGCCGTTCGTGTTCCTCGCCGTGGTGTTCGTCGGCGTGTTCGTGCTCGCGTCGCGCCTCGATCTCACCGCCGGCATCGCCGGCGAGCACACCGGACGGGTGCTGCGCAGGTTGCTCGCTCGCCCCGCGATCCAGGCCACGCTCGCGGCGAGCATCGCGTTCTACCTGACCGTCGGGATGTTCGAGGCCATCTGGGCCGTGCTGCTGCGCGACCACGGCGCCGAGACCTGGCTCATCGGCCTCACGTTGTCGTTGTTCACCCTCCCGATGATCTTCTTCGCGCCGATCGGCGGTCGGGCCGCGCAGTCGCGAGGACCGTTGCGGGTGGTGGCGGTCAGCCTGACCGTGGCGACCGTGTGCACGTTCTCCTACGGCGTGCTGCCCAGCCTCTGGATGCTGCTCGGCGTGTCGATCATCCACGCGATCGCCGATTCGTTCACCATGCCGAGCAACCAGGTGGCCGCCGCGCTCGGCAGCCCGCCCGAGCACCTGTCGGCGGCACAGGGTCTGCTCGGCGCGACCGGGCTCGCCGCCGCCGGACTCACCGGTCTCGCCGCCGGCTTCGTGTACGAGGAGGTCGGCCGCTTCGCGGTGTGCACCGGCACCGCCGTCCTGATGACGGTGTTCCTCACCATCGCCCTCGCCCTGGGACGCCGGGAGCTCGCGGACACGCCCGAGATGCTCGGCACCGACGACGCTCTGGCACCCGATGCGCTCGGCAGCGGTGTGCCCGACCTGCCCTGAGCTCCGACGCTCGACCCGCCCTTCACGCCAAAAGGTAGCGATCTGTTTCAGATCCGAAACACGTCGCTACCTTTTGCGTCAGGCGGTGGCGGCGATCACGGCGGCGAGGGCGGGGACCTCGGTGAGGCAACGCAGCATGTCGTTGAGGTGCGTGCACGCCTGCAGTTCGGTGAGGGTGGTCTGCACGTCGGTGCGGAAGCTCTGCACCGGACGGCCGACGAGCAGCTCGGCATGCTCCGGCGCCCACTGGCACTCCGGGAACGGCAGCACCCGGGGGGTGGCCTTGACCGAACGCAACGTGAGGTCGGCGGCATCCACCACGGCGGCGACGTTGTACTCGTGCAGCGCCATCTCGGTGCCGTCGGGCTCCCAGTAGCTGTCGCGGAAGAACGCGTCGATCTCGTACGCGTCGTCGACCGGCGTGATGTCGACGCGACGGTGGCGGCGCATGCTCACGACCGGGCGCTCGGGGAACTCGTGCCACGCGAGCGCGTCGTCGTCGACGACGAGCGCGCCGGCGGTGCGGATCGCGTGCACCGACTCGGTCTCGCCCGCGAACGCGGCCTGCGCGCTCCCACCGGGACGCAACCCCGAGCAGATGATCTTGCCCTTGCGTTGACCGAACCCCGACGGCGCCTGCTGACGGAGGGCAGCGAACTCCTCGGGATCCATGTGGCGGGACCACACGAAGCCGGCGATGAGGCTGGTGCCGGCGATGTCGTCGAGCATCAGGTGCAACGGGGTCGCCGCTTCGCGCTCGCCGGGGAGCGCAGCGTCGATCGCGCTCCGCAGGTAGCTCCCGCCCTGGGAACCGACGAGGTCCTCGATGCCGGGACGCGGCGGCGTCGCCTCGATCGCGGAGATGCGCCGCTCCATGTCGACGACCGCGTGCATCGCGGCTTCGTCGACGACCACCGCCTCGCCGGCGCGGGTGGTCACGAGGTCGCGGGCGCGCCCGACGAGGTGCAGCGACGTGCCGATGCCGTCGGGCCACACCATGTCGAGGCTCGACGTGCGCCGGGCCGAACCGAGTCGTCGCGCGGGCGTACCGGTCTGCGAGTCGTCGAGCGGTTCGGGCAGGGGGCGGGCCGATTCCAGGAAAGCGGGTGCCACGGAGAGGTCGGTCACCGGGTCACCCTACCGAACCCACCGCTTTCGGCTTCCGGGCGTCCGCAGTACCGTCCCGCACCTGCCGCTGCCGGAGCAGCCGCTCGGCGAAGAGCAGCAACATCCGCACCGCGTCATAGCGTGGCGACACCGCCGCCTCTCGAGGAGCGTGTGCGATGTACAAGTGGGCAGTACGGCAGCAAGTCCGCCGCAACATCGAAGCACTTGGTCGCGGAGATCTGGCGCCGCTCCTGCGCGGCTACTCCGACGACGCGGTGCTCATCTTCCCGGGTGAGAGCTCGTGGAGCGGCGAGCACCGCGGTCGCACCGCGATCGAGCGGTTCCTGCGACGCTTCATCGCAGCTGGGTTGATCGGTCACGCCGAGGACATCCTCGTGAACGGTCCTCCGTGGCGCACCCGCATCGCCGTCGTGTTCACCGATCGCGCCGTCGACCCGGAGGGCAGCGAGCTGTACTCGAACCGCGCCGTGCTCTACGCGGTCGCGCGCTGGGGCAAGATCACACGCCAGGAGGACTTCGAGGACACGCACAAGGTCGAGGCCTTCGACCGGTGGCTCGACGAGCACGGCATCGCACCGCGATGAATGCTCAGCCGGAGAGCGTCCATTCGAGCCCGCCGGTCAGGTGGCGGAGGTAGGTCGGGCTCTCCCACGCGCTCGGGAAGTGGCCCAGACTGGTCGAGAACACCCGGCCAGCCCCTTCGGTGAAGCACCACGCGAGCGGGTAGCCGAACGACGGCGGACGCGCGCCGGGCGCGTCGAGCTCGAGCTCGCCGTCGCGCACACGCAGCAGCACCTCGGCGTCGGGACGGAGATCGCGGAACTGGTACACCTCGTCGTGCCACTCCCACGCACCACCGAGATGCGCGCATGCTGGATGTGACGCGTCGAGCACGTCGGCGGTGAAGGTCTGCGTCCAGGGATGGCCGTCGAAGCGCGCCCCCACGAGGGCGCCGTAGTCGTCCCAGGCGTAGCAGGAGTCGGTCGCCGAGTGGATGGCGACGATCGACAGTGCCCCCGCACGCACGCGGTCGAGGATCAGCGCGCGTTGTGACGCGCTCCACGGCGTCTCGCCGATCGTGAACAGCGCGAGCGCGCGGGCGTTGCGAATCCCGGCGTCGGGCAGCATGCGCACGTCGTCGATGCGATGGGGTTCGAGGCCCTGCAGCTCGGCGATCTGCGCGACGCCGACCGCAGCCTGGTCGAGCACACCGTGCACACCCGCGGGACCGTCGGCGTACGGCGCCACCTGCGTCACGAACAGCAGCGAGTCACCCACACGCGCACGCTATCCCGGGCGCGCCGCCAGCAGGAGGTTCGCGAACTGCGACGCGATGTCGCGATGGCCCAGGCCGTCGGGATCGACGGTGACGCTCACGACGGTGCCGGCCGCCACGGCGAGGATGAGCGCGGCCATGGCCCCGGGCGCGACCCACGCAGGGACCAGCGCGCGGGCGCGCAGTTCGTCGATCACGCCGGTGAGGCGATCACGGAGGTCGGTCCAGGTCGCGGTCACCGGGTTGTCGGGGTCGGTGTCGCGCGCGGCGTGGAGGAACACCTCGAGGAGACCCGGCAGGCGCTCGCGCTGCGCGTCGAACGTCGCGTTCAACGCACTCACCGCGCCCACGAGCCGGGTCGCCGGATCGCCGGGTTCGTCGAGGAGCTCGAGCACCGGGCGGGTCCACGCCTCGAGCTCGGCCGCGAGCGCCACCGCGACCAGGCGCTCCTTCGAACCGAAGTGGTACGTGATCGCCGCGAGGTTGGCGCCCGCGAGGTCGGTGATCGCCCGGGACGACGTGTCGGCCAGGCCGCGCGTGCGGAGACAGCCCTGCGTCGCCTCCACCAGTCGTTGCCGGGTCCCGGTGTCGCGATGGTCCTTCGACCTCCGTTGGCGTTCGGTGTTCATACGATCGTATGATAGCGGACGTGGACGACACCGCGATGGACCGGGGCGAGCTCGGTCACACTCGAGCTCACGTCGGCATCTACGTCGGCGTCGGCATCGTGCTGACGATGGCGACGATCGGTGCCGTGGTGCGCACGTCGGCCACGCCGTCACCCGAACGTGCCGTCGCCGGCGACTGGGGGTCGGTCGCGTTCGTCCTCGTCCTCGCGATTCCCGCGGTGCTCGCGCTGGTCGGGAGCCACGATCGCCCGTGGCTGCTGGTCGCCGCCGGTGTGGTGCTGGTGCCGATGTGCTTCCTCTCCTTCTCGTTCCTGTTCTTCCCGCTGATCGTGCCCTCGGTGCTGTTCCTCAGCGACGCCATCACCCGGCCGCGCCCCGCGCCGCGTCGGATCGCGCAGTGCATCGGGGCGGTCCTCAGCGTGGTGTTCGTCGTCGCGGCGGTGGTGAGCCTCTTCGCCCACACCGACCCGGTGAGTTGGAGCACCGCGACGCAGTCGGGAACGGCGAGCGATGTCATCACGAGGAGCGAGGCACTGACGTCGATCGGCTTCCTCGTCGCCGCGGTCGCGATCGCGGCGTTGACGCCGCGCGACGGGTCACCGCAATGACGCCGACGTTCGTGCGCATCTGCGCCCGTACGACACTCGAGGTGGGCTACGTGGCGACCGTCGCCATCCTCGCCATCGTGGCCACGAGCGATCCGAACCAGGTGGCGCGCGGCGCGCTCGTCGCGACCGCGGCGTCGTGCTTGCCCTCGCTGCTCCTGCTGCTGCCCGTCTTGTACGTCGTCGTCGGCACGGCATGGAACCTCACCGGCGCCGATGCCGGCGGGACCACGTGGCCGGTCACCGCCGCGTACGTCGTCGTGTTCACGGCGGCTGCAGTGCTCAACGTCGGCCTCGTGAGCATGGCGATCGACGCACACCGTCGACGACGCGACCGAGCGCGATGGAACCTTCCCGGCTGACCACCCGCGATCGCTCGATGCGAAGCGGCTCGAGACCCTGCGGGTCGGCGCGCCGCGCGGCCTCCGTGCCAGGATGCCCGTGGTCGGGGGGTGCAGATGAAGTGGTGTCGGCACGGATGGTCGGCGGTTGCGGTCATGGCGGTGCTGGTGTCGTTCGTCCCAGCAGCCGCGGGAGCCGACGCGGCGTCGCAACCGGCCCAGCTGCACTCCAAGGACGAGATCCCTGTCTCCTACAACCAGGGGATCGCGCGGATCCGCGGAGGCTGGATCCTCACCGGAACCCTGTCACCGATCCCCAAGACCGACGTGATCGTGCGCACCGACGAGCAGTTCAACGTGGTGGAACGCAACGACGCCGCGATTCCCGACGAGTGGCGCACCCAGGGGTACGTGCACATCGGCGACATCGACGTGGTCGGCGACATCGTGTACGCGCCGTTCGAACAGCCGGACTACGCGCAGGGCCATCAGGTCACTGCTCGCTACGACGCACGAACCCTGCGATTTCTCGACGCGGTCGAGCTCGACCAGAACGAGAACTCGTTCGTTGCCGTCGACCCGAAGACCCGCATCGCGTATTCGATGGACAACTTCGACGGTGACGCGCTGCTGCGGTACGACGTGGCACACAAGTGGAAGCCGCTGCGACCCTTGAAGCTCTCGATGCTGCTCCAGCACACGCAGGGGGCGAGCATCGCCGACGGCGCGGTCTGGATCTCGACGTCCGATGCGCACAACGACATCTACCGCGTGAACATCAAGACCGGCCACGTCGACCTCGTCGCCCAGATCACGGACCCTCCCGGCGAAGGCGAGGGCATCGCGGTGGCACCGCTGCCGTCGGGGTACCTGCACACCACGGTGCTCGATCCCGACATGACCAAGGTCTGGGTCGAGCACTTCTCGCGGCCGGGCGCGGGAGCTGGAACTACGACGACGGGAAGTCGATGACGCTGCCGTCGAGCGGGAGCTGATCGGTCCGCTCGCCCGCGTCGGGTCCCTTGTCCACGCTGTCGTCGGCCAAGGTCCCCACGTAGGCGAATCGATCGAACTCCTACGGGACGTTGTCTGCGCTGAGCGGCAAGGGAGCGCGTGTCACGTGCAGGTGCAGGTGCGCCTCGCTGCTGTTGCCGGAGTTCCCGAGCTTCCCGATCACCTGGCCGCGCTTCACGTGGTCACCCACCTTCACCGTCGCCGACCCCGGGATCATGTGGGCGTAGTACGCGTGATTGCCGCCGCCGATGTCGAGGATGACGTAGTTACCGCCGAGCTGCTGCAACGAGAGATCGGTCGGAGCGACCTGGGGCGTCGAGTCCCGGACGTCGGACAGGACCGACACGACCGTGCCGTCGGCCACGGCCAGGAGCGGTGCGCCGAAGGCGAGGTAGTCCTCGTTCTTGGTCCCGTCACCGTGGAACGTGACCACTCCGTCGACCGTGGGGTCGAGGCGCACGAAGTCGATGGCGAACCGCTCCGGGGCGTTCAGGCGACCGCCGAGGGCCATGACCGCGCCGCGGTGCGACGTGTTGCCGCAGCAACCGTTGGTGGCGACCCACCCGTCGCCGGCCAGCGGCGGCCCGATGACGACCGGCGTCTGCTTCGACGCGCGGACGACGCCGCCCACCTGGGTCACGGTGTCCGGGTACCGGGCCGCCACCGGCTGCAGATCGGCAGAGGGTGCGGCGCCGAACGCAGCACGGATGCGATGGTTCGACCTCGCGGGCACGTCGGCCCGGGTGGCGAACACGTCGTCGAGCAACACGACCGCGGTGCCGCCCACGGGGATCTCGGTGAACGGTGCCCCGTAACCAGTGACCAGGACCGACCGGGCCTTCGCCTCGTCCGGCCCGACCGTCGCGACGACGGACCCGTCCGCACCCCCGGCCAGGGTGTCGATGCGCGTGATGGTCGCCGGTCGCGGCGCGGTGTTCAGGATCTCGAGCTCGTAGACCTCGTGGATCTTGCCGTCGGTACCAGTGTCGGGAATCGGGTCGTCTCCGACGGTGGAGATGACCAGCGGCGCGACGACGTCGTGGTCGAGCGGGTATCCCTCGGGAACACCTCCCCGATCGCGGGCGACCGAGGCTGCCGACGTGGACGACGATGTCCGCGCCGCCTTCTCGGAAGACGCGCACGCAGTCGCGCACAGCACGACGACACACGCGCCGAGCAGGATCCCAGGACGTCGCACGAAGGTCGCTACGTGTTCGCTGGCGGGAAGGCGACAACGCTGAGGACGAGCGGAAGCTGGTTGGTCCGCTTCCCGGCATTCGGGCCGGCGGTGAAGCCCGCGGTGGCATCGATCGACCCGCTGTAGGCGAGGGTGTCGATCTCGAACGGGACGTTGTCGCCCGCCAACACCGCGGGGGATCTCTGCAGCTGGAAGTGCAGGTGGGCTTCGCTGCTGTTGCCCGAGTTGCCCAGGCGCCCGATGACCTGGCCCCGGGTGACCTTGTCGCCGACCTTCACCGTGGGAGACCCGGGCACCAGGTGGAGGTACGAGGCGTAGACCCCGTTGCCGATGTCGATGATGATCTGGTTGCCGCCGAGTTCGGCGAGGCCGATGCCTTCCGGAAGGGCGGAGGGCTTGCTGTCGGGTGTGTCGGACACCACGGTGACGACGGTCCCCGCGGCCACCGCGAGAAGCGGCTCGCCGTACGCCAGGTAGTCCTCGTTCTTCGTCGGGTCGCCACGGAAAGTGGGTAGGACGCCTTGTGCGAGCCGCTCGCGGGCCCCGGCGTGATCCCATTTGAACCAGTCGACGGCGTAGCGCTCGGCCCCGTTGATCCGGCCACCGACGGGGAGCAACACGTTGCGGTGGTTGTTGTAGTCACAGCACGCGTTGCCCGCCAACCAGTCGGCGCCCGTCAGGGGCGGGCCGATCACCACCGGCGACTCGGCGCTGGTGGTCACCGCGCCGCCGATGAGGGAGACCGGGTCGCCGGGCCACAACGCCGCGGCCCACTGGAAGTCTGGAGCGAGGGGTGCGAACGTCGCGCTGAGCTTGTGGGTGACCGACGTGGGAACGTCGGCGAGGTGGTCGTACACGTCGTCCACGAGGATCAGACCCGTTCGCCCGGGAGGGATCTCCGCGGTCGGTGCACGGTTCGGGTCCATGATCACGACCGTCCGGCCGGCGAGGGCCTCGGCGTCGACCGTGGTCACCGCCTTGCCCGCGGGCCCTCCGTCGAGCGTCTCGAGCTGACCGAGGATCGCCACCCGAGGAGAGAAGTTCAACACCTCGAGCTCGTAGTCCACGTGGATCTTGCCGTCGGTCCCCGTGACAGGGATCGGTTTCGGGGCCACGGTCCTGATCAGGAGCGGTGAGAGCACGTCCTGATCGGTCGGATATCCGGCGGCCACGCCGCCACGAGCATCGCTTCCGGTCGACGCGTCCCGGCTGGCCCGGCTCTCCGTCGACGCACAGCCGGCGAGGAGCGCCACAGCCACGACGAGGACCAACGGGAATCGACGCACTGGAGTTTTCTTCCGGTCGCGGCTCAGCTGGGCGCCGAGAGGTCGATGGGCTCGTCGCTGACGATGCCGGCGATGCGTTCGCTGATCGTTTGCGACGCGTTGGACTGTTCGGCGTTGTCGGGTCCCGCCGTGGACCACACCACGATGGTGACGGAAGGGTCCCGATGTTGTGCGGTGAAGCCCTGATAGCCGTTGAGGCTCGGGTTGCCGACGATCCATCCGCCACTCACGAGCGATCCGTACGCGAAGTACCGGTGGTCGGTCATCTCGGCGAGACCGGCCGTCACCGGAGCCAGGGACTCCTTGGCATCAGCCTTGTTCAGCAGCTGACCACGGTTGAGCGCCCGCAGCCACCGCCCGAGGTCGGCCACGGAGGCGTTCATCCCGCCGTTGAAGCCCCAGGTGGGATCCCAGTAGGTGGAGTCCTCGTAGACGCCCCGCTGGTTGGTGAACGCGTGGAACGCGGGTTGCTCGAGTGCGTTGTTCTGGTGAGCCGCGCTGGCGGTCATCCGGAGCGGCCCGAAGACGCGGGTGGCCATCAGGTGCTCCAGCGACTCACCGGATGCCTTCTCGAGGACCTGCACCAACGCCGCCATCTCGGTGTGGGAATACGCCCAGTCGGTCCCCGGGGTGAAGAGCGGCGGCTGCTGTTGGGCGTAGCCGAGGAGCTCGTCGAAGGTGTAACCCGTGAACGGGTTGGCCGCGACCCGCGCCGAGAAGGCGGGATCGGGCACGTAGTCGGGAGTGCCGCCGGTGCTGTTGGCCAGCATCCGAGCCGTGATGCGATCGCCGTTCACCAGATTGGGCACGTACTTCGCCACGGGCGCGTCGAGGTCGATCACGCCTTCCGAACCGAGCTGCAGCAGCACGGTGCCGAGCATCGCCTCCATGGGCTGGCCCACGCGGACGCGGGCGTCGACGGCCGTCGGCGGCTGCACCGACGGGGCATCGACGGCTCCTCGAACGATCTCCTTGTTGCCAACCCACACACCGAACACCACCGACTGCAACTGGAGCTCGGAGACGGCCTGCTGCGCCAGGGCGGCGATCTGCTGGGAACGCGGATCCCTCCTGGCGATGACACGACTCGCCCCGGCGCGCTCGGGAGTGGGAACGGAGGCCTGCCGAGCGGACGCCTCGCCGGCGTCGCAGAAGGCGCACACCGTCGCGCCGATGACCACGAGCAGGACGAGAGCGGTCGAAGCTCGCTTCATCGGCGGAACCTAGCCGAGGGGTCATGCGCCGCCGGCTCGTGGGGTGCGCGGCGTGTGCGGCTCGGGGCTCGGCGCGCTCGATGGAGGAAGCTCGGATCGCCGCACGTCAGATGGAGGCGGCGGCGGGAATCGAACCCGCGTCGAGGGTTTTGCAGACCCTTGCCTGAGCCACTCGGCTACGCCGCCCGGACCGTGTGTGACACACGGCGGACGCCGAGGTTACCGCTTCACCTGTCCCCTTCCCGCGCCGAAAACACGACATGGCACCGGACACCGGCCCAGCTGTCGCGCTCTCGGGCGTCCGACGGAGCTTCGGCAACGTCGTCGCGGTCGACGACCTGACCTTCGAGGTCCCGCGCGGCACGGTCACGGTGCTCCTCGGGCCGAACGGCGCGGGCAAGACGACGGTCGTGCGCCTGGTCACCGGCGCGCTGCACAGCCACGGCGGCGCGGTGCGCACGCTCGGGCTCGATCCCGATCTCGACGACGAGGGCACCGAGGTCCGTCGCCGGTGTGGCGTGGTCCCGGCCCGTCCCGCGCTGTACGACCGCTTGTCTGGCTTCGACAACCTCGCCTACGCGGCCGCGCTGTTCCAGGTGTCGCCGCCGCTCGTCGACGAGCGCATCGCCGAGGCTGCGGGCAGGTTCGGCATCGCCGACGCCCTCGACCAGAAGGTCGGCGGCTACTCGACCGGCATGCGCGCCCGCCTCGCGCTGGCCCGCGCCGTCCTCCACGAGCCCGACCTGCTCCTGCTCGACGAGCCCACCGCGGGCCTCGACCCCGAGTCGGCGCGCACCGTGCTCGGCCTCATCGACGAGATGGCCGAGGGCGGCAAGACCGTCCTCATGTGCACGCACCTCCTGCTCGAGGCCGAGGGCCTCGCCGACCAGGTCATCGTGATGGACCACGGCCAGGCGATGATCTCCGGGTCGCCGAAGGATCTCACCCGTCAGTTCTGGCCCGCAGCCCGCGTCGTGATCGACGCCGACGACCCCGCGGTGCTCGACCGCGCGCAGAGTCTGCCGTTCGTGCGCGCCTACCACCGCAACGGCGTCGCGACCGTCGAGCTCGACAACGAGAGCGACGTGCCCGATCTCGTCGACGCCCTCGTCGGCGCCGGCGCGCGCCTCACGCGCGTCGAGCCGCAGGCGCCCAGCCTCGAAGAGCTGTACTTCGCCATCCGCCGGGAGCACTCGTGAGCCGTCGCACGTCCACCCGTCTGCCGCGCCCGTCGTGGGTGATCGCGCGCACCGACCTGCGTCAACTCATGCAGGCGCGCGACTTCTGGCTGCCGCTGACCATCGTCGCCCTGCTGTTCTTCGTCATCATCCCGACCTTCCTCCTGCTCATCGTCGGCTCGGTGAAGGACGTCAACCTGGCCAAGAAGCTGAGTGACGTGGTCGGCAGCCTGCCGAAGGACCTGCAGGCGAACGTGCACGGGCAGAAGGGACCCGCCAGCGCGTCGTACGCGTTGGCCGTCTACCTGTTCGCGCCGCTCGCGATCATCGTGCCGCTGACGGTGTCGTCGGCGGTGGGCGCGCACACGATCGTCGGCGAGCGTGAGCGCGGCAGCGGCGAGTTCCTCTCCCACTCCCCCGCCACCGAACGCCAGATCTACATGGGCAAGCTCATGGCCAGCCTCATCCCCGGCTACTTCACCGCGGGGATGGGCTTCCTCCTCTACTCGCTCGTCGTGAACCTGATCGTCGGCCCCAAGGTCGGCGGCTGGTTCTTCCCGACGACGAACTGGTGGATCCTCATGCTCTGGGTGCTCCCGCCGTTCATCGCATTGGCACTCGCGGTGATCCTCGCCATCTCGGCGCGGGTGTCGAGCGCGGCCGCCGCGCAGCAGGCATCAGCGCTGGCGACGCTGCCGCTGATCGTCATCGCCTACGGCGTGTCGAGCAACACGCTCTTCCGCGGTACGGGCACGGCCTTGATCATCGGCGGGCTCGCGTGGTGCGGCGCCATCTTCGCGTTGTGGCGCGCCTCGAAAGCCGTCTCCCGCGAACGCCTCCTCGGCATGGGCGCCACCTGACTCACCCAAAAACCTAGAGTCGCCGCGTGTACGAGAGCTTCGCGACGGTGTGGGAGCGGGTGGCCGACGCCATCCCCGACGCGGCGGCCGTCGTGCAGGGCGAGCGACGCGTCACCTACCGCGAGATCGAGGACCGCGCCGCGCGCGTGGCGAGCGCGCTGGCCGCCTACGGCGTGGGCCACGACACCAAGGTCGCGCTGTTCCTGCACAACTGCCCCGAGTACATGGAGCTCTTGTTCGCGCTGTCGAAGCTGCGCGCGGTGCCCGCCAACGTCAACTTCCGGTACCTCGGCGACGAGCTCGTGCAGTTGGTCGACAACGCCGACGCCGAGGTGCTCGTCCACCACCGCTCATTGCGCGACCGGGTCGACGCCGCGCGCGACCGCATGCCCGGGGTCCGGCACACGGTGGAGATCGACGACGAGCCCGATTCAACTGGCGGCGACTCCGAGTACGAGGAGCTCGTTCATACCCACGAGCCCGCGCCGCGCGTCGAGCGATCGGGCGACGATCGCCTGCTCTGGTACACGGGCGGCACCACCGGTCTCCCGAAGGGCGTGCTCTGGCACCAGGGCACCCTGCTCGGATACGGGCTCATCGCCGCGTACGCGCTGCAGGACGAGACGCCCGCAACGTCGCTCGACGACCTGATCGACGACGTCCGCCGCTGGCGCGCCCGCGGCACCCCGCTCGTCTCGCTCCTCACGACCCCGCTCGTGCACGCGACCGCCGTGCACCAGGCCAACACCGCGTTCGCTGTGGGCGGCACCATCGTGCTGCTCGAGCGCGGTGGCACCGACGGCGACACCATCTGCTCGACCATCGCTCGCGAACGACCGAGCGTGCTCGAGATCGTCGGCGACGTGTTGATGCGCAGGATCGTGCACGCGCTCGACGCCGCCGAGGCGCGCGGCGAGCCCTACGACCTGTCGTCGCTGCAGCGCATCCACAACTCGGGCGCGATGGTGAGCGCGCCACTCAAGGACGCACTGCTGTCGCGCGGCACCATGCACGTGTACGACTCCCTCGGTTCGAGCGAGGCCGTCGGCTTCGGCGTCGCACTCACGACGGCGGCGGGTCAGGGCGAGACCGCGCGGTTCCGGATCGGCCCGAACGCGCGGCTGCTCGTCGCCGCCGAGTCCGATGATCTGGTCGAACCGGGTTCCGGGGTCGTGGGCGTGCTCGCGGTGCACACCTCGTGCGCCACCGGCTACTACAAGGACCCGGCGCGCACCGCGGCGACGTTCCGCGTGATCGACGGGAAGCTGCACGCGATCCCCGGCGACCAGGCCACCCTCGACGCCGACGGCACGCTCACGCTGCTCGGCCGCGGTTCCAACTGCATCAACTCGGGCGGGGAGAAGATCTGGCCCGAGGAGGTCGAGGAGGTGCTGAAGGAGCACCCCGCGGTCAGCGACGTCGTCGTGCTCGGCGTGCCCGATGACGAGTGGGGCCAGATCGTGGCCGCCGTGGTCGCCCTCACCGGCGACGACCCGCCCGACGCCGACGCGCTCGGCGACTGGGTCGGCGCGCGCCTCGCGGGGTACAAGCGCCCCCGCCGGTTCGTGTTCGCCGACGAGGTCGGCCGCACCACCGTCGGCAAGCTCGACTACGAGTGGGCCCGCCGCGCCGTCACCTGAGCTTTCGGCGTGGCTACCCCGCGATAATCGCGGGCTGGCCACGCCAAAACGTCAGGTGAGGTGGGCGCGGACCAGGGCGGCGGCGCGAGCGGTGTCTTCTTGGACGAAGAAGTGGGTGCCGGACACCGTGATGAGGTCGACGCCGGCGCGCTCCGCCTGGGCTGCGAACATGCCTGCGGGCAGATCGGTGCCGTCGGCGCACACGATGGTGACGTCGGCGTGCAACGACGCCAGGTGCTCGAACGACGCCGGCGCGCCGTCGGAGCGCGTCCCGCACTCGAAGAACCACGCCTCCACCTCGGGCGGACACGCGAGCTCGACCTGGCCGTCGGGCCGGTCGCGGAACCCCCACTGGACATATCCGGCCAACGCCTCCGGCTCCATGACGTTCATGGGCGGCCGGCTCCCGTAGGACTCGCGCACCGTGTCCCGGTCGGCCCACACCGCCCGCCGCTTCCGGGCCATGGCCGACATGTGGTTCTTGCCGCCCTCGCCGGGGAGACCGCCGAGGGCGGGCATCGCGATCGCCTCGCAGAGCAGGAGCTTGCGGACCCGACCCGGTTGGAGCCGGTCGACCAGGATCCCGGTGCCGCCACCGAGCGACTCCCCGAGGATCACCACGTCGTCGAGACCGAGGTGGTCGAGCATCGCCACCACGTCGCCAGCGGCGGCCACGAACCCGCAGTCGTCGAACCGGGTCGGCGCGTCACTGGTGCCGTGTCCGCGCAGGTCGACCCCGATCACCCGGTGGTCGGTGGTCAGCGCCCGCGCCAGCGGGTCGAACACCCCGGCGCAGAAGCCGTTGGGGTGGAGCAGGACCAACGGCGGGCCGTCGCCACCCCAGTCGAGGGCCCCGATGGAGAGGTCGTCGTGCTCGACCGACCACCACTTCGGCGCTTCCGGGGTGGTCGCCGTGTCGGGGGCGGACGGCGTATCGGGGAAATGCGCCATCGGGCGCACGCTACCGCTACGAGTGGCGGACCATTCACACGCGTTGGGTATCCTGCCGGACATGCCGACCGCAGCAGGAAGCCGCTTGCGCTGTGAGCAGTGCGAGACCGAGATCATCGTGGTGAAGGGCACCGACGGCGAGGTGTCGTGTTGCGGGCAGCCAATGGCTGCCCGCGAGGGGTGACGAGATGGCGAACCAGATGGGCAAGCGCTACACGTGCGCCGAGTGCGAGGCCACCGTCCTCGTCACCAAGGCCGGTGACGGCGAGCTGAGCTGCCACGGGGTGGCGATGGAAATCGCCCAGGCGAAGCCACTCCCGTCCTCCGACTGATCGCCACGCACCACATTCCAGGGGGGCCTTCGTGAACATCGCCATGATCCTCGAGATGGCGGCCGACGCCCTCGGGGACCGTCTCGCGTACGGCACCCGTGCCGACGGCCTCTCCTACGAGGCCCTGCGGCAGGCCGCGCGCGGCATCGCCGAACGGGTCGACGGCACCGGCGCCGAGCGCCTCGCGCTCATGGAGTCGAACGCCCCGATCGTGCCCGCCACGCTGTTCGGCGCGGCGTGGGCCGGGGTGAGCTACGCACCCCTCAATTACCGTCTGCCCGAGGCCCAGCTCGAGGCGCTGCTCGGTCGCATCGAACCCGCCGTGGTCGCCGCCCCGCACTGGCTCGACAACAAGGGCAGCAGCGACCGCGCCTTCCCCGACGACCCCGACGCCCCCGCGGTCCTCCTCTTCACCAGCGGCACGTCGGCGGAGCCGAAGGCGGCGATCCTCGAGCACGACCAACTGCTCGCCTACATCTTCAACACGCTCGAGTTCGCGTCGGCCGGTGAGGACGAAGCCGCCATCGTGGTGGTGCCGCCCTTCCACGTCGCCGGTGTGGCCGCGGTGCTGAGCAACACGTACGTCGGCCGTCGCATCGTGCCGGTCCCGGGGGTGCGCTTCTCCGCCGAGGACTGGCTGGTCACCGCGCGCGACGAAGGCGTCACCCACGCCATGCTCGTGCCCACCATGCTCGGCAAGATCGTCGAGGCCATGGAGGCCGACGAGTCGCTGCGCGTCCCCACGCTGCGGGCCCTGTCGTACGGCGGCGCCAAGATGCACCCGTCGATCCTGCGGCGAGCGCTGCTGCTCTTCCCCGAGGTCGACTTCGTCAACGCCTACGGCCTCACCGAGACCAGCAGCACCGTCGCCATCCTCGGGCCCGACGACCACCGCCTCGCCCTCTACAGCGACGAACCCCTGTTCACCGCCCGTCTCGGCTCGGTGGGCCAGCCGGTGCCGGGCATCGAGTTCCGCATCGTCGACGCATCGGGCGAGACCCTGGGGCCGGACGAGCCCGGTGAGATCCTCATCAAGGGCGATCAGGTGGGCGGGAAGTACGTCGGGACCGATTCGAAGGTCGACGCCGACGGCTGGCTGCACACCGGCGACCGCGGCTGGCTCGACATCGAGGGCTACGTGTTCTGCGAAGGTCGCGCCGACGACACCATCATCCGCGGCGGCGAGAACATCGGCCCCGCCGAGGTGGAGGACGCGCTCCTCCAGCACGACGCCATCTCCGTGGCCGCGGTGGTGGGCCTCGACGACGAGCAGTACGGCGAGAGCATCGCGGCGATGATCTCGTTGCGCCCCGGCGTCGACGAGGTGAACCTCGACGCGGTGTGCGACTGGGTCCGCGAGCGCATCGGCGGATTGAAGACGCCCGAGCTCATCGAGGTGGTCGACGAGGTGCCGCAGACCGCGACGGGCAAGATCCTCCGCCGCGAGGTCAAGCGCCTCCTCGAGGAGCAGTACCGCTAGTCAGTGTTCGATCACTGCTCGACGGTGCCGACGGCGGGCTGCGCGTTCACCACGCTGCTCACGTCGTCGAGTCGGGTCGGGTGCCCCTTCAGGGTGCCGTCGAGGAACGCGACGGTGATCGAGCTCGTGAGCTCGAACGCGGGATCGCCCGGCTGCGTGTACGGCGGCACGTGGCTCGAGTTCAACGACACCATCCAGCGGGGCGCGGTGAGGTTGTCGCGGTCCCACTGGATCGAGTGCTCGTAGGGGTCATACTCATCGTTGGTCTCCATGATGTGGAGGATCGGCGTGCCGGTGTCGCGCGTGTGCGGGTTGTTGGCGTTCGACAGGTCACCCGCCATCGCGATCACGGAGCGGACGCGCGTGTCGCGACAGCAGTCGAGGAAGCCGACGCCGAACGACACGACCTCGCCGTCGGAGTGACCGGCCGCGGCGATGCGGTCGGGATCCACGAGGCCACCGAGCGGGTCGCCCTTGGCGAGGTCGAGCACCTGGGTGATCACGAACGACGCGTCGCCGAACGTCTTCTCGTAGTCGACATGGCTGGCACCGCCGTCCGAGCCGCTCAGGATCGGGAAGACCGGTGCCGCCACCACGTAGCCGGCGGCAGCCCAGCGGGCGAGCAGCGGCGCGTAGAAGTCGGGCGTCACCGCGTAGCCGTGGGCGAACAGCACCAGCGGGTAGGGGCCGTGACCCTTGTCGGGTGGCGCGTCGGCCGACGGTTCACCGCCCTCGGCGCCCTCCGCCGGATACCAGAACTGGGTGGGCAGTGTGCGGGTCGGCGCGCCACCGAACGACCCGTTGGCCGACGTGGTGCGCGACGCGTCGACGAAGGTGAGCGTGGTCGTGCCGACCGCGTACCGCCGGTCGGTGTCGAGTGCGGACAACCCCGCGGTGGGTGCCTTCGTCGCCGGTTCGGTGACCGCCGCGCTCGTGGGCACGGTCGAAGTGGGTGCCGCAGTCGTGGTCGACGACGACATCGGGTCGGAACCGCCTGCCGCGACCTGACCGTCGCCGTCGTCGTCACCGCCGAACAGCGCGATCCCGCCGGCGACCAATGCGACCACGACCACCACCACGACTGCACCGATGGTCAGGGCCCGCCGGCGGCGTCGACGCTCCTGCAGGCGGAGCTGCGATCGGGGCGTGGACATGGCCGAGCAAGCTAGCGGTGCGGGCCGCGCCCTTCGGCGCGGCCCGTGTCAGCTCTTCGTACTGACGGCTTCGTGCCGACGGAGCGATCAGCTCTCGTCGATGCTGATGGCCTGCTTCGGGCACTGCCGGACAGCCTGGTCGCACTTCTCCCGGAGATCGTCGGGCGGGTTCTCCTGGAGCACGTACAGGAAGTTGTCGTCACGGACCTCGAACACTTCGGGGACGATGCCCATGCAGATGGCATTGCTCTCGCAGAGGTCGAAGTCGACCACGACCTTCCAGGCCATTGTTGTGCCTCCAAGACGCGCGTTGGAACGTTGGGAGGGCGACTCTACAGCGCGGCGGCGCGGGCGCCGCTCAGGCTATGAGAGGTGCGAGCGACGACGGGCTGCGACCACCAGCACGGCACCGACGACGATCGCCGCGATGCCGATGAGCACGTACGACGGGGTGTCGGACGAACCGGTGAACGCCAGCGCAGCTGCGGTCGGCGACTTCGTGGCCTCGTTCGCCTTCACCCGCACGACGACCTCTCCACCGGGCGTGGAGCACCCCGAGGTGTAGGCGTTGTCGGTGCCGTAGGTGAAGTTGACCGTGAGGTCGGTCTCACCGGTGAGGTTGGCCGTCAGCGAGAACGTGTCGTCGGTGACGTCCTGGGACGCGAGCGGCACGACCGTGCCGGTGCCGGGAGGCGTCTGGCCGTAGAGGGTGATGTGCACACCGCTCTGGACCGTGCCCGTGACGGTCACGTCGGCCGGGAACGTCGTCACCGGGTTCGGTGTCGTCGACAGGATGGTGCAGGTCGGTGCGGTGGGAGCACCTTCGCCGGGCACGGTCTGCGCGCCCGCGGCGACCATCGGCAGCGCGAAGAGCGCTCCGAGGACACCCATCAACGCCACGCCCACGAACTTCCGCACGGGATTCCGCACGATCGCCTCCTCATAATGCCGATGCGTTGACTCCGCCACTCTCCGCGGCGCCATCCTGCCACACCGTACCGGTTGCCCGCCACTCTCCGCAGCGGACACGATCCTCACACAACTGCCTACTCGTGTCGAGAGAACGTTAGACGCTGGCCGACCCCCTTCGGTGGATTCGCAGCGGATGAAAGAACTTCTGCACGTCGGCGGCCAGCAATTCCGGCTCCTCGAACGCCGCGAAATGTCCACCTCGTGGCATTTCTGTCCAGTGGCGGAGGTCGTATCGAGGTTCGGCCCACCGCCGGGGCGGCCGGATGATCTCCGCGGGGAACGCGGCGACGCCGACGGGGACCTCGACCTTGCGGTCGGCGACGGAGGTGCCGGCCTGTTGGGCCTCGTAGTACAGACGGCCGGCCGAGTGCGCGGTGCCGGTCAGCCAGTAGAGCATCACGTTGTCGAGCAGTTGGTCCTTGGTGAAGCGACGCTCGACGTCGCCGTCGCAGTCGCTCCAGGTGCGGAACTTCTCGACGATCCAGCCCGCGAGGCCGGCGGGTGAGTCGTCGAGCGCATACCCGATCGTCTGCGGCTTCGTGCCCTGGATCTTGGCGTACCCCGAGTCGACACGGCCGTAGTACTCGTAGGTTCCGAGCGCGATCCGCTCGTCTTCCTGCAGGTTCTGGACATCGAGGTCGGACGGCGGCGGCGCAACCACCATGTTGAGGTGGATCCCCACGACGTGCTCGGGATCGACCAGACCGAGCTGCGTGGAGATCATCGAGCCCCAGTCGCCACCCTGCGCGCCGTAGCGCTCGTACCCGAGGGCAGGCATGAGCGTGGCCCACGCCTCTGCGATGCGACGGGGTCCCCAGCCGCGTTCGCGCGTCGGACCCGAGAACGCGTAGCCGGGGATCGACGGGCACACGACGTGGAACGCGTCGGCCGGGTCGCCGCCGTACGCGCGCGGGTCGGACAACGGCCCGATGATCTCCATGAATTCGATCACCGAACCGGGCCACCCGTGCGTGACGATCAACGGCAGCGCGTCGGGTTCGGGTGACCGTGCGTGGATGAAGTGCACACGCGCGCCGTCGACCTCGGTGACGAAGTTGTCGAACGCGTTGAGCATCGCCTCGGCGCGCCGCCAGTCGTATTCGTCGCGCCAGTACTCGACGAGCTCCGCGAGGTAGCCGCGTTCGGTGCCGTAGTCCCATCCCGCGTCGGGCAACTGCTCCGACAGGCGAGTGCGCGTCAGTCGTTCGTGCAGGTCGTCGAGGTCGGCCTCGGGGATCGCGACCGTGAACGGTTCGATGGCGAGCGACATGGGCCGACGCTACCGTTCACCCTCGCTCGCATCCGCTCGTTCGTCCCAGGAGGATTCCGATGGATCACACGTACAAGATCACCGAGATCGTCGGGTCGTCGGCGGACGGCGTCGACGCCGCCATCCGCAGCGGTATCGGGCGGGCGTCGAAGACGCTGCGCAACCTCGACTGGTTCGAGGTCACCGACATCCGGGGCGCGATGAACGACGGCGACATCGTGTGGTTCCAGGTGTCGATGAAGGTCGGCTTCCGCCTCGACGACGGCGACTGACTCTCCTCCGTCGCCTAGCGGGTCGTCGCGGTCGCGCCGGTCGCGGTCGCGCCGGTCGTGGTCGTGGCGGTCGTGGTCGTGGCGGTTCCTCGCTTCGGCGTCTTCACGACGATCGGCTTCCCACACGCGTAGGGCTCGGCCACGACGTACTGCAGACCGTCGCTCTGCACGAGCGCGCCGCATGGCACGCCCTGCGCGTGCGCCGTCGGCCACCGTGATGCACCGATGGTCGACGGGACCTCGTACGCGAACCGTTGCGCCACCGCGAGGAACCGCTCGCGCGTGAGGCGCTTGCCGGTCTTCGCGAGCATCTGCAGGAAGAGGTCGGCCGACCAGTAGCCGGCCACGATCCCTGGCGTGACCTGCGTGCCCGGCGCGAACGCCTCGACATCGGCGGCGAGGCGGCGGTTGGCCGCCGTCGCCTGCTCGAGCGGCGCGTAGGGCACGAGCACGGTGAGCCCGCTGGCGACGGCCGGGGTCGTGGGCTGGTACACCGTCGCGTCGGCGGCGACGGTGCCGGTGAAGCCGGCGCCGGCCAACCCCTGCGCGAGTCCGGCCGTGGCCGCCGCTGAGGTGAGCAGGAGGACCACCGCGGGCGAACCAGCCGCGAGTTGGCCCGCGAGCGCGGTGAGATCCGGCAACGGCGCCGGCGGCGCAGGGACGATGACGGTCGACGCAACACTGAATCCGGCAGCGCGCAGCGACGCGTCGGCCTGCGCGGCACGGGCGGTGCCGAGTTCACCGTCGTCGACCGCGAGGTTCACCACCGAACCCTGCGCGGTCCCGAGCAGAGAGCGCAGACGCGCACCCCACGCCGGGCTGACGACCTTGGTCTGCAGCGCGGCCTGGGCGCCGGCAAACCCGAAACCGAACCGGTTGCCGTCCCACGCGGTCGTCGACGCCGAGCCCACGAACGGCGTCGATGCCTGCGCCAGTGTCACGGTGTCGAGGGTGTCGCTCACCGCAGGCACGACTGCGAACACGGTCGCGGCGGCCGCGGCGGTGTCGGCCGCGTTGCCGGCGTACTCGACGGTGCGGCCGGCCACTCCCCCGCGGTGGTTGGCGCGGGCGAAGCGCGCCTGCGCGCCGATCTCCGCGCCACTCGACGTCGGCTCGGCACCCACGAGACCGCCGACGGTCACGGTCGTGCGGGTGACGCCGACCGCGTTGGCAGGGGTCGTGGTCGACGTCGCCGCGCCCGCGGCCGACGCGGCCACGGTCGTCGTCGATGCAGAGACAACGAGCGCGACGAGCGCGACGAATCGGCGAGGGAAGCGCATCTGCCCTACTTGATCGGGACGACGCGCCCGCACGTGTACGGCACCTTCACCGCGTACGCGGTGCCGTTGCTCGACACGAGTGCGCCACACGGCGTGGGCAGCGAATGCGCCGCCGGGAAGGTGGTGGGGCCGACGGTGTCCGCGACCTCGTACGTGAACTTCGTGTTGGCCGCTTTCTCGAGCGACGCCGCGGTGAGGTTCTTGCCTGCCTTCTGCACCGCCGCGAGGAACAGGTCGGCCGACCAGTACCCGGCGAGCACCGACTGGTCGATCGGCTGGTCAGGCGCGACCTTCTGCACGTCGGTCGCCACCTGTTGCATGGCTGCGTTGTCAGCGACCGTCTCGGTGGGTGCGGTCTGCGTGTACACGATCGCGTTGACCGCGGGTGCCACCAGGTTCGGTGAGTACTCGATCTGGTTGGTGAAGAGACCGAGGTACCCGTTCGCGCCGAGCGCGTTCTGCATGCCGAGCACGTTCGACGGACCGCCGAGCACGAAGACCGCATCGGGGATGGTGCCGTTGTTGCTCGTCAGCACCTCCTTGGCGACGGCGTCGTAGTCGGGCGTGGCCGGCGCGGTCAGCGACGGCTTCGCGTACGCGACCCGGAGCTTCACGCTGTTTGCGGCCGCGCTCAGCGCGCCGATGTCGTACTGGCCCGACGGCGTGTTCTCGGTCACGATCGCGACCGCGCGCCCCGTCGCGCCGTTCGGGAGCGCCTTGCTGATGAGCAGCGGCCACGCGTTGCTGGTGGCGTTCTTCGGCACCGGGCACCCGGTGACGCCGAACCCGAAGCGGTTGCCGCAGAAGTTCGACGACAACGCCCACCCGAAGTACGGGACCTTCTGGCCGACCAGGTACGACGACGCCGACAGGTCGGGGGTGACCGTGGGCACGACCGCGAACACGCCGTCCTGCTGCACGAGCTTCGTGGCCGCGGCGGTCCCGGCGTTCGGATCGCCGCCGTCGTCGGTGAAGCCGAGGTAGTCGATCGTGCGACCATTGACGCCACCGGCGTCGTTGGCCCGCTGGAAGCGCGCCTTGGCGCCGATGTCGGCCCCGCCGTAGACGAACGAGTACCCGAGACCGCCGACCTTGATCGTCGTGTCGGTGACCCCGCGCGCCGCGCCGCCCGCCGGTGGGGCCGTCTTGGACGGCTTCGTCGTGGCGGGCTTCGTCGTGGCGGGCTTCGTCGTGCTGGTCTGCGCGGCGGCGGAGGTCGCGGCGGCGAGCACCAGGCCGAGCGCGGCGAGGGTCGTCACGAGCCTCCTCATGCCGCGACGCGTTCTCATGCCGCGCTCATGCCGCGACGCCTTCCCAGACCGGGCGGAGCACCGTGAGGAGCTCGTGGATCTCGACTGCGCACTCGTGGAACACCTCGGGCGTGCCGCCGGCCGGGTCCTCGACGTCTTCCCACTGTTCGAGCTCGACGTCGGCGAGGTGCAGCGACGCGACCCGTTCGGCGAGCGTGCCCGACGCGGCGGGCAGGTCGCGCGCGAGGCGCTTGAGGGTGCCCGTGCGCGGCGCGGCGTCGGGGTAGCGCCGCCGCACGTACTGCACGTGTTCACGCGCCATGGCGAGCACGAGGTCGGCGGTGACGAGGTCGGCCGACTCGAGTTGGCGGCTGCGGTGACCGTCGGCCTGCGCGCCCAGGGCGACGATGGCGTCGCGGGTGCGCCAGCTCATCGGCATCCCCTCGATCACGTGGGTACCGCGGGTCGCCACCACGATCGCGGGGACGTGTTCGGCGAGGATGGCGCCGGCCATCACCGACCGCGCCGCGTTGCCCGTGCACAACGTGACCAGGTGAGGCATCGGGCGGAGTCTAGGGACACCGAAACCGGTGGCGGCGCGCGGCCATACTGCAGAGATGACCGTCGACTTCCGCCCTGCAGGGAGCCGCTTCCACACCGAGCTCGACTGGCTCGATTCGTGGCACAGCTTCAGCTTCGGATCCCACCACGACGCCGGGAACACCGGTCACGGGCTCCTAGTCGTCAACAACGACGACGTCGTCCGGGCCGGCGGCGGCTTCGGCACCCATGGGCACCGCGACATGGAGATCGTCACCTGGGTGTTGCAGGGCGAGCTCGCTCACCGCGACAGCACGGGGACCGACGGCATCATCTACCCGGGGCTCGCGCAGCGGATGAGCGCCGGCCACGGGATCCGACACTCGGAGATGAACGCCAGCGCGACCGCCGATGTCCATCTCGTCCAGATGTGGGTGCTGCCCGACACCGAGGGCATCGAACCCGGTTACGAGCAGCGCGACCTCAACGACGCGTTGTCGGAGGGCGGTCTGGTCGTCGTGGCATCGGGGCAGGGGCACGAGGGCGCGGTGTCCATCCACCAACGCGACGCGGCGCTGTCGGTCGGTCGCCTCGACGCCGGCGCGACGGTGCCGGTCCCCGACGCGCCACACGTGCACGTGTTCGTCGCGGTCGGTGACGTCACGCTCGACGGCACTCGCCTCGCAACGGGTGACGCGGCACGCCTCACCCAGGCCGGGTCACCCGCACTCACTGCGGGGACCGACGGCACAGAGGTGTTGATCTGGGCGACCGCTTGAGCGTCGTCGCCGTCGACTGGTCGGGACGCAAGGGCGGCGAGCGGCGACACCTCTGGACCGCCGAGGCCCACGACGGTCAGCTCCTCCGGCTCGTCGCCGGGCGGACGCGCACCGAGGTGATCGACGAGCTCGTCGCACGCGCCGACGAAGACGCCGGCGTCGTCGTGGGCTTCGACTTCTCGTTCTCGTTGCCGGAGTGGTTCCTCCGCGACCGCGGCTACGTGAACACACGCGCGCTCTGGGACGCCGCCGCGACCGACGGAGAATCGTGGTTGCGCGACTGCGAGCCTCCCTTCTGGGGGCGCCCCGGTCGCCGCCGGCCAGAGCTCCCCGCGCATCTCCGCGGCACCGAGGCCGCGCTCGCCGCGGTCGGCGGGATCCGGCCCAAGTCGTCGTTCCAGATCGGCGGCGCCGGCAGCGTGGGCACCGGCTCGGTGCGAGGGTTCCCCGAGCTCGCGCGCCTGCAGGACGCCGGGTTCGCGATCTGGCCGTTCGATGCGCCGGCCCAGCCACCGGTGGCGGTGGAGATCTGGCCGCGCGCGTTGACCGGCCCGGTGGTGAAGTCGGACGCGACCGCGCGTGCCGCGTACCTCGACCACCACCTCCCTGAAATCGAGTGCGAGCTGCGCGACGCCGCGGTCGGCAGCGAGGACGCGTTCGACGCCGCGGTGTCGGCCGTCGTCATGTCGCATCACGAAGCGAACTTGCGGACACTGCCGACACTCGACGACGCCCGCCTCGAGGGATGCGTGTGGGGCCCGGAGTGAACCGAGTGAACGACTGAGAGCAGTCAGTTGGTCGACTGTGTGGTTTGGAGCCGGCCGACCGACTGCACGATCGCCGGTTGCAACGTGGCTGAGATGTCGGTGTCGGACGTCCACGAGTAGCCGGCCACCGCCTTGCCGACGCGTACCGACACGATCCCGAGACCGATCGACTCGTGGGTGCCGTCCTTCAGTCCGACGTCGACCGTTCCCTGGTACGCGACCGCCTCGTCGCCGATGCGCACGTCGGCAACCGGCGCGATCGACGTGTCGACCGACGCGATCTTGGCGGCGTTGCTCGAGCGCTTCAGCTGCTGTGTGAACACCGCGCGGAAGAGCGCGTCGAGGCAGTCGGGGAGGCGCGGATCCCCGAACGTGTGGATCGCGGCCTTGGCCTTGCCCGCCGAGGGGTACACGCTCGCCGTGTTGGTGACGTTCGACTGGTCGTGGTCGAAGTTGGGCGACTTCGCGCGCGGGTTCTTCCGGTTCGCCTTGCTGAACGCGAGAAACGGCTTGCACGCCACGACCTTGGCCGCCGCGGCGTCGAGCGCCTTGTCGGAGGTCTGCCCGCGCGTGCTCTGCGTCCAGTCGGCCGGGAAGTCGGACCCCACGAGCACCCCTGCCTTCGCCAGGCTCTGGTCCGAGGCCGACGCCGCGGTCGCGGGCGGCACCGACGTACCGAGCAGGCCGCCACCGACGAGCAAGGCGGAGGCGATCGCACGGCGGATCACGAGCCGCTCCGGGCGAGGGCACTGCGGAGCCGTGACACCGACGCATCGATCGCAGGAGTGAGCACGTCGGTGAGCGAATCGCCCGCCGTCGAGTAGGTCACGACGTTGGCGGCGCGCCCGACGCGCACGGCGGCGCTTCCGATGCCGATCTGCTTCGTGGATCCGTCGGTGCCGGTCAGCTCGATGCTGCCCTCGTAGACGACGCTGTCGTCGCCGAGCCCGGCGATGTCCTGACGGTCGAGGTTCACCACCACGTCGTCGAGGGAGTCACGCAGATCGGGATCCTGGCGGGCCTGCTTCTCGAACAGGTTCTCGAGGCACCCGACCACGCTCGACTTGGCGTACAGCACCAGCGCCGCGGAGGCGGCCTTGTCGGAGGGGAACACGTCGACCTCGTTGCCGATGGTACGTGTGTCGTCGGCGAAGCTCGGCGACTTGACCTGCGGCAACGACGTGACCGCCTTCTGCACCGTGACGTACGGACCGCAGCCGTCGACACCCTTGGCGAGGCGGACGTTGTCGGTGTGCGACTTCGAAGATGCGGCCGACGGCTCGAACGTCGCCGGCAGGTCGGACGCGACGAAGGCGCCGGCCCGGGCGATCGCGGAGTCACCCGATTGCGACGCCGCGACCGCCGCGGGCGCAGCAGTGGTCGCGGCCAGCGCGGTGATCAGGACGGCGGCCGCGAGCGCGCGCGTCGACCGCCGGAGTCCAGAGCCCATCACCCGCAATGTATGGGCTCGGCGCGCGCATACTTGATCACCTTGGCCTCGGTCGCGACACGACTCACCCGTGCCCGCCCGGTGCTCGTCGGGGTCGGGACAGCCGTGGCGTTCCTCCTGGTCGTGCAGGTGCTGTGGGGTCCACCCGCGGGCATCGTGGTGCAGGGCGCGCTGCTCGGCGGGCTGAGCGCGCTGCTCGCGCTCGGTCTCGCGCTGGTCTACCGCGCCCACCGGATCCTCAACTTCGCGCAGGGAGATCTCGGTGCCGCGCCGGCATCGCTCGCGGTGCTCCTCGTCGTGAGCAGCGGCGCGAGTTGGTTGGTCGCGTTCGTCGCCGGGCTCGCCGCCGCGGTCGTCCTGGGCGTGCTCGTCGAACTGCTCGTGATCCGTCGGTTCTTCCGATCGCCGCGACTGATCCTCTCGGTGGCGACGATCGGCCTCGCGCAGGTGCTGGCCGGACTCGGCCTCCTGCTGCCCGGCTGGTTCGGCGTCGACCTGCCGCCGCAGAGCTTCCCGGCCCCGATCGACGTGTCGTTCACGGTCGAGCCGTTGCGCTTCGGCGGCAACGACGTGGTCGCGCTGATCGTGATCCCGCTCGCGTTCGTCGGCCTCGCAGTGTTCCTGCGAACCCGTCTCGGTCTGGCGACGCGCGCCTGTGCCGACGACGTCGACCGCGCCGCACTCGTCGGGATCCCGGTGCGCCGCGTGCACTCGATCGTCTGGGCGATCGCGTCGATCCTCGCGTTCCTCGCCGTGTTCCTCCGTGCGGGGATCGTCGGGCTCTCGCTCGGCACCGTCCTCGGACCGTCGTTGTTGCTGCCCGCGCTCGCCGCCGCGGTGATAGGACGCATGGAGCGACTCCCGACCATCGCGGCGGCTGCGATCGCGCTCGGCATCGTCGAGCAGTCGGTGCTGTGGGGGTGGAACGAACCCAGCGACGTGTACCCGGTGCTCTTCGTGGTGGTGGTGGCCGCGGTGTGGCTCACGCCCGCGGGGTCGGGTCTGCGGGCGCGCCTCGAGCCGTCGACGTGGCGGGCGGTGCGTGAGCCGCGGCCCGTGCCCCGAGAGCTGGCGCGCCTCCCCGAGGTCCGGATCACGCGGGCACTGCTGGTCGGCGCGGCGGCGCTCGCCCTCGCGCTGGTACCGGTGGTGTTCACCGAGAGCCGCACCAACCTGGCCGCGGTCGCAGTGGTGTACGGGATCATCGCGTTGTCGCTGGTCGTGCTCACCGGTTGGGCGGGTGAGATCAGCCTCGGGCAGATGGCGTTCGTGGCCGTCGGCGCGGCAGTGGGCGCCTCACTGACCGCTCGCCTCGGGTGGGACCTCGCGCTGGGGCTCCTGGGCGCCGGCGCGGTCGGCGCCGCCGTCGCGGTGCTCATCGGGTTGCCCGTGTTGCGACGACGTGGGCTCACGCTCGCGGTGATCACCCTGGCCTTCGGACTGGCGACGACCGCGTGGCTGCTGAGCCCGCGCGTCTTCGGCGACGGCACCCGGTTCGACTGGCTCCCGCCGCCGCGCGTCGAACGGCCCGACCTGTTCGGCGTGATCGACGTGCGCTCGGAGACGCGCTTCTACCTCCTCTGCCTGGCCGCGCTCGCGCTGGTGATCGTGGCGGTCGTCGGCATCCGCCGCAGTCGTACCGGGCGCGCGTTGGTCGCGATCCGCGAGAACGAGCGCGCCGCGAGCGCGTTCGGCATCAACCCGCGCACGACGACGCTCCAGGCGTTCGCGATCTCGGGGTTCCTCGCCGCGTTCGCAGGCGCGTTGTTCGTGCACCAGCAGAACGGACTCCAGCTCGACTCGTACGGTCCGGGCGAGAGCCTGGTGGTGTTCACCATGGTGGTCATCGGCGGACTGGGCTCGGTCCCCGGTGCGCTCCTCGGCGCGCTGTTCGTGCGTGGGGTGACGTGGTGGCTCCCCCTGGAGTGGCAGATCCTCGCGACCGGGGCTGGCATGCTCGTGGTGCTGCTGGTGTTCCGCGGTGGCTTCGGGGCCGCCCTCGCCGACGCGCGCGACGCCGTGCTGCGCCGCGTCGCACGCCGCCGCGGAATCGCGGTTCCCTCGCTCGCCGGCATCGTGCCGCCGCCACGCGTGCCGACGCCGGCCACGCCGACTGGCCTGACCGACGCGCGGTTGCAGGTGCGCGATCTCGCGGCTGAGCACGACGGCGTTCCGGTGCTCGACGGCATCGACTTCGACGCGCACCAGGGCGAGATCGTGGCGCTGCTCGGAACCAACGGATCCGGGAAGTCGACGCTGCTCGATGCGATCGCCGGCGTGCACACGCCGAGCCACGGCCGGGTCACCATCGACGGTGTGGACACGACGCACACGCGCGCCGAGCGATTGGCCGGGCGCGGCGTGGCCGAGGCGCCGGCGGACCACGGGGTGTTCCCGAGCCTGACCGTGCGAGAGAACCTGCGCCTCGCCGGGTGGCGGGTACCGGACCGCGCCGCGTCGCGCGCCGCGCTCGCCGACGCGCTCGTGCTGTTCCCTCACCTCGAGGAGCGCGCCGGCCAGCGCGCCGGCGACCTCTCCGGCGGCGAGCAGCACATGCTGACGCTGGCCATGGCCCTGGCTGCGGCGCCGCGGCTCCTCCTCGTCGACGAGCTCTCGCTGGGCCTGTCCCCCGAGGCGGCGCACCGCGTACAGCAACGGTTGCGTTCCCTCCGAGACGACGGCGTCGCCATCGTCGTGGTGGAGCAGTCGATCGACCGCGCCGTGCAGCTCGCCGACCGGGCCGTGTTCCTCGACGAGGGCACCGTCCGCTACTCGGGCCCACCCGCCGGCCTGTTCGACCGGCCCGATCTCGTGCGGGCGACGTTCCTCGGCGCTGCCGCCGACGCGCAGACCGCGCGTCCGACACCATCGCCAATGGTTCCGCCAACCCTGACGCCAACGCCGGTGGCGACCGCGCACGTGTCGTCGGCGCCGGCGCTCGAGCTCCGCGATCTCCACGTGCACTTCGGCGGCGTCGACGCGCTCGATGGCGTGTCGCTCACGGTGGCGCGCGGCGAGATCGTCGGCGTCATCGGTCCGAACGGCGCCGGGAAGACCACGCTGTTCGAGACTGTGTCGGGGTTCGTGCGACCCGATGCGGGCACGATCATGCTGTGCGCAGACCCCGACGCCGCGGCACGTGACGTGACGCACCTCGCGCCCCACGCCCGCGCGACGCTCGGACTCGGGCGCTCGTTCCAGGACGGCCGCCTGTTCCCCGCGTTGACCGTGCGCGAGACGATCGCAGTCGCGTGCGAACGCGCGGTACGCGTGCGCAGCCCGATTGCCGCCGCGCTGCACCTCCCCGCGGTGTCGCGGTCGGAGGGTGCGGTGCGCGCTCGGGTCGACGACCTCGTCGAACGACTGCACCTCGGCCCGGTTGCCGACCGCTTCGGCCGCGAACTGTCGACGGGCACGCGCCGGATCGTCGACCTCGCGTGCGTGCTCGCGCACGAGCCTGCGGTCCTGCTCCTCGACGAACCCGCGGCGGGCATTGCGCAGCGCGAAGCCGAGGCCCTCGGTCCGTTGCTCATCGAGGTGCGCGACTCGCTCGACGCTGCGGTCCTCGTCATCGAGCACGACCTCGGCGTCCTCGGCGACGTCGCCGACCGCATCGTCGCCCTCGACCACGGGCGGGTCGTGGCCGCCGGATCGCCGCAGCAGGTGCTCGCCGATCCTGCGGTCACCGGGGCGTACCTCGGACCCTGACCCCGCACCTGACCCGCCTGACACCGGCGCGTGCGCTCCGTGCGCGACGATCACCCGGTGCGCCCTCCCCGCCGATCGGCCTACCTCGTCGCGCTCGCGGTCGCGTGTGCGATCGTCGTCACCAGCTCGGCCGCCGGCGCGGCCGGGAGCGCGGCCGGGCCGCTGACCTTCGACCAGGCGAAGGCGCAGGGCAAGGACGTCGACTGGGGCCCGAACTGCGACACGACCACGGGCAAGGTCAAGGTGCCGAGCGGATACGCGCCTCCGTGCGTCGCCCCGTGGAAGGGCGGCGACAACGGCGGCAAGACCGCGCCCGGGGTCACGGCCGACACCATCACCGTCGCGCTCTACCAGGCCCAACCCGACCTCCTGCAGCAGGCGTTCTTCGAGAACACCGGCAGCGACGAGAGCCTCGGCAAGGAACGCGACACCGTCCAGGACTACATCGACTACTTCTCCGCCCACTACGAGCTGTACGGGCGCAAGATCAAGCTGGTCACGCTCAAGGCAAGTGGCGCCCCCGACGACGCCGTCACCGCGAAGGCCGACGCGATCAAGGTGGCCACCGAGCTGCACGCGTTCGCGTCGTTCGGCGGTCCGGGCCAGACGACCGCGTACGCCGACGAGCTCTCCGCGCGCGGTGTGCTCTGCGTCGGCGACTGCGTGATCGCGGAACCACAGTCGTTCCTCGAACGGCACGCGCCCTACGTGTGGCCGACCATCGCGTCACCCGAGCAGGCGAGCGAGCACTGGGCCGCGTTCGTCGGGACCCAACTCGCCAAGGGCAAGGCCACGTACGCGGGAGACGCGCTGAAGTCGAAGCGACGCGTGTTCGGCGTCGTCCACTACGACGACGACGCGGGCACGTTCGCCAAGAGCGTCGCCCACTTCGAGGATCTCCTGGCGAGCTACGGCGTGAAACCGGCGACGACGGTGCCGTACTCGCTCGACCTCGCGACCGCGCAACAGGACGCGCGCACCATCGTCGCCAAGCTCAAGAGCGCGGGAGTCACCAGCGTGATCCTCGCGGGCGATCCTGTGTTCCCGACGTTCCTCACCAAAGAGGCGACCGCGCAGGACTGGTTCCCCGAGTGGATCGTGCTCGGATACGCGTTCACCGACACCGCGGTGTTCGGCCGTCAGTACGACCAGGAGCAGTGGAAGCACGCGTTCGGCGTGTCGTTGCTTCCGGCGCGCACCACCGACGACATCGACGAGCTCGGCAACCTCATCACCTGGCAGACCGGCCACCCCCCGCCGGCCAAGACCTTCCGCGAGCTGGTGCAGGCACCGCTCGTGTTCTTCACCGGGGTGCACCTCGCGGGCCCGAAGCTCACCGCCAAGACCTTCGCTGCCGGCCTCGACCGCTTCCCGCCGGCGGCGACCACCACGCCCACGCGCCTGCACCTGTCGTGGGGCGAGCACGGGATCTGGAAGGGCATCGATCTCACCGGCGGCGACGACGCCACCGTGATCTGGTGGGACCCCGACGCCAAGGGCGCCGACGAGGTCGGACGCGACGGGACCGGCCTGTACCGCTACGCCGACGACGGCGCTCGCCACCTCCCGGGACAGTGGCCGAAGACGAAGATCACGCTGTTCGACCCGAAGACGTCGAGCGCGGTGCTCGACACGCTGCCGCCCGAGGACCAGCCGCCGAGCTACCCCTCGCCCGCGGGCTGACCGCCCACGGGGTGATCGCCAGCAGGATGATCGAGGGCGTCGCCGGCGGCGTGGTCGACGCGCACCCAGCCGTCGCCCTCGACGTAGCGGCGGATGACCCGCGCGGGGTTGCCGACCGCGACGCTGAAGTCGGGCAGTGAACCCGTGACCACCGAGCCCGCCCCGACGGCGACGTTGCGGCCGATGTGGGACCCCGGGAGCACCACGGTGCCGTGGCCGAGCCACGAGCCGCTGCCGATCCGCACCGGGCGCGTCGGCGCGAACTGCTTGCCCAGCGGCAACGAGGTGTCCTCGTAGCCGTGGTTGGCGTCGGTGATGTACACGTGGTGGCCGGTGAACACGTCGTCGCCGATCTCGACGGTGTGGTGACCGACGATCCCGCTCCCCTTGCCGATGAGCACGCGGTCGCCGATGGTGACGACCGGTGAGTGGTCGAGCACCTGGCCGGGCATCACGCCCGCCGAGAGCGAGCAGTAGGGCCCGATGATGCAGCCCTCGCCGAGCTCGATGTACTCCTCGCCGTAGAGCGCGGCGAGGGGGAAGCAGATCGCCGAGCCGTCACCGAAGCGACGGAAGGTGCGCGCGCGCCGGCTGCGGGGCCCGATGGTGGCGAGGCGCTCGATGTGTGACCAACCCACGCGGATGGCGTCGCCCGCCGCGACCTGCGCGGACTCGAACCAGCGCTCCCACTGCGGCGTCGTGCCGTCAGCCATCCAACGACCTTCCTGGGGGACGCGCGGCTTCTCGCGCTTGTCGGAGGAACACGAGGGCGGCGAACAGCCCGCCGAGCACCACGACCACGACGCAGAAGATCAGGACCGGCGGCCAGCTCGTGTCGTGCGCGTTCGGGTTGACCCGCACGAGCTCGGTCACCTGCGGGCCGAGACCGGTCGTGTCGGTGGACGAGGCCGCGAGGAGGCCGACGGCCGGCGACGGGTGCATCGGCGTCACTGTACGATCCGGACAAGTAGGCCGGAGGTTCCGGGCGCGCAGCCGGGACTCGAGACTGCCGGATTCGAGAATCCGCGGAGGTTCGGGACATGGGCGTCGAGGTCATCGTCGGCATCATCGTGATCGCGCTGGTCGTGATCGTGGTGTGGAAGTCGTTCCATTCGGTCGGTGCCGCCCAGGTGGGGCTGGTCGCGAAGCGCTTCGCGCTCCGCAAGCTCAGTGAAGACAACCCGGTCGCGTTCCGCGGCGAGGCCGGGTACCAGGCCACCCTCATGATGCCCGGGCTGCGGTTCAAGCTCTGGCCGCTCTTCGGGGTGAAGAAGTTCCCGTGGGTGCAGGTCCCCGCGGGCGAGATCGGCGTGGTGATCGCGCAGGTGGGCGACCCGCTCCCGATCGGCGCGAAGAGCGCGGTGTACAAGCCGGAGCTGGCCAACTTCTCCAGCCTCCACGCCTTCGTCGATGCCGGCGGTCAGAAGGGTGTGCAACGCCCGGTCCTGCCGCCGGGCACGCTCGTGCCGGTCCATCCGGTGGCGTTCCTCGTGCTCACGCCCCAGACCGTCTACGGCCAGCCCCTCTCGCCCGACCTCGCCGACCAGGCCAAGGGCGGAAGCCTCAGCCCGGAGTCGTTCGGGCTCTCGGCCGACCAGCTGCGGGTCGTGGTCATCGCGCCCGACGCCGGCGGCATCGACCTCGTCGGCGTGGTCACGGCGCTCGAGGGTGAGCCGTTGCCGTCGGGCGACATCGCGAGTCGGCTCGGCGGGTTCGAGGACGTTGCCGCCATCGAGGCGTCGAACGCGGGTGGGAGCACCACCACCACCGACGCCGAGCTCATCGACCTGCTGCTCGGCAGCAAGAACACGCTGCACAACAACTACCAGGACTTCCAGGCGTTCCTCGACCACGGCGGCAAGATCGGGCTGCAGCAC
>DASXXX010000060.1:0-10492 GCA_036502765.1 Acidimicrobiia bacterium | reverse complement strand
GCGCACGGTGCCCGACGTGGGCCGGGGGAGCTGCATCACCGCGCGACCGGTCGTCGACTTCCCGCATCCGGACTCACCCACGAGGCCGAGGGTCTCTCCGGCGACGAGGTCGAGGCTGATGCCCGACACCGCCTTCACCTTCCCGCCCTCGGCGTTGAACTCGACCACGAGGTCGTCGACGCGCAGCAGCACGTCGTCCTCGGGTCGCAGGTGCGCCTTGCCGGTGCCCGCCACTACTTGCCCCCCGCGACCGCGCCGGCGGCCTGGTTGCGGGCGAGCGCCTCGGCACCCTCGGGCGTGCCCACCGGGAACCAGCACCGGAACTCGTGGCCGGGGACGACGCCCGGTCGCAACGGCGGCTGCTCCTCGCGGCAGCGATCCTGGGCGTACACGCAGCGCGCCGCGAACCGGCACCCCGTCGGCGGGTCGACGAGGTCGGGCGGACGGCCGGGGATCGCGGTGAGGCGCGTGTGGCTCGGCTCGGCGATCTTCGGAATCGAGTGCAACAGCGCCTCGGTGTAGGGCATCTTCATGTCGGAGAACAGCGTCGCCGTCGACGCCTTCTCGACCACCTGGCCCGCGTACATCACCAGCACCTCGTCGGCGCGTCCCGCGACCACGCCGAGATCGTGGGTGACGAGCAGCAGCGCCATGAACCGCTCGCGCTGCTGGGCCTCGAGCACGTCGAGCACCTGCGCCTGCACGGTGACGTCGAGGGCAGTGGTCGGCTCGTCGGCGAGGAGGAGCTGCGGACCGCACGCCAGCGCGACCGCGATGCACACGCGCTGACGCAGGCCGCCCGACAACTGGTGCGGGTACTCGTCCATGCGACGTTCGGGGTCGGGGACGCGCACCGATTCGAGCAGCGACACCGCCAGCTCACGCGCGAACGAGCGGGTCACGTCGAGGTGGGTGGTGATCGACTCGGTGATCTGCTTCCCGATCTTCATGACCGGGTTGAGCGCAGTCATCGGGTCCTGGAACACCATCGCCATGCTGGCGCCCCAGTACTTGCGCATCTCCTTGGGTGACGCGCTGCCGATCTCCGCGCCGTCGAACATGATCGAGCCCTGGCGCACCACGCCCTTCTTGGGCAACAACCCCATGATCGAGCGCGACAGCACGGTCTTGCCCGAGCCCGATTCGCCGACGATGCCGAGCGTGCGCCCGCGCTCGAGCGTGAACGAGACGCCGTCGACCGCGTGCACGAGGCCGCGGTCGGTGTCGAACCACGTGGCGACGTCGGTGACCTCGAGCAGAGCGGTGCTCGAAGGCACGGTGCTCGGCGACTCGGCGCTCACAGGCCACCCTCCCGCACGTCGAACTTGCTGCGCACGACGTCGCCGAGCATGTTCAGCGCGAGCACGGTGAAGAAGATGCACAACGCAGGTTCGAACACCACGTGCGGCGCGCGCTGCAACGCGGTGCGGCCGATGGCGATCATGTTGCCCCAGGTGGGCGTGTCGGTCTCGACGCTCGCGCCGAGGATGGCGAGGGTGCCTTCGGCGACGATGGCCACCGCGATGCCCAACAGCGCGATCGACAACATCGCGGGCAACACGTTGGGCAACACCTCCCGCGAGATGATGCGACGGTGCTTCGCGCCCTGCGCGCGCGCCGCGAGCACGAACTCCCGTTGCGACCACGACAGCGTGCTGGCGCGCGTGATGCGACCCAGCACCGGGATCGACACGAACCCGAGCGCGAGGATCAGGGCCACCTCGGGATCGAGTCCGCCGCCCTTGGTGCCCGGTTGCGTGCGCAGGATGGTGACCAGAGCGAGGGCCAGGATCACCGCGGGGATGGCGAGGAACACGTCGAGCACCAGGCTCACCACGACGTCGACCTTGCCCCGGAAGTAGCCGCCGATCAGGCCGAGGATGCCGCCGAGCACGAAGCCGATGATGACGGCGAGCGTCGCGACCACGAGCGTGGTGCGGCCACCCCAGATGAGGCGCGAGAGCATGTCGCGGCCGTTGAAGTCGCCGCCCAGGAGGTGGCCGGGCGCGGTGCCGGCGTCGGCGAGGGGGCCCCGGCGGGCGATGTCGGTGGTGATGGCCCTCGGGTCGTCGATCGGCAGCACCGGCGCCAGGATCGCGAGGCCGACGACGAGCACGATCCACCCGATGGACAACCACGCCGCGACCCCGAGCCCCTTCTTCTTGCGGCGCCGGACCTCGGGTCCGGTCTCCACCGCGGCCATGTCGATGGTGCCGGCGTCGACGGGCGTGCCCCGACCGACGGCCTCGCCGACCAACCCGCGCATCGGGTCGCCCGTCATCGACTCGTCCGGCATCGATTCGTCCGGCGTCGATTCGCCAGCGGGCGTTTCCGGGGATTCAGGCTCCGGCACGGCGGATCCTCGGGTCGAGCACCACGTACAGCGCGTCGATGGCGAAGTTGATGAGCACGTACCCGATGGCGATGATCGCGATGTAGCTCTGCAGCTCCACGATCTGCCGCGCGTTGATCGCCTGGTAGATGAGCGTGCCGATGCCGGGGATCTGGAAGATCACCTCGACCGCCACCGCGCCGCCGATGAGGGTGCCGAAGTTGAGGCCCGCGACCGTGAGCAACGTGAGGCTCGACGGCCGGAGCGCGTGGCGCCACAGGATGCGCTTGTCGGACAGGCCCTTGGCGCGGGCCATGGTGATGTAGTTCTCCTGCAGCGTCGCGATCATGTCGCTGCGCAGGAGCCGCATGTACACCGCGATCAGGCCGCACGCGAGCGCGATCGACGGCAGCAACATCGTGGCGAAGTGCTTCCCGAGGTCACCGGTCGGCGCTCCGAACAGCCCTTCCAACCAGCCCGGCTCGTACCCGCTCACGGGGATCTGGCCGAGCCCCGGTATGTCGGGTTGCCACTTCACCCCCACCCTGTAGGCGAGCGCGAGCGCGAGCACGAAGCTCGGCAGCGCCAAGAGGGCGAACGCGCCGGCGTTGATCGAGCGGTCCGACTTGGTGCCGGCGCGATACGCGGTGAACACGCCGAGCGGGATCGCGACCACCAATGCCATGATCTGCGCGTAGAGCATCAGCTGGAGCGACACCGGCAGCGCGTTCTGGAGCTTGTCGGCCACGGGCGTGTTCGACTGGTAGTCCTTGCCGAAGTCGCCCTGCACGAGGTTGCCGAGCCAGGTGGCGTACTGCTCGAAGAACGGCTTGTCGAGGCCGTTGTCGGCGCGGAACTGCGCTTTCTGGGCCTTGGTGCCGTACGGAAGCACCGCGTCGGCGGCGTCGCCCGGGAACAGGCGGAGCAGCGCGAACGCGAACAGCGTCGAGAGGACGACGACCACGACCAGCTGCAGGAGCCGCCGTGCGATCGTCCCCATCCGTGGTGGTCTACTTCGTCACGTACAGACCGAGCAAGGGTTGGCGACCGTAGAGGAGCACCGCCGGGTTCCCGCCCTTGTCGGGCAGCGGCGGCCCCGTGAGGCCCTGCACCTTCTTGTTGGCCCCCACCACCCAGTCGGCGTAGTAGGCCCACACGTTGTAGACCTGCGACGCGAAGCGCTTGTTGACGTCGGTGTAGATCTGCTTGCGCTTGGCCGGGTCGGTCTCGGTGCGGCCCTGGTCGAGCAACCCCTGGAGGGTCGGGTCGTTGAACTTCCCGAAGTTCAACGTGGAGCCGGTGTTCCACCAGTAGTACTGCGCGTCGGGGTCGTCGCCGGGGTGCTGACGCCACAGCAGGATGCTGAAGTTGCCCGAGACCGCGGCGACGATGAACGCGGTCTGGTCGTCCTGCTTGAGCGTGGAGTCGATGCCCGCCTTGGACAGCTGCTCCTTGATGATCTCGGCCTCTTGCGTGTTGGCCGGGTCGTTGGTGTGCTCGATCACGACGCTGAACTCACCGCCGTGCGCCGCCTTGTACGCACTGGCCAGCTTCTTGGCTTGCTTCAGGTTGAACTGGGGGAAGCCGGGGTTCTTCGTGTACCCGATGACCTTGGTGTCGAACGGGCCGTCGGCGACGCGGTAGGCGCCGTTGTTGCGGATCTGGTTGATCTGGTTGCGGTCGATGGCCATGGCGATGGCCTTGCGGGCGTTGAGGTCGTCGAGCGGGGCCTTGGCTGCGTTGAGGAGGTAGTAGCGCACCTCGCTGCGCCCGGCGCCCTGGTCGAGCACGTTGAATTGCCCCTTGAGCTGGTTCCGGAGGGCGTCGACCTGCTGACCGTCGGACGTGTGGATCAGATCCAGCTGGCCGCCCTGGAGCGAGTTGATGCGCTGCACCGCCTCGGCCACCGGCTTGAAGGTGATCTTGTCGAGGTAGGGGAGCTGGGTGCCCTTGGAGTCCTTCTGCCAGTAGTCGGGGTTCTTGTTGGCCACGAGCTCCTGGTTGACCGTCCAGTGATCGAGCGTGAAGGGGCCGGTACCGATCAGCTTGCTGGCGCAGTCGGGCGAGTCGAGCTGCGCCGGCGCTTCGATCAGGAAGCGGCCGTCGAGGTAGAGGTACCAGGTGAACTCGGGCCACGGCTGGCTCAGGGCGACGGTGACCTCGAGCGGCCCGGTGGCGGTGACCGTGCTGATCGGCTTGAGGGCTGCGCCGATGAGGGTGCTCTTGCGGTACTCGTCGAAGTTGCGCACCAGCGCCGCGCTGTCGAGCGGGGTGCCGTCGTGGAATTTGATGCCGTCACGCAGGGTGATGACCCACGAGTCGAAGGTGGCGTTGGGCTCCACCGACTTGGCGAGGTAGGGGACCATCTCGTTCTTGGTGTTCGGCACCATGAGCGTGTCGTAGATCGCCGCGCCCACCTCGATGCCGGAGATCGCGAGCCGGGCGCTCGTCGGGCACCAGCCGCCGCCGGTCTCGGCCTCGAGCCCGTACGTGACGGACCCTCCGGGCTTCGGGCTGGTCGCGGCGGACGCGCCGGGCGCGGCCGACACGAGGAACGCGGTGGCGCTCGCAAGCGTCAGCGCGACGGCGCCGATCCGGGTGCGCAGTCGACTGGAGATGGCTGACGAGCTCATGTGTTCGGACCCCCCGGGCTTCGCCCATCCGAAAGTTACCGGCCGGTACCCTAACTCACCGTGGCCGAAGCCGGTGCGCGAGACCCGGGTGGACCCACCGCTGAACGTGCCGGCGAACGCGCCGGTGACCGCGCCGGTGAACGCGGTCGCCTGCGCGTGAACGCGACCTGCGTGATTCGTCTCGACGAGCTCGAGTGGCGGACGACGGGCTCGGGCGGTCCGGGTGGCCAGCACGCCAACACGTCGGACACGCGGGTCGAGGTGCGGTTCCCGATCGCGTCGTCGACATCGCTCGCCCCGCGCCAGAAGGAGCGCCTCCTCGAGCAGTTCGGGCCGGTGGCCCGCGCCACCGCGTCGGACTCGCGCTCGCAGGCGCGCAACCGCGAGGTCGCGCTCGAACGCCTTCGCTCGCGCCTGGCCGACGCGCTGCACCTCGATCCGCCGCGGCGATCGACCAAGCCCACGAGATCGGCCAAGCAGTCCCGCCTCGACGCCAAGCGCCGCCAGTCGGTGCGCAAGCAGGACCGCCGCCGCCCCTCAGGCGAAGACTGACGGCTCCCGACTGACCTGCGAAGCTGCTCGGGATGCACGTCCTCACGGTGATCTTGTGGTTCGCCCTCGGGATCGGCCTCCTCTTCCTGGTGTTCGACTCGGTGATCCGCACGTTCGTGCTGCCCCGGGCGGCGACGCCGTTCGTCACGCGCGCCGTGTTCATCTCGTTGCGGTCGTGCTTCAACCTCGTCGCCCGCGGCGCACGCACCTACGACGGGCGTGACTCGGTGATGTCGCTCTTCGGGCCCATCGGGCTGCTCACCCTGCCCGCGGTGTGGAGCGTGATGGTGCTCGCCGCGTACACCGTGATGTTCCACGCCATGGGTGTGCAGGGCTTCGAGCGCGCCTTCGAGATGAGCGGGTCGTCGCTGTTCACCCTCGGGTTCGTGCGGCCACCCGATCTCGCCACCAACGTCTTGGCGTTCCTCGAGGCCGCGACCGGCCTCACCGTCCTCGGCCTGTTGATCGCGTACCTCCCCACGATCTACTCGGCGTTCTCCCGCCGCGAGGTGCTGGTCGCCCAACTCGAGGTGCGGGCCGGCAACCCGCCGTCGGGTCTGCACCTGCTCGTGCAGTCGCAGCGCATGGAGCGGTTCCACCTCCTCGACGACTTCTGGGTCAGCTGGCAGCAGTGGTTCACGGAACTGGAGGAGACCCACACCTCGCTCGGCGTGCTCAGCTTCTTCCGCTCACCGCAGGGCCACCGCTCGTGGGTCACCGCCAGCGGGGCAGTGCTCGACGCCGCGTCGCTGCGCCTCGCGGCCGTCGACCTGCCGTTCGACCCCGAAGCCGGGATCTGCGTGCGGGCGGGATTCTTCGCGCTGCGGGCGATCGCCGACTACTACAACATCCCCTACGACCCCGACCCGCACCCCGGCGATCCGATCAGCATCAGCAAGGACGAGTTCCTCGAGGCGTGCGACGAGATGGTCGAAGCCGGCATCCCGGTGCGCGACGACCGCGACGCGGCGTGGTTCGAGTTCACCGGCTGGCGGGTGAACTACGACGTCCCGCTGCTGTCACTGGCCGGGTTCATCATGACGCCGTATGCGCCGTGGTCGTCGGACCGCTCGTTGCGGTTCCGGCGCTCCGGGTTCCGGCGACGCCCGACACGACCGCTGCCCGACCTCTAGGGCCGGACTTCTAGGGGCGGGGTTCGTCGAGGATCCAGGTCTCGGGCTGGCGGGGCGTCTCGTCGAGGCGGATGAACCACTCGGTGCCGAAGACCAGCTCGAACGCCTCCGGCGGCAGGGCGAGGAAGAACGAGTCGTCGGCGATCTGCGACGGGTGTGCGGCCATCGCCGCCCGCTTGCGGTCGAGGGCCGCGGTGACGTCGACGGTCGTGGTGATGCGGGCCTCGGGGACCCCGAGGTCGAGCTCCTCGGGGTCGGGCCGCTCCATGTCGGGTGGGACCTGGTCGGCGAGACGATCGGCCAGGCCGAGGAAGTGCTCCCTGCTGGTCGTGGCGGCGTAGACACGCGGCGTGCCCGCGAGCGCGGCGGCGCGGCGACCGACGACGTGCACCTGGATGTGGTCAGGGTGCCCGTAGCCGCCGCGCTCGTCGTAGACCGTGAGCACGTCGGCGCGCTCCTCGCGCAGCAGCGCGGCGAGGTGCGCGGCGGCCTCTTCCACGTCGGCGGCAGCGAACGCGTCGGCGGCGTCGTTGGTGGTCTCACCGGCCATGCCGGAGTCGTGGTAGGGGAGGAACTCGACGCGCGCCGCGCCGAGCACTGCGCCCGCGGCGCGCGCTTCCTGCTCGCGACGCTCGCCGAGCGCTTCGTCGGGTTCGAGCACACCGTCGGCGACCTCGCCGAGATCGCCACGCGTCCCGAACACGAGCACGACGCGGTGACCCGCGTCGGCGGCGATCGCGAGCGTGCCGCCCACGGTGATGGCTTCGTCGTCGGGATGCGCGTGGAACGACACGATCGTGGAGGGCATCCTGCATGGTCGCGCGTGCGCGCGCGAAGTGGCAGTGCCGGTAGCGACGGCTGGAAGTGGCTGCTACCGTTTTCTCGACCAGCGTTCGGGCGAACCGAGCACCGGACGCACTGCGAGAAGCGCAAGATCGAGGGAGCAAGGCGTTGGCTGCAGGCAGCGTGAAATGGTTCAACGCGGAGAAGGGCTACGGCTTCATCTCCCGTGAGGACGGGCCCGACGTGTTCGTCCACTTCTCGGCGATCCAGGGCTCGGGTTACCGCACCCTGGAAGAGGGTCAGGCCGTCGAGTTCGACGTCGGCCCCGGTCGCAAAGGTGAGGAAGCGCAGAACGTCCGCGTCGTCTGACGCAGCACCTCCGCCGGACGGGCGTCTAGTCCGTTCCGAGCAGCGGGAGCAGTCCGCGCAGGTCGCGCACGCGGTGGACGTGCACGCCTGAGGTGTCGGCGGGTCGGGTCGGGTCCGGCCAGTGCCCGTCGCGTTCGAGGTACGCCGGGGTCATGCCCGCGGCGAGAGGTCCCTCCACGTCCGGTCCCCACGTGTCACCGACGAAGAGGATCTCCGCGGGGTCGAGACCGGTCTGGTCGAGCAAGTACCGGTAGATGCGCGGGTGCGGTTTGCGCGCGCCCGCCCACGCCGACGACACCAGCGTGTCGAACCAGCCGTCGAGACCGCACTCGGCCACGGCCGGTTCGAGGTCCCAGTCCCAGTTCGAACAGATCGCGAGCGTGACGTCACGGTCGCGCAACTCGCGGAGCACGCCGGGGACCTCGTCGTAGGCCTCGAGCACACGCACGGCGCGACCCTCCTGCAGGTCGGCGAGGATCGCGTCGTGCTCGCCCGGGTGCACGTCGGCTTCGTGGAGCATCGCCACCAGTCGCTCGCGTTGCCAGGCCAGGTAGTGCTCGCGGGACTGCGACTGCTCGACGTGTTCGCTGCCGTCGATGTCTCCGCTCCACCACATCTCCTGCAGGTGCTCAGGGATGCTGTGGCCGTGACGGGCGAGGATCTCGTCGATCCCCACCGACGCGGTCGTCCGCGCCAGCGTGCCGAAGAAGTCGAGGACCACGGCCCTCGTCGGTGTCGGCCCGGCGCGCATCGGCGGATCATCGCGCGTCCTGCCCCCGTCGCTTGCTCCGCTCGCTCCGTCCCGATGCCCCCGTCGCTTGCTCCGCTCGCTCCGTCCGATGTCCCCGTCGCCCGCTTCGGTTCCTTGGGATGGTCTCAGGTCACAGTTCGTACCATCGGGCTCAACCGACCTCCCCCGGCTGCCGAGAAGGTCCGAGATGTCCACGTCGTTCGAGATGCCGCGGCTGCGCACGCTGGCGCGCCATGCGTTCCCGAAGTTGCTCGAGACCACCGTGATACCGGTGGCGTTGTTCGCCGGGGTCCTGCACTTCTTCGGCCTGTGGGGGGCGATCGTCGCCGGCCTCGGCTGGTCCTACGCGGCGATCCTCCGCCGCCTGGTGACCCGTCAGCGAATTCCTGGGCTCCTGCTCATCGGCACCGTCACCCTCACGGCCCGCTCCGTGCTCGCCTTCACCACCGGCAGCTCGGTGCTCTACTTCCTCCAGCCCACGCTCGGGACGGCGATGGTCGCGGTGGCGTTCCTCCTGTCGGTGGCGCTGGGACGCCCGTTGGCGCAGCGCATCGCCGCCGACTTCTGCCCGATCCCCGACCACGTGATGGCCGACGCGCGGGTACGCCACTGCTTCCTCGGGATCTCGCTCCTGTGGGCTGTGACGTGTCTTGTCAACGCATCGGTGGGAGTGTGGCTGCAGTTCACCCAGTCGGTCGGGACCTTCGTGGTGACGAAGGCGCTGACCCAGGCGGCACTCACCGTGGTCGCGGTGGGCATCTCGGTCGTCTGGTTCAAACGATCCGTGAACAAGCGGGAGCACATCCCGGTTCTCGCGCCCATCTCCGCCTAATCTCAACGCGCGTGACGATCCTCGTCGTCGATGACGACCTCGATCTGGTCGACGTCGTCCGCACGGCCCTCGAACGCGAGGGGTTCGCGGTCGACGACGCCAGCGACGGCGCTACCGCGCTCGACAAGATCGCCGACGACGCGCCCGAACTCGTCGTGCTCGACCTCGGGCTGCCCAAGGTGCGCGGCCTCGACGTGTTGCGCCAGGTGCGCGCCGACACCGCGGTGCCGGTGATCGTGCTCAGCGGTCGCAGCGACGAAGCCGATCGCATCATCGGCCTCGAGCTCGGTGCCGACGACTACGTCGTCAAGCCGTTCTCGCCGCGCGAACTCGTCGCGCGCGTCCGTTCGGTGTTGCGGCGGTCGCGTTCGGCGACGCTGCCGTCGACGTTGCAGTTCCCCGAACTCGACCTCGAGCTCACGACGCGCGAGGTGCGCGTGCGGGGCCAGGCAGTCGAGCTGCGACGCCGCGAGTTCGACCTCCTCGCGTTCCTGTGCTCGTCGCCGCGTCAGGTGTTCACGCGCGAGCAGTTGCTGCGCCACGTCTGGGACTCCGAACCCGAGTGGCAGGGGATCGGCACCGTGAGCGAGCACGTGCATCGTCTCCGCGCCAAGATCGAGGTCGACCCGGCCAAGCCGTGTCACATCCTCACTGTCCGCGGCGTCGGCTACCGCTTCGCCCCGTAACGAATCAATGTTGCGTCGCTGCTCCGTGCCATGCACGTACGAACGACACAAAACCTCGGGAGTGCGTGAGCTACGCGGCGCCGTCGAGGACGAGGTGCACGGCGTCGAGGAGCTCGGCGCGGTGGAGCGGCTTGGCGACGAGCGGTGCGCCCCGCAACGAGGGTGAGCCCGCGGGGACGAACCCCGACACGAACAGCACGCGCGTGCTCGGCGACGAGCTGGTGACGCGTGCCGCGAGGTCGGTGCCGCTCATGACCGGCATGACGACGTCGGTCACCAGCAGATCGACCGGACGGGTGGCGCGCTCGAGCAGTGCGATGGCGGCGTCGCCGTCGACCGCGACCACGACGTGGTAGCCGGAGCCGCGCAGGATCTCCGCGATCAGCGAGCGCACCTCCGTCTCGTCGTCGACGACGAGCAC
>DASXXX010000059.1:0-4549 GCA_036502765.1 Acidimicrobiia bacterium | reverse complement strand
GCCGAGGTCGACGTCGGCTCGCACCTCTACTCGTACTCGTTCAAGTCGCACGACTGGACCCGCACGCACGCCAAGCAGGCCGAGCTGCAGAAGTACCTCGAGGAGACCGTCGACGAACACGGCCTGCGCCCACACCTGCGCCTCGGCGTCGCGGTGCAGTCGGCGACCTGGGACGACGTTCGCCACGTGTGGACCGTCACCCTCGACGACGGCACCACCGACGAGTGCCACGTGTTCATCAGTGGCGTCGGGTTCCTCAACGTGCCGCGCTACCCCGATTGGCCGGGGCTCGACGACTTCACCGGCCCGAAGTTCCACACCTCACGCTGGGAGCACGAGCACGACCTCACCGACAAGGTCGTCGCGGTGGTGGGAACGGGCTCGACCGCCACGCAGATCGTCCCCGCCATCCAGCCCCAGGTGAAGCAGATCTACCTGTTCCAGCGCGAGCCGGGCTGGGTGATGCCCAAAGGCGACCGCGACTTCACCGCCGAGGAGCGCAAGCGCTTCTCGAACCGGTTGCGCCGTCGTCAGGAACGGCTGCGGTTGAAGTGGCTGCTCGAGAAGAACATCTGGGGCGGCAAGGTCTTCGTGGTCGACACCAAGGAGAACGAGGTCCGCACCCAGTTCTGCCTCGACTACATCACCAAGAGCTTCGAGGACCGGCCCGACCTGCAGAAGGCGGTGACACCGACCTACCCGTATCCGGGGAAGCGGCCGATCTTCGCCACGACGTTCTATCCCGCACTCAAGGAGCCGAACGTCGAACTCGTCCCGAAGGCGGTGGCGTCGGTGACACCCACGGGCGTCGTCGACGTCGACGGCGTGGAGCGCGAGGTCGACATCCTCGTGATGGCCACCGGGTTCCAGCCCGCCGACTACCTGGCGCGCCTGAAGATCGTCGGGCGCACCGGACGCACGTTGCGCGAGTACTGGGCCGGCGAACCGCACGCGTTCCTCGGCATCACCGTCCCCGAGTTCCCGAACTTCTTCATCCTCTACGGGCCCGGCACCAACGGCGGCGAGATCGTCACCATGCTCGAGAGCCAGTCGGAGTACGCAGTGCGCGCGATGCAGCGCATGCGCCGCGAGCGCGTCACCGCGATCGAGGTGCGCCCGATCTTCGACCGCGAGTGGAACCGCTGGCTCCAGCACAAGATGCGCGGCACGTCGTGGACGATGAGCAACAACTACTTCAAGGCGCCCACCGGCAAGATCGTCACCCAGTGGCCCATCGGCTGCACCGTCTACCGCGCCCTCACCAAGCTCTTCGGCCGAGTGAGCGAGACCACCCGCCGCCGCTCCCCCACGTGATGCGTTCTGGCGTCAGTTCGGCGCAACATGTGCGCCCGACTGACGCCGGTTCGTGATCAGCTGGACGGCTTCGGGGGGAGGCGGTCGCGGTAGGTGGCGGGGAGGAGCTCGAGGAGCTGGCCGTCGGGGTCGCGCACGAACAGCGCGAGGCCGACGTCGCTCTCCTCGATGATCTCACCGCCGTGCTCGACGACCTTCTCGGCCGCGGCGCGCACGTCGTCGACCGAGATCGACAGGTGCGTGAGCCCCGGGTCGTTCATCGCGCGTGGCCGGTTCGCGTTGACCGCGCCCTCCGCGCCGTAGGCCATGAGCTCGAGCACGAAGCCGTCGAGCACGAGGTAGGACGCGGTGATCTCGAGCGGCGGTTCGAGGCAGTTGAGCTTCGACGTCGCCTCGTCGGGCGGCTGGATCTCGTACCAGAACTGGAAGCCGAACACCTCCTGGTAGAAGCGCTTCGAGCGTTCGAGGTCGGTGACGACCTGTCCGGTGTGGTTGTAGATCGCCATCACGCACGCCCACGCTCTCGGTCGGCCGGAGTGAACTCGAGGTGCAGCTCGCGCAGCCCTCGCAACATGTAGGTGGGGTCGTACTCGTAGCGGCGCGCATCGGCGGGACCGTGGTGCGCTTCGGAGATGCGGATGTCGTCGGTGAGCGCGAGGAACTTCTCGATCGTGATCTTGGTCTCGGCGCGCGCCAACGGTGCCCCCGCGCACGAGTGGATGCCGTGGCCGAATCCGATGTGCTGGCGGCCGTTGGCGCGGTCGAGCTTGAACTCGAGCGGGTCGTCGAACTGGCGCGGGTCGCGGTTGGCGGCGGCGTTGAGCATGAACACGCTCGTGCCCGGCGCGAGGTCCATCTCCCCCACCGTCACCGCCACCTTCGACAGCCGGAACTCCCCCTTGATCGGCGGCTCCAACCGGAGCGCCTCTTCCATGAAGGCCGGGATCAGCGTCGGGTCATCGCGCAGCGCGGCCTGCAGGTCGGGCCGGTCGCCGAGGATGCGGAACGACGTCGACATCAGGCGAGCCGTCGTCTCGCCGCCGGCGCTGAAGAGGTTGGCGGCGATGCGCATCACGTCGTGCACCGGCGGCAGGGTGCCGTCGGGGAATGTCGCAGTGGCGAGCCCGGTCATCACGTCGTCGCGCGGCTCCCGACGGCGGTCCTCGATGTACGCGGTGAACTGCTCGTAGAGGAACTCGAGCGGCTTGTGCTCCATCTTCTGGGTCGACTGCGGCTCCTTGTGGGTGAGTCGCGCCCGGAACTCGTCGCGGTCGTCCTCGGGGACGCCCAGCAGGTCGGCCACCACCAGCAGCGTGAACGGCAGCGCGTAGTCGTGCACGAACTCGCACTGGCCCCGGTCGATGAACTCGGCGAACACCTCGTCGGCGAGGCGCAGCATGAAGTCCTCGTTCTCCTTCAGGCGCTTCGGTGTGATCAGCCGCATGACGAGCCCGCGCTGCTCGGTGTGGTGCGGCGGGTCGAACGACGGGAGCTGGTCGCTGAACGGCAACGCGCCGCGGTGCTCCTCGATGATGGCGCTGATGTCGTCGCCCTCGAGCGGCACCGGCCACGGGAAGAACGGACCGGCGACCGTGTTGCAGCTCGAGAACCGCTCGGCGTCGCGGTAGACCGCGACCGCTTCGTCGAACCCGGAGACGAACACCACGCCGCGCTTCGGGCCCCGCCACACCGGTCCTTGCGCTCGGATCCACTCGTAGTAGGCGGACGGATCCTGGAACAGGTCTTTGTCCCGGAAGAAGTCGGTGGTTGCGTAGTCGGTGTCGGCCACGGAGTGAGCTCCTGCTCGCGTTCGGTTCAGTGCTGGTTCAGCGTCGGCTGCGCGGGAGCCCGAGACCGCGCGACGCGATGATGTCGCGCTGCACCTCGCTGGTGCCCCCGTAGATGGTGGTGACGGCGGCGTGGCGGTACAGGTGCTCGACCCACCCGTCGACCGGTGCTTCCGCATCGCCGTGGGGCAACACGCCGTCGGCACCCAGCATGTCGACCAGCTCGTCGGCGTCGGCGGTCATCTGCTCGGCGTAGAACAACTTGTGCATCGACCCTTCGACGCCCGGCAGTGCGCCGCTCGCGGCGACGTACGAGCACCGCAGCGCCAGCAAGCGCGCCACTTCGTCGTGGATGCGCATGTCGGCGAGGCGTTCGCGCGCAAGCGGGTCGTCGATCACACGCGTGCCATCAGGTCGACGGGTCGTCGTCGCCCAGTCGACAGTCCGCTGCCACACGCGGTCGGCTTCGCTCAGCGCGAACCCGCCGCGCTCGAACGTGAGCGCCACCGTCATGACGTCCCAGCCGCCGTCGACCTCCCCGACGCGCAGCGCGTCGGGCACCCGGACCTCGGAGTAGAAGGTGGCGTTGGTGCGCTCGCCGCCCATCGTGTGCACCGGGTGGATCTCCACGCCCGGCGCGTCGAGCGGCATCAGGAACATCGTGAGCCCGCGGTGCTTCGGGACGTCGGGGTTGGTGCGCGTGAGCAGGAGCACGTACGCGGCCTCGTGGGCCAGCGTCGTGAACATCTTCTGGCCTTCGATGATCCAGTCGTCGCCGTCGCGCACGGCGCGGGTCTTGGCCGCGGCGACGTCGGAACCGGAGTCGGGTTCGGTGTACCCGAGGGCGAAGATGATCTCGCCCGCCAGCGCCGGCGGGAGGAAGCGCTGCTTCTGCTCTTCCGAGCCGATCGCCCGGATGGTGCGGGCGACGATGATCGTCTGGCCGAGGCCGTCGGTGGGCACGCCGGCCATCCGCAGCTCGTCGCGCATCGCCGTCATCTCGAACGGGTCGCGTCCTTGGCCTCCGTATTCGATCGGCCACGACGCTGCGATCCAACCCTGCTCACCGAGCGCGCGGTGGACCCGCCAGTCGTGGTTGGTGCCGGTGTCGTGGGCGCGGTCGGCCATGTCGGCAGGAAGATGGTCGCGCAGGAACGTGCGCACCTCGTCGCGGAATGCGTCGCTCTTGGTGCCGAGGCGGAAGTCCATCAGACCACCTCCGCCGCGCCCTCGACCGGACCGAACAGCGCGTCGGCCAGGTGCAGGGTGCCTCGCCGCGGATCGCCGAGCGCGAGCGGCCACGCCTTGGCCCGGCGCAGGTACAGCTGCACGTCGTATTCGAGCGTGAAGCCGTACCCGCCGTGCACGTGCAGTGCGGCGGCACTGGTGTCCTGCGCGGTGCGCGCCGCGAACAGGAACGCCATCCGCGCCAGCGCGACCGCGTCGGC
>DASXXX010000058.1:0-8065 GCA_036502765.1 Acidimicrobiia bacterium | reverse complement strand
CTGTCGGGGGTCCACTGCTGCACGGGGAACAGCTTGCCCTCGATGGGGCCGGCGGCCGAGGCACCGGCGCCGGTGCTCACAGGTATCCGGTCGGCCCGGTGGCCGCGCCCGGCGGCTGCTCGATGGCGCGGCGACGCATCTGGTCGAGCTGACCCTGCGCGGCGGCCTGCTGGGTGAAGAGGGTGGCCTGGATGCCGTGGAAGAGGCCTTCCAACCAGCCGACGAGTTGCGCTTGGGCGAGTCGCAGCTCCGACTCGGTGGGGGCCTCGCTGGTGAGCGGGAGGATGACCTCGCCGAGCTCCTTCTGGAGATCGGGGGAGAGGACGCTCTCGAGCTCATGGAGCGAGCGCTCGTGGATCTCGGCCAGGCGACGGCGGCCGGCGTCGTCGAGCGGGGCCCGGCGCACCTCGTCGAGCATCGTGCGGACCATCGAGGCGATGCGGATGAGCTTCGTGGGGCTCGAGATCTGTTCGCTGGCCTCGTCGGCCATGGCTTCGCCGTCGGTCTCGCCCTGTACCTCGGCCTCGCCGCGCGCCACGTCGTCGACGAGCTCCGGCAGCACCGACTCGCGCGCGGATTCCGCAGTGGGACCTTCTTGCATGGCATCGAGGATAGGGGGTGCCGTCGGAGGGCCGGGCACCGGATTCGGCGCGGACCAGGCCCGGGGCGTGCGATCATGCGGGCGTCCGGAGGCCGAGGGGGCAACGTGCCGGAGCTGCCGTCGGGAACGGTGACGTTCCTGTTCACCGATCTCGAGGGCTCCACGCGGCTGTGGGAGCAGCATCCTGCCGCCATGCGCCCGGCGCTGGAGCGCCACGACGCGATCCTGCGAGACGCGGTCGAGCAGCACGAAGGGACGGTCGTGAAGACGACCGGCGACGGGCTCCACGCCGTCTTCACCACCACGCGGGGCGCCCTCGACGCCGCCCTCGCCGCCCAACGGGCGCTGGACGCGGAGTCGTGGGCCGTGCCTGGCGGCCTGCGCGTCCGCATGGGCCTCCACACCGGCGACGCCGTCGCCCGTGACGGCGACTACTACGGCCCGGCCACCAACCGTGCCGCTCGCGTGATGAACGCGGCGCACGGAGCCCAGGTCGTGGTGTCGCACGCGACCGAGGAGATCGTGCGTGACTCGCTGCCCGACCAGGTCGCACTCCTCGATCTGGGGGAGCACCGTCTGCCCGACCTGGCGCGCCCGGAACGGATCTTCCAGGTGGTGGCAACCGGCCTCGTGCGCGAGTTCCCGCCGTTGCGATCGCTCGACGCGATCCCCGGCAACCTGCCCGGGCAGCTGACGTCGCTCGTCGGTCGAGCGGTCGAGCGTGACGCGATCGCCGACGCACTGCTCGCGTCGCGATTGGTGACGATCACCGGCGTCGGTGGCGTGGGGAAGAGTCGCATCGCGATCCAGGTCGCTCTCGACGTGGCGTCGCGCTTCCAGGATGGCGCGTGGCTGTGCGAGCTTGCCACTGCGCACGACGGCGAAGAGCTCGCGCAGGTCGTCGCCGCCACGCTCGGCGTGTTGCCGCGTCCGGCGACGTCGCTCACCGCCAGCATCCTCGACGCGCTCCGCACGCGCGAACTCGTGCTCGTGCTCGACAACTGCGAGCACCTCGTGGAACCGGTGGGCGGGCTCGCCGAAGGCCTCCTGCGCGACTGTCCCGGGGTGCGGGTTCTGGCGACGAGCCGAGAGGCGCTCGGTGTGGCTGGGGAGCAGGTGTGGCCGCTCAGCGCGCTCGGACTGCCGGCGCAGACGTCGACCGTCGAGGACATCGCCTCGAGTCCCGCGGTGCAGCTGTTCGTCGAGCGGGCGCGGGCGGTGCAGCCCACGTTCGTCTTCGACGAGGTCAATGCGGGGGCGGTGGCCGAGATCTGCCGTCGGCTCGATGGCATCCCTCTCGCCGTCGAGCTCGCCGCGGCGCGAGTCACGATCATGACCCCGACCGACATCGCGGCGCGGCTCGACCAGCGGTTCCAGCTGCTCACCGGTGGTCGGCGCAGCGCGGCCGAGCGTCACCAGACGCTGCGCGCAGCCATCGAGTGGTCCTACGAGATGCTCGAGCCGACCGAACGGAGGCTCTTCGACGCGCTCGGCGTGTTCCCGGCCAGCTTCGGCGCGGACGCGGTGGGTGCCGTCGCGGCGGGCGGGGGACTCGAAGCGTGGGCAGTGCTCGACGCCGGCGCAGGGCTCGTCGCCAAGTCGATGATCCTGGCCGACGACAGCACCGGCACCACCCGGTACCAGATGCTGGAGACGATCCGGACCTTCGCCCGGGAGCGACTCGAGGAGAGCGGGCAGCTGAACGACCTCTTCCGTCGGCACGCGGAGCACTACACGCAGTTCGCGGAAGCTGCCGACCAGGGCCTGGCAGGACCGGACGAGGCTGCTTGGCGAGCCCGGATCCACCTCGAGCTCGACAACCTGCGGGTGGCGTTCGTCCGGTGCCTGATCCTCGACGAGGACGAGGACGTGCTCCGCGCGCTGCGCATGGTCGCGGCGCTGACGTTCGAGGCGGTGAACGACCGGGGACTGGGAATCGGCGGGTGGGCCGAGCACCTCGTGCCTCGTGTCGATCTGGCACCTCCGGCGATCCGGACCGCCGTGCTCGCGGCCGCGGCGTTCAGCGCTCAGGGCCGCAACGACGTCGACGCGATGCGCGAGTACAGCGAAGCCGCGCTGCGAGACGGGGTGCCGCCCGACTGCCCCGGGGCGGTGTGGGCGTACATCGCGATGGCAGCCAATGAAGGCATGCGGGGCGACTGGCAGGGCGCCATCCGGGTGATCACCGACGCTCGGGCCGCGTTGCAGAGCGCCGGCGGATCGCCGCGAGGTCTCTCGTTCCTCGCGTCGGCTGCCGCCAATTTCCACAACCTGCTGGGCGACTTCGACGCAGCTGCGCGCGATGCGGAGCGTTCACTCGACGGGGCGCGCCGTTCGCAGAACCCGACCGCAACCGCGAGCGCGCAGTTCGCGCGCGCGGTGGCGCTCAGTCGCGACGATCCGCGAGCGGCGGCCGCTGCGCTCGACGAGAGCATCACCATTGGTCGGCTCGGCACGGGCGGAGGACTCCTCGGGTTCGCGCTCGCCCGCCGTTCCGTGATGCGAGCCGACAAAGGCGATCTCGCCGGCGCGCGTCGGGACGCGCGCGAAGCCGTGATGCAGGGCCACGAGCGTGGGGATCGACCGATGCTCACCAGCGCGCTCGAGTGCACTGTGGCAGTGCTCCATGCCATGGGACACGACGAAGCGGCGGCAGTGCTCGCCGGCGCGCTGGGTGCCGGGGTCGCCACCGGCGTGTCTCGGCCTCTGACCGGGGGTCTGGTCGGTGACCTCAACGTTGCCGCGGCGCTCGACGGGGCGGAGGAGACGTTGGGCGACGACGCGTACCGCGATGCGACAGCGCGCGGAGCGGCGATGACGCTCGACGAGACGGTGGCCTACGTGTTCAGCGTGCTGGACGTCGCCGCGCTCGCAGTTCCGTGAGCGCGACCGGCACGAGCGTCACGATCGCGACCGCCTCCGCGACCATGGCGAGCACCGCTTCCGTGGTCGTCGCGGTCTCCTCGAAGCCGAGCAGCCCGCGAGTGCGCGACAGGAAGTAGGCCACGAGCGTCGCCACCCCGAAGCCGGCGCCGAGCGCGGCCGCGGGGAGCAGCAGGGCGCGGGAGCGGAGCCCGAGCACGAGGGCTTCGGCCAGCACGACGGCCGCGATGGCGTTCACGGCGAACGACCGGCTGATGGTGAGGCCGAGCACCTCATCGGGCGCGATGCCGCGGTAGCCGCTGCGGAAGTAGAGGTAGAAGTGCACCCAGCCGCTCACCAGGATCGCGACTGCGCCGACGATCGTCAGGACGACGGTGCCGGTGGTGAGCTCGCGGTGGGTGGGCGCGCCAGTCGAAGCGCCAGTCGAAGCGCCGGCCGAAGTGGTGGTCGAGATGTCGGTGGTCATTTCACCTCGATGGTGCCGGTCATGTAGTTGTGGATGTTGCAGAAGTACTTGTACGTCCCGGCCTTCGCGAGCGTGATGGTTGCGCTCGCGCCGCCGTCGAGATCACCCGTGTCGAAGCTCTTGTCGGTCGCGGTGACGGTGTGCACCGTGCCGTCGTCGTTCGTCACCGTCACCTCGGTCCCGGTCGCGACGACGAGCGGGTCCGGCGAGAACTGGAAGTTGGCGATGGTGATGGAGTTCGGGGTCGTCGCGCCCTTGGCCGCACCGGACGCGGAGCTCGCGTCGTTCGATGTCACGTTCAGCGTGACCACCACGGTGACCAATGCGACCAGCGGCACCACCACCGCGAGGGCGATGGTGGGCACGCGACCGAGCCGATCACCGACCATCAGGACGCGGCCTCGTCGTCGCGCTGGTCGGGGGTGCCGCTCAGGCCCCGCTCGAACTCGTTCTTTGCGGAACCCAGCGAGCGGGCCAGCTGGGGCAGCCGGCTGCTGCCGAACAGCAGGAGCGCGATGGCGAGCACGATGAGCAGCTCGGGTCCGATGATGTTGGCGAGCACGGGCACGGCGGGCCTCCTCGGTCCACTGGGAGTGGGGATGCGGGAGCGCGATGGCGCGTCCCGTTCCTTCCGCCGGTGTTCGCCGTCGTGAGGCGTCCGGATGACGGTCGCACCCCGATCCGGGAAAGAGTGCACCTGCGCCATCCCGACAACCGTCGGCGACGAACAAGAGTCGTGGCGGCCGACTCTCCCTACGCGCGCACCGACGACGTCGGCCTCGTGATCGCCATCGCGCGCTACAACGGCGACGCGTTCGCCGAGGCCTACCGTCGCCACGCGGGTGCGGTGTTCGGGCTCGCCCATCGTCTGCTGTGGGAGCGGGCGTTGGCCGAGGAGATGGTGCAGGAGATCTTCCTGCGACTGTGGGAGCACCCCGACCGCTTCGACCAGGCGCGCGGATCGCTGCGCTCGTTCCTGCTCATGGATGCGCACGCTCGGTGTGTCGACCGCATCCGGTCCGACACGCGGCGCAAGGAGCGGGAGGAGCGTTCGGCGCGCGCGGAGCTGGTTGCGGACTACGACCTCGATCTCGAGGCGTACGACCTCGACATCGCCGAACAGGTGCGCGAGGCGCTCGCGACGCTGTCGGACGAGGAACGGCGCGCCATCGAGCTCGCGTACTTCGGCGGGCACACCTACCGCGAGGTGGCGCGCATCCTGAACAGCCGGAAGGCACCATCAAGAGCCGGATCCGCACCGGGCTGACGCGCTTGCGCACTCAGCTCGTCGACCGGGGAATCGACGGGTCATGGATCGTGAATTGACTCCCGACGAGATCACGGAGCTGTTGCCCGCGTACGCCCTCGACGCGGTCGACGACGACGAGCGCGCCGCCATCGACGCCTACCTCGACGTGCACCCCGACGAGCGCGCCACGGTCGCCGACCTCCAGATGACCGCCTCGATGCTGGCCCACACCGGTGGTCCGCCGCCCGAAGGAGTGTGGGAGCGGCTCGAGTCGATCATCTCCACCACGCCGCCACCGCTGCGGGTCGTGCCGCCGGCTGTGCTGATCCCCCCCAGCACGCCGGCACCTCAGACGGCACGTCCCGATCGGCGGTGGCGGTGGCTGGCTGCCGCCGCCGCGGTCGTCGCCCTCGTGTTCGGCGGGCTCTGGCTCGTCGAGCGGGGCGACGGCGGTGGTGGCACGGCCGGCGACACCGCGTCGCTGGCGGCCACGGCCGCGACCGCGCCGGGTTCGCGTCACGCGACGCTGATGAACGACGACGGCACCGCGCTCGCAACCGCGGTCGTGACGACCGACGGCGCGGGCTACCTCACGTCGGAGCTGCCGCCCGCGCCCGCGGGTCACACGTACCAGCTGTGGGGCATCACGCGCACGGGCACGATCTCGCTCGGCGTCCTTGGTCGCGACCCGGGCACGGTGTCGTTCCAAGCCGCAGGACCGACCACCAGCCTCGCGATCACCACCGAGGTCGCGGGTGGCGTGCCGGTGAGTCGCAACGCGCCCGACGCGGTCGGCGACATCGCCTGACGCGCGTTTCGCAGGGCGCGCCATCCGCGCCGCGCACTGCGTCGAACACCTCGCGAGTTCATCCCCGACTCCGAGGAGACAACGCATGGCACTCGACGACACGAGGTTGCGTGACCTGCTGACGCAGTCGCACGACCTGCACTCCGACGCGATGGAGACGACGCGCGTCGAGCTCGACGAATACGTCGAACTCGCGTACGACGATCCGTGGGCCGACGTCGACCCGGTGACGCGCCGCTCGACGCTCCTCCGAGGTCTGCCGAAGACGGGCGTGCTCGCCGCCGCCGGCCTCGGCACCGCCATGGTCGCGCTGCTCGCGTCGCCGGCGTTCGCGGACAAGACGATGGACGTGCAGATGCTGCAGACCGCGGCGTCGATCGAGAACCTCGCCGTCGCGACCTACGACACCGCGCTCACGCTCGACTTCATCGGTGGTGCCAGCGCGAACGGCGTGGTGAAGGCGTTCGTCGAGAAGACCAAGGAACAGCACCAGCAGCACGCCGAAGCGTTCAACGCCGCGGTCACCCGCTTGGGCGGCAAGGCGCAGGACCAGCCCGACCCGGTCCTGCTCGGCGTCGTGAACAACGCCAAGCCGTCGCTGACCGGACCGGCACAGGTCGTCGACCTCGCCCTCGAGCTCGAGGACGGCGCCGCGCAGACCTACGTCGCCAACACCGGCACCTACGCCAACAAGAACGCGCGCACGGTCGCGGCCAGCATCATGGGCGTCGAGGCGCAGCACGTCGCGATCCTCAACGCGGTGAAGGCCCTGCTCGCCGGGGGCGCGGCCGACCTGATCGCGCTGCCACCGGACACCGCGAAGTTGCCGGCCGCCGCGGGGAGCGTCGGCTTCCCCAACGCGTTCTACCCGACGACCGATGCCCGCCCCGCGAACGAAGGAGCAGTGCAGTGATGCGCCGCAACCGCAAGCAGCAGATCGCGATCAGCGAGGCCGAGCTCGTCGTCATGACGAACGACCTCGAGGACGCGCACCACGAGACGCTGCCCTCGATGCGCGAGAGCCTGGCCGAGTGGAGCGAGTCGAACGACGACATCCGCGCGGGGATCACCCGACTCGTGTCGACGCCGTCGAGTCGCCGAGCGTTTCTCTTCGGCGGGGGCGCGGTACTGGGCGGTGTCGCGCTCGTCGGCAGCGGGATGGGAAGCGGCCTCGCGGCTGCAGCCACCCGGACCGGCACCGGCATGGCGGTGCCCGGCGCGAAGTCGGCGCAGAAGCTGAGCGGTGACCTCGCAGTCGTCGCGCTGGCGGCTTCGCTCGAGAACCTCGCGGTCGGGACCTATCAGGCGGCCATCGACGCGGTGACGCAGGGCAAGCTCACCGGTGTCCCCGACGCGGTGGTCACCTTCGCCATGACGGCCCAGAGCCAGCACAAGGATCACGCCGCGGCGTGGAACGGCGTGCTGACCGGCGCGGGCAAGAAGGCGGTGAGCGGCGTCGACCAGACGGTCAAGAAGTCGGTCGACGCGGCGTTCGCCCAGGTGAAGGACGTGCCCGGGCTGGCCAAGCTGGCGCTCGATCTCGAGAACGTCGCGGCGGCGACCTACATCGCCGCCATCGACGTGGTGAAGGCGCCGGCCGGCATCAAGACCGCAGCCACGATCCAGCCGGTCGAGATGCAGCACGCCGCGATCCTGCACTTCCTGCTCGGCGAGTACCCCGTGCCCGACGCGTTCGCGAAGAGCACCGACGCCCGCCCGGTGAGCGACAAGATCGGGTAGCCACCCGCACCTTCCAAGGTTTCCCTCCGAGGGACCTGTCCGCCCGGTCCTGTGCGTTCTGTAACGTCGGACGCACAGGACCGGGTGTGATGCGAGGCCGCCAAGCCGAGGAGGCACGATGAGATACCGACCGTTCGGACGGACCGGGGTGCAGGTGAGCAATCTGTGCCTCGGAGCGATGATGTTCGGGCAGTGGGGCAACCCCGACCACGACGAATCGATCGCCGTGATCCACGCCGCCCTCGACGCCGGCATCAACTTCATCGACACCGCCGACGTGTACTCGGCCGGCGAGTCGGAGGAGATCGTCGCCAAGGC
>DASXXX010000057.1:0-20666 GCA_036502765.1 Acidimicrobiia bacterium | reverse complement strand
CTCGACCCTTTCGTTGTGGCTGACGCTGCAGGTCACCGGCTAATCTGTCCGTTCCGCAGCAAGGGCCAACGTCGTCCCCCTGCGCACCTGCTCTTTCTGTAGCGCGGCAACGCGCGCGTGCGTGGATGTGAGATGACGCAGCCCTACCAACCTGCTCCGTTCAGCGCGGTACCGGAGCCCTTCGGGCTCTACGACCCGCGCTTCGAGCACGACGGATGTGGCGTCTCCTTCATCTGCCAGATCAAGGGTGTGGCCAGCCGCTCGATCGTCACCGACGCGCTCGACGCGCTCTGCAACCTCGACCACCGCGGCGCGTCGGGTGCGGAGGTCAACACCGGCGACGGCGCCGGCATCCTCCTGCAGGTCCCCGACCGCTTCCTCCGCGCCGTGGTCGACTTCGAGCTGCCCCCGGCCGGCGCCTACGGCGTGGGCCTCGCGTTCCTCCCGCTCGACACCGAGGCCGCCGACAAGACCGCTGCCCGCATCGACGCCATCGTCGCGGAAGAGGGCCTGCGGGTCGTCGGGTGGCGCACGGTCCCGATCGACTCGTCGATGATCGGGCCCACCGCGTTGAGCGTGGTCCCGAGCTTCCGCCAGCTGTTCGTCGACGACCCCACCGGTTCGACAGACGTCGAGCTCGACCGCAAGCTGTTCGTGGTGCGCAAGCGCTGCGAACACGAGCTCACCGGCGACGAGCAGGCGAGCTCGACGGGAGAGCAGGTCTACTTCCCGTCTCTGTCGAGCCGCACCCTGGTCTACAAGGGGATGCTCACCACCCCGCAGCTGTCGGAGTTCTTCCCCGACCTCGACGACGACCGGGTGGAGTCGGCGCTGGCCCTGGTGCACAGCCGCTTCTCCACCAACACGTTCCCGTCGTGGCCGCTGGCGCACCCCTACCGGTACCTCGCCCACAACGGCGAGATCAACACCGTGCAGGGCAACCGCAACTGGATGCGCGCGCGCGAGGCGCTCATGGCCACGCCGCTCATCCCGGGGCTCGAGCGCGCGTTCCCGATCGTCACACAGGGCGCGTCCGACACCGCGAGCTTCGACGAGTGCCTCGAGCTGTTGCACCTCGCGGGCCGACCGATCTGGCACGCGGCCCTGATGATGATCCCGGGCGCGTGGGAGAACCACGCCACCATGCCCGCCGACGAGCGCGCGTTCTACCGCTTCCACGCGTCGCTCATGGAGCCGTGGGACGGCCCCGCGTCGATCACGTTCACCGACGGCACCGTCGTCGGCGCGGTGCTCGACCGCAACGGTCTGCGTCCGAGTCGCTACTGGGTCACCGATGACGACCGCGTGATCATGGCCAGCGAGGCCGGCGTCGTCGACGTCGATCCGGCCAAGGTGGTGCAGAAGGGTCGGCTGCAGCCGGGTCGCATGTTCCTCGTCGACACGGCCAAGGGTCGGATCGTCGGCGACCGCGAGATCAAGGAAGAGCTCTCGAGCGCGCAGCCCTACGCCGAGTGGCTCGAGCAGGGCCTCGTGCACCTGCACGCATTGCCCGACCGCGTGCACGTGGTGCCGAGCCACGAGTCGGTGCTCAAGCGCCAGGAGACGTTCGGGTACACCCACGAAGACCTCAAGCTCCTGGTCGCGCCGATGGCGCGCACCGGCGGCGAGGCGCTCGGCTCCATGGGCACCGACACGCCGATCGCGGTGCTCTCCACCCGGTCGCGCATGCTGTTCGACTACTTCCAGCAGCTCTTCGCGCAGGTCACCAACCCGCCGCTCGACGCCATCCGCGAGGAGCTCGTCACCTCGCTCTCGTCCACCATCGGGTCCGAGGCCAACCTGCTCGAGCCAGGCGCGCAGTCGTGCGTGCAGGTGGAGCTGCCGTTCCCGATCATCGACAACGACGAGCTGGCCAAGCTCATCCACATCGACCGCGACGGCGACCGCCCCGAGTTCGCGGCGGCGGTGGTCTCGGGCCTGTACCGCGTCGCCGGCGGCGGGCGCGCGCTGCGCGAGGCACTCGACCGCGTGCGCGCGGAGGCGTCGGCCGCCGTCGCCGACGGCAAGCGCATCCTGGTGCTCTCCGACCGCGACTCCGACGCCGAGATGGCGCCCATCCCGTCGTTGCTCCTCACCTCCGCGGTGCACCATCACCTGATCCGCGCGAAGACCCGCACGCAGGTGGGCCTGGTCGTCGAGACCGGCGACGCCCGCGAGGTCCACCACATGGCGCTGCTCGTGGGGTACGGCGCGGGGGCGATCAACCCGTACCTCGCGTTCGAGTCGATCGAAGACCTCATCAGCGCCGAGCTCCACGGCCTCGGCGGGGTCGACCCGAAGCTCGCGATCAAGAACTACATCAAGGCCTCGGGCAAGGGCGTGCTCAAGGTGATGTCGAAGATGGGCATCTCCACCGTCGCGTCCTACTGCGGCGCGCAGGTGTTCGAGGCCATCGGCCTCAGCCAGGAGCTGGTCGACGAGTACTTCACCGGCACCGTGTCGCGCCTCGGTGGCATCTCACTCGACGAGCTCGCGATCGAGGTGGCCACGCGCCACGAGCTCGCGTACGCAGAGCGTCCCACCGAGCGGGCGCACCGCGACCTCGACCTCGGCGGCGAGTACCAGTGGCGGCGCGAGGGCGAGTACCACCTCTTCAACCCGGAGACGGTCTTCAAGCTGCAGCACGCGACGCGCGCCGGCCGCTACGACGTCTACAAGGAGTACACCGCGCTGGTCGACTCGCAGTCGACCAAGTTGGCGACGCTGCGCGGCTTGTTCGAGCTGCGCGACGGCGTGCGTCCGCCGGTGCCGATCGACGAGGTCGAGTCGATCGAGGCGATCATCAAGCGCTTCGCCACCGGCGCGATGTCGTACGGCTCCATCTCCAAGGAGGCGCACGAGACCCTTGCCATCGCCATGAACCGCATCGGCGGGAAGTCCAACACCGGCGAGGGCGGCGAAGACGCCGACCGCTTCACCCCCGATGCCAACGGCGATCTACGCCGCTCGGCGATCAAGCAGGTGGCGTCGGGTCGCTTCGGCGTCACGTCGGAGTACCTGGTCAACGCCGACGACCTGCAGATCAAGATGGCCCAGGGCGCCAAGCCCGGCGAGGGCGGGCAGCTGCCCGGCTCGAAGGTCTACCCGTGGATCGCGAAGACGCGGAACTCCACGCCGGGTGTCGGCCTCATCAGCCCGCCACCGCACCACGACATCTACTCCATCGAAGACATCAAGCAGCTCATCCACGACCTCAAGAACTCCAACCCCGCCGCGCGCGTGCACGTGAAGCTCGTCGCGCAGGTGGGTGTCGGCACGGTCGCGGCGGGTGTGGCCAAGGCGCACTCCGACGTCGTGCTCATCTCGGGCCACGACGGTGGCACCGGCGCGGCGCCGCTCACGTCGTTGAAGCACGCGGGTGCGCCGTGGGAGCTCGGCATCGCCGAGACGCAGCAGACGCTCGTGGCCAACGGACTCCGCGACCGCATCGTCGTGCAGTGCGACGGCCAGCTCAAGACCGGCCGCGACGTCATCATCGCCGCGCTGCTCGGGGCCGAGGAGTTCGGCTTCGCCACCGCGCCGCTCGTGGTGAGCGGCTGCGTGATGATGCGCGTCTGCCACCTCGACACGTGCCCGGTCGGCATCGCCACGCAGAACCCCGAGCTGCGCAAGCGCTACACGGGCAAGCCGGAGTTCGTCGTCAACTTCTTCGAGTTCATCGCCGAAGAGGTGCGCGAGCACCTGGCCGCGCTCGGCTTCCGCTCGATCGCGGAGGCGGTCGGCCACGCCGAGGTGCTCGACACCCGCAAGGCGATCGACCACTGGAAGGCGCACGGCCTCGACCTCACGCCCATCCTCACCGTGGCCGAGAACCCCTACGAGGGTCAGGACCTGCTCAACACCAAGTCGCAGGACCACGGGCTCGACAAGGCGCTCGACCAGGAGCTCATCGTTGCCGCCGAGGCCGCGCTGGAGCGCGGCGAGCGGGTCGAGATCAGCGTGCCGGTGCGCAACGTCAACCGCACCGTCGGCACCATGCTCGGTTCCGCGCTCACCAGGCGATGGGGTGGCGACGGCCTGCCCGACGACACCATCACGGTCAACCTCCGCGGCTCCGCGGGTCAGAGCTTCGGCGCGTTCGTGCCGCAGGGCATCACGCTGCGGCTCGAGGGCGACGCCAACGACTACGCGGGCAAGGGACTCTCGGGCGGCAAGGTGGCGGTGTTCCCCGACCGCGCCGCGCCGTTCGTCGCCGAGGACAACACGATCGCCGGCAACGTCGCGCTCTACGGCGCCACCGCCGGCGAGGCCTACTTCCGCGGCGTGGTGGGAGAGCGGTTCTGCGTGCGCAACTCCGGCGCCACCGCGGTCGTCGAGGGTGTGGGCGACCACGGCTGCGAGTACATGACCGGCGGTCGTGTCGTCGTGCTCGGTCCCACCGGGCGCAACTTCGGTGCCGGCATGTCGGGTGGCGTCGCGTTCGTGCACGACCCCACCGACATCTTCCCGTCGCTCGTCAACTACGAGCTGGTCGAGCTCGAGCCCCTCGACGACACCGACCGCGAGTGGCTGCGCGCCACTGTCGAGGCCCACAAGGCAGCGACCGGATCGAACCTGGCCGAGCGACTGCTCGACCAGTGGGAGAGCGAGGTCGAGGCGTTCTGCAAGGTCATGCCGAAGGACTACCGGCGCGTGCTCGGGGTGCTCGCCGAGGCGGCGCAGCTCGGGTTGTCGGAGGACGAGACGGACGTGATGGTGATGGAGTCGGCGAATGCGTGAGGCACCACATGGGTGAAGCATCCGGCTTCCTGAAGTGGGGTCGCGAGACGCCGACGCGTCGGCCGGTGCCGGTGCGACTGCGCGACTGGCGCGAGGTCTACGAGCCGTTCCCCGAGGAGACCTTGAAGGTCCAGGCCGGGCGCTGCATGGACTGCGGCATCCCGTTCTGCAACAACGGCTGCCCGCTCGGCAACCTCATCCCCGACTGGAACGACCTCGTCTACCGCGACCATTGGCGCGACGCGATCGAGCGGCTGCACGCCACCAACAACTTCCCCGAGTTCACCGGTCGGCTCTGTCCCGCGCCGTGCGAAGCCGCCTGCGTGCTCGGGATCAGCCAGGACCCCGTCACCATCAAGCAGGTCGAGGTCGAGATCGTCGAGCGGGCCTGGAACGAGGGCTGGATCCAGCCGGTCGTGCCGGTGGTGCGCACCGGCCGCAAGGTCGCAGTCGTCGGTTCCGGTCCCGCGGGCCTCGCCGCCGCGCAGCAGCTCACGCGCGCCGGTCACGCGGTGGTGGTGTTCGAACGGGCCGACCGCATCGGTGGTCTGCTCCGCTACGGCATCCCCGAGTTCAAGATGGAGAAGCGCCACCTCGACCGTCGCCTGGCGCAGATGGAGGCCGAAGGCACGGAGTTCCGGGTCGGGGTCGACGTCGGTGTCGACGTGAGCGTCGAGGACCTGCGCGAGCAGTTCGACGCCATCGTGCTCGCCGGTGGTGCCACCGCCTGGCGCGACCTCCCGATCCCCGGCCGCGAGCACGACGGCATCCACCAGGCCATGGAGTTCCTGCCGTGGGGCAACCGCGTGCAGCTCGGCGATCTCGACGAGCCCCCGCTCACCGCCGAGGGCAAGCACGTCGTCATCATCGGTGGTGGCGACACCGGGGCCGACTGCCTGGGCACGTCGCACCGCCAGGGCGCGGCGTCGATCCACCAGTTCGAGATCCTGCCCCGCCCGCCCGAGTCGCGAGCGCCCACCAACCCGTGGCCCACGTGGTCGAACGTGTTCCGCGTGTCGTCGGCTCATGAGGAGGGCGGCGAGCGCGTCTACAGCGTCAACACCGAGTGCTTCCTCGCCGACGACGACGGCCACGTGCGCGCGCTGCGCGCCCACGAGGTCGAGATGGTCGACGGCAAGTTCGAGAAGATCGAGGGCAGCGACTTCGAGCTCCCGTGCGAGCTCGTGCTGTTGGCGATGGGGTTCCTCGGCCCGCAGCGGGAGGGTCTGCTCGACTCGCTCGGGGTGGAGCTCGACGGGCGCGGCAACGTGGTGCGCGACCCGAACTTCATGACCAACGAGCCTGGCGTGTTCGCGTGCGGCGACATGGGCCGGGGTCAGAGCCTCATCGTGTGGGCGATCGCGGAGGGGCGTTCGGCGGCGGCCGGCGTCGACACCTGGCTGATGGGCGAGACGCAACTCCCCGCGCCGATCGCACCTTCCACGCGGCAGCTGCTCTAGCCACCCGGCGAGCGCTGCCCACCCTGTCCGGTCCTCGGGGCGACAACGACGTCGCACCGGGGCCGGTCAACCCCCACCCGTGCCGGGGGAGATCAGCTGCTCCCGCCGCCCACCTCGTGGATGGCGAACACCGGGCGGGCGTCGAACCCGAACACCCGGGCCACGGGTTGCGCGAGCGCGCCCGTGCGCACGTCCTCGTAGTCGCGCACGGCGCGGTTGTACGCGGCGACGAACTCGGACTTCGGTGTGGTCTGGGCGTACTTCACGAGTGAATCGGTGACCGCCTTGTCGGCTGCCAGCCGCGGCGAACCGAGCGCGTTCGCAGTGAGGCGGGTGCCCTGCGCTTCCACCTCGTTGGCGGCGGTCACCTGCGCGCCCGCGTCGCCGCCCTCGAGCGTCGCGTCCCACGCCTCGAGCGCGGCGTGCAGGTCCTTCGACACGTCACGGTCGGCGCCACCGGCGGCGTCGAACGCGCTGAGTGCGCCGGTGAGGGTCTGGTAGCGCAGCGGGAGTTGGTCAAGGGCGCGCAGCGGCTTCCAGGTGGTGTCGACCTTGCTGCGCGCGTCGTCGAGCTTCGGCTGCTGGGTGAGCACCAGCGCCGCCGCCCCTGCCACCAGCACGACGAGCAGCGCGAGGAGGATCCACCGGGTGCGGCGCGACATGGCCCGGCCACGTTACCGGCGCGCCTCCGCCGGACCTGGGCATCACCCCAGCGTCAACCTGCGGTGTTCGTGGCGAGCTCGCGGCCGATCTCGTCGAGCAGGCCGTCGGCGACGCGTCGTTGCTGACCCCATCCGAACAGCTGGAACTTCAACGCGATCGACACCGTCAGCACGCTCGAATCAGGACCCGCGTCGGTCACGATCACCTCGACCCGTTCACCCCAGGACCAGATCGTCACGCCTGTGGTCGCACGCACGATTCCCCGTGCGGCGTCGGTCTCCTTGACCTTCATCCCGACGCGGGTCACGGCGCGCTCGGCGGCGGCGAAGGTGCGGTCGGCCGGTGCCGCGTAGGTGCGAGTGGTCTGCTTGGGGCCCGCCATGCCCGAGTCTCACACACCCTGTTCCCTGTCACAGCCCGTCGGTAGGGTCGGGTCATGGCCCGCTCCCGGGCCGTGGTCGTGGTCACCGTCTTGGCCGCCACCTCGGTGCTGGGGTGGTGGTTCGGCGACCAACGACGCGCGGCCGACACTCCGTACCGCGTCGTGCAGGTGCTCGACGGCGACACCATCGTCGTGCGTCGCTCCGGTGGCTCCGACGAGACGATCAGGTTGCTCGGCGTCGACACGCCGGAGACGCATCACCCGCGCAAGCCGGTGCAGTGCTACGGACCGGAGGCGGCGGTGTACACCACACGCCGGCTGTTCGGGCAGGTCGTCCGTCTGGAGGACGACGTCGAACGCCACGACATCTACGGCCGCCGACTCGCCTACGTCTACCTCGGCGGTCACAATTATGAACGCGAGCTGTTGCGGAAGGGCTACGCGCGCCTGCTCGTCATCGAACCCAACCACGCGCACGCGCGCGACATGCTCGACGACGAGCTGAACGCGCGTGCACACGGCGTCGGGCTCTGGGGCGAGTGCGGCGACGCGCGCTGACGGCACCGTCACGGTCGGCGAAGTAGTTTCACCGTCTCGGGCCGCTCCGGAGGACACACGAAGGACATGAACGCCGGGCGCATCACCAGTCGTGCCGCGCGGACCGCGATCGTGCTCTGCGTGGTCACAGTGTGGGCGACGCCTTCCGTCGCCGCCGCACGCGACGACGCGTCGACGCGGGCCCGCAGCTTCACGGGGCGGGTCGTCGTCGCGCCCGGTCGCGAGGTGTACGTCGAGTGCCGCGGCACGGGCTCACCGACCGTGGTGCTCATCTCGGGGAAGGGCAACGGTGCCCGTGACTGGCACCAGGTGCTCGACGCGAATGACCCGATACGCGACCTCGCCAACGACGAGGTGCTGGCCGGCAAGGGCGACCTCCACGACAGCAGGAAGGCCGTCCTTCCCACGACCGCGCGTGTGACACGGGTGTGCACGTACGACCGTCCGAACACGCGCACCACCGGGAAGGCCAGGTCCACGCCGCGCGCGCAGCCGCATGCGGTCGACGACGACGTGGCTGATCTCCACCACGTGCTCGAGAAGATCGGCGCGCCCGAACCTCTGGTGCTCGTCGCGCACTCCTATGGCGGTTTCGTCGCCGAGTTGTACGCGCGTACGTACCCCGACGAGGTCGGTGGTCTCGTCATGGTCGACGCGGGATCGTCGTACATCGCGCGCGCGGTCACCGCGGAGAAGCTCGGCGCCTGGGATCGGACGAACCGGATCGCGGCGCCGGGCCAGGAGAGTGTCGAGATCGCGGACGCGACCGCGAAGCTCGACGCTGCGCCGGCGTTGCGTCCGATCCCGTCGGTCGTGCTCACCGCCGACAAGCCGCTGCGGGCCGACCTCCAGCCGGTCGACGCCGACGCGAGCGTGACCTTCGACGATTGGCTCGTCGGTCAAGGCCTGTTGGCGAAGGGTCTCGGCGCGAAGCAGGTGACCGAGACGAACAGCGGTCACAACATCTACTTGTACTCACCGCGGCCCGTGAACGAAGCGATCCGTGAGGTCGTCGACGACGTGCGCAACGGGCGCGGTCACTGACCGTTCCCGACCCGCACGCGCTCTCAGTCAGGCCGCGGGCTTCACCGCGCCCGCGAGCACCTCGAGGCCGGGGCCGTCGAGCTCGTCGACCACATCGCGACCGTTGATCGCCATCAGGATCGCTTCGCCCGTGCCGTGCACCTCGGGACCCGTGCCGCCGGTCCATGCGATGTCGGTGGCGACGAGACGCAGGTCGCGTGTGCGCTTGTAGGAGCCGCCGCCGACGCCGAAGTACCCACCGCCCTTGCGGGTGAGGCAGTAGTTCAGCGCCCACACCAGCCGGTCGGTCGCGATCACCCGCGCCGCACCGAGCGGTCGGCGCACATCCTGTTGATGGACGATCAGCTCGCCCAAGTTGTTCTCGTTCACCTGCGCCGGCGACGCCAACCAGTCGATGAGGTCACCGGTCGTGCGGGTCCGCTCGCGCGCCAGCAACTTCGTCTCGAACCGGGCACCGCCGAACGCGCCGAACTGGACGACGTCCTTCACGTACGCGACCGGCGGGAGGTGGATGTGCCATGCGACGTGGATGGCAACGTCGCGCAGCGACCACCCCGCGCACAACGACGGCGCGGCGAGCTGCTCCTCCGTGGCGGCGTGCAGCACGTCGACGAAGTCGTGCTGCTCGGCCGCGATCTGGTCCTGGACGCGCTTCGTGTCGACCATGCGTGCGTCTACAGGTCCGACATCACGCCGGTGCGCTGCTCCACCTGCAGCACCGCGAGCACGCGCCCGAGACCGAGCCAGATCGCGAGGCACAACGAGAGGTCGAGGATCTCGTCGTCGGCGAAGTGCGCGTGCAGCTGGTCGTAGAACTCGTCGTCGAGACCCTGGTGGTCGATCGTGAACCGCTCGGCGTACTCGATCGCCAACCGCTGGCGCTCGGTGTACCCCGGCCAGGTGCGCCACTCGTCGAGGTGGCCGTAGTCGTCGTCGGTGACGCCGGCGTCGAGCATCGACTGCGCACGCGCCGTCGAGCAGGCCGAGCAGTCGTTGAGCTGCGCGACGCGCAGACGCGCCACCTCGCGCTCGGTCGCCGGGAGCATGCTGCGGTGGTACACCGCGTCGATCATGTCGGTGACGGTGCCCGCCAGCTCGGGGCGGAGACCGAACACGCGACGCCCGGGAGCGCCAGGACCGTCGGGGATCTCGATGCGTGCCACGCGCCGAGTGTACGACCGACCCGAGCAGGGTGGCTCAGGTGGGAGTGGCTCAGGCCAGGGCCGGGGCCCATTGCGGATCGAGGTGACCCTGCTGCAGCATCCACGTGAGGGTGTCGCGCAGCGTCTCGGTGATCGGCCGCCACTCGATGCCGAGATCGCGGTGGAGGTCGTCGTCGTCCGGCGCCACGATGCCCAGCATGATCTCGACCGCCTCCGGCTCGATCTGCTGCTCCAGTTCGGCGCGTGTCGAGGGCACCCGCGTGTGCACGAGGCCGGTCACCGCGTCGACCGTGTCGGCGTACTGCGACCAGGTGAGGAACACACCCCCGGCCATGTAGCGGCGCGGTCCGAGGCCGGGCACGAGCATCGCCACGATGGCCGTCGCGAGGTCGCGCACGTCGACGTAGAGGCAACCGCCGGTGTCGGCGACGAGCAGGTACTCGGTGGCCAGCGTCTGGGCGAAGATCCCCTCGGTGACGTTGATGCCGAGATCGAGGGGACCGGTGACTCCTGCCGGGTAGAGGGTGACGACCGGCGCGCCGGCGTCCTGGCGTGCCCGTGCGTGCACTTCGGCGTCGGCCTTCGACGCCAGGTATGGCGCGCCGCCGGTGTGGACGGGGTCGTTGGCCGAGAGGCGGTCGCCGGTCGGCGGGAAGATCACCGACATCGACGACACCGACACCACCGGGTCACACCCGTGGTCGAGCGCGGCGTCGAGCACGATCTGCGCGCCTGGCGCGTTCACGTCGAGCGCCATGGGCATCTCTTCAGGGGTGAGCGACGTGAATGCCGCCGCGTGCACGCACGCGTCGCAGCCGTCGAGCGCGGCGTCGACCGACGCCCGGTCGAGGATGTCTCCCGTCACCGACTCGATCCGTGCCGCGTCGAAGCCGAACAGCGCGCCGAGGCGCTCGAGCTTCGCCGGATCGCGCACGAGCAACCGGGGCTCGTGGCCGGCGTCGAGCAACGCCTGCACGACGTGCCCGCCGATGAACCCGGTCCCGCCGGTCACCATGACCCTCATGTCGCCCCCCGATGCACGCCTGCGCCGAGGAGTGTACGTAGGCTCACGCTCGTATGGCGGGGCTGCGGGTCGGGATCGTCGGAGCCGGGGGAGTGGGCATCGCCACCGCCGGCGCGCTCATCATGCAGGGTCTCGCCGGGCGCATCACGCTCTACGACCGCACCGGCATCCGGGCCAGCGGTGAAGCGCTCGACTACCTGCACGCGCTGCCGTTGCTCCCGACCGCCGAGATCCGCGGCCGCAGCTACGACGAGTTCGAGCCCGAGGACGTCACCATCATCACCGTCGGCGCCCACGTGCAGCCCGGCGGGACGCGCCTCGACGTGCTCGAGGCGAACGTCGAGATCATGGCCAACACCGCGGCCGCGATGGAGGCCGGCGGACTCCCGCGGGTCGTCATCGTCGTGACCAATCCGCTCGACGTGCTCACCGAGTACCTGGTGCGCCGCTGGCAGGGCCGTTCGGTGTCGGTGATGGGCTCGGGCACGTCGCTCGACACGCTGCGCTTCGGGGAGAGGTTGGCGCAGGAGTGCGGAGTGCACCCGCGCAGCATCCAGGCATGGGTGATCGGCGAGCACGGCGACTCGTCGGTGTTCCTGTTCAGCAGCGCCACCATCGGCGCGCTCCCACTCCCCGAGTTCGCCGCGCAGCAGGGCATCGAGCTCACCGACGAGTGGTTCGCGAGCATCGAGGACGACGTCCGCAAGGCGGCCTACCGCGTGCGCGAGCTCAAGGGCTCGCCCCGCCACGGCATCGGTCTCGCGGTCGGCGGCCTCATTCGCTGCATCGGACGCGAGCAGGGCTTCATCATCCCGGTGTCGGTGCGCGTGGCCGACGACGTGTGCGCCAGCCTGCCGTGCATCCTCGGGCCCGACGGCGCCAGCGCGCCGCTGTGGCCGGTCATGAACGGCACCGAGGCCACGGGCTGGGATCGTTCGCTCGGCGTGCTGCGCGACGCGGGGAAGACCCTCCCGCTTCCCGCCTGACCTTCGCTGCGCCTGACCTTCGGGGGCAGCCGCTACTGCGTGCGCAGGCGCCGGCGCATCTTGTCGAGCGCGCTGCCCAGCACGGCGCGGGCTTCGGTGTGGGTGCACCCGAGCTCCGACGCGAGCTCCTTCATCGAGTGCGGCGCGCACCGGTTGCCGACGCCGTAGCGCCACGACACCGTGAAGTACTCGAGCTCGGTGAGGTCGGAGTAGGCGTGAGGATCGACCCGCAGTTCGAGGAGGTCGAGGTCGACGTCGTCGTCGGCGGCCTGCTCGAGCTGCCCGAGCTGCGAGGCGCCGAACTCGGAGAACGTGGCGTCGGGGTAGGGCCAGCCGTCGTCGGTGGGGAAGAGCGGCAGGCTCGTCATCGCCCCATGGTGGACCCGCGGCGCGGGCAGGTCAATGGCCAGCGTCACGGGGAATGGGCAGCGTCACGGGGAATGGTCGGCGACCATCGCCAGAACCGCTTCGCCGTAGCGGTCGGCCTTCACCGGCCCCACCCCGGGCACGTCGAGCAGGGCGCTCGGCGTGCGCGGACGTGCGGCTGCGATCGCGGCGAGGGTGGTGTTGGGGAAGATCACGTACGCCGGTGCACTCGCCGCGCGCGACAGGCGCAGCCGCCAGTCGACCAGCGCGTCGTAGAGCGGCGCGTCGGCGTCGGCCACGTCGGCGGGGTTCTTGGTGCGCGTGCTCCCGCCCTTCGCGCGCGCGACGCGCTCGCGCGCGTTGGCAAAGGTGTCGCGTACGTCGCCGTCGGGCGGCGCCGCGCCGGGCGCGGGTGGGTGGATGACGTCTTCCACGCGCTGGATCCAGCTGCTCCGCGTACGACGGGCAACGCGACCGCCCACCGTGCGCTCGCGCGCCCAGGTGAGGTGCAGCCCACGTTCGGCCCGGCTCAGTGCGACGTAGAGGAGTCGTTGCTCCTCGTCCATCGCCTCGGGCGTCTTGGCGTGCGAGATGGGGACCAGCCCGCGCTCGAGACCGGTGACGAACACGGTGTCGAACTCGAGGCCCTTGGCGCGGTGGAACGTGAGCAGTTCGACCCCGTTGCCGGCGCTGTTGCCGGCGTCGTCGCCGCGCAGCGACGTCTGCAGGAACTCGAGGAACCCGTCGACGCTGCCGCGTCCGCCGTCGGCCTCCAGGTACTCGTGACCGAGCCGCACGAGCGCGTCGACGTGTTCGCGTCGTTCGTCGGCGACCGATTCGGCGTCGGTGGCCATGTCGGTGAGGTGTTCGGCGAACGGTCGGTGTGGTCCGTCACGCGCGCCGGCGCGCAGCGCGTCGAGCGCGACCTGGACCTCCTGGCGTTCGAGGAAGCGTTCGCCACCGCGCACGCGGAAGGGGATGCCGGCGCGCGTGAGCGCCTCCTCGAACAACGCGGACTGTGCGTTGACCCGGTAGAGGACGGCCATGCGCGACCACGGCAACTGCGCGCTCTCGGCGTCGCGGAGCGCACGGGCGACCCCGCGCGCTTCGTCGTCGGCGGACGCGTACTCGGTGAAGGTGGGGAGAGGACCGTCGGGGCGGGCGGCGTGCACCTCGCGGCGACGGCGTCCGGGGGGTCCGAGCACCGCGCTCGCGGCCGCGACGACCTGGGGCGAGGACCGGTAGTTGCTCCCGAGTTGCACCACGCCGACGTCGGGGAACTGCTCGGCGGAGAACACGCGGCGGAACCCGCCGAGATACGACGCGTCGGCGCCGGCGAAGCCGTAGATCGCCTGGTCGGGGTCGCCGACCACGCACAGGTCGCTGCGGTCGCCCAGCCACGCGCGCAGCAGCCGGAACTGCGCCGCGCTGGCGTCCTGGAATTCGTCGACGAAGAGGTGACGGAAGCGCCACCGTTGCGCGGCGGCGAAGTCGGCTTCGCGTTCGAGCACGTCGGCGCAGCCGGAGATGAGGTCGTCGAAGTCGACGAGGCCCCGCTTGCGCTTCTCCCGCTCGTACGACGCGAAGATCGCGGCCACGTCGGCCGGCGGACGTGGCGTGGCCCGCCCGGCGAGCGTGACCGCGGCCTCGTAGCCGTCGGGCTTCACCAGCCGGGCCTTGGCCCATTCGATCTCCGACGCGATCTCGGCCGCGGCCAGCGCACCCTCGCGACCCCGGTTGGGGAGGAGGCGCATCAGGATGCGGACCTTGCGATCGAGCAGCTCGGGCATGGTGCGGCCCTGTTCGTCGGCTCGGCGCCGCAGCTGCGCGAGGGCGATGGCGTGGAACGTGCCCGCGGTGACCGACTCCCGCACGCCGAGGCGCGCCAGGCGCGCTCGCAGCTCGCCTGCGGCCTTGCGGGTGAACGTGACCGCGAGCGTGTGCGCGGGGTCGATCAGCTCCTCGCTCGACTGCCACGCGATCCGCCGCGTGAGCACGCGCGTCTTGCCCGAGCCCGCGCCGGCCAGGATGGCCAGGGGCGCGGCGCGACTCGTGACCGCGTCGCGTTGGGTCGCGTCGAGACCTTCCAGCAGCGCGTCCACCTCGGCACCGTACCGCCCGGGTGTGACGGTCATGTCGACCCGCGCGCTCGACTCGCGGCGGGCCCCCGAACCGCGGCCGGAACAGCAGAAGGCCCCGAGTAGTCTCCGCTGCGTGGCAGCTCGGATCTCCTCGGGGCCGTTCCTGCCGACCTCCTCCGACTCCTCGCCCCAGGGTTGCCCCAGGTGCTCGGCCTCGGTGTCGGCCTCCGGTTCCCTCGCCTCCCGGGGGTGGTCCCGTTCGGCGCGTTCACCGCACCGGATCCCGCTCCGATCCGTCTTCCGAGTGTTCCCGTCCGTTCCGCTCGACCCCACCGACTTGCGTCGTCGGGCCCGTGCTTCCCGGCCGTTCCTTCCCGGCACCGGACCGGTGTTCACCGGCCCTCGCAACATACCGACGCGGTCACGCGATTGCAAGCAGAATTTTGGCGCGTACGCGGATACCGTGCGCGCGTGGTCGAAGTGTCGCGATCGGAGTTCGAACGCATGGTCGGCGATGCGCTCGACGAGATCCCCGACGCGCTCGCGCGGGAGCTCGAGAACGTCGCGGTGATGGTCGAAGACTGGCCGACGCCGGCGCAGCTCGCGCGCGTTCCGCGCGGCGGCACGCTGCTCGGTCTCTACGAGGGAGTGCCCCTCACCAAGCGCGGGCCGCTCAGCTACAACGGCGTGTCACCCGATCGCATCACCATCTTCCAGGGCACGATCTCGCGACGCGCCCGCGACCTCGACGCCCTCGCCGCGCAGGTGCGGGTGACCGTCCTCCACGAGGTCGGTCACTACTTCGGGATGGACGATGCGCGCCTCCACGAGCTCGGCTGGGCGTAGCCTCTCGGCCATGACCTACCCCGACAACCTGGTGCAAGAAGGCGAGACGGTCGCGCTCGACCTGCGCCCGCACTGGTGGTACTTCTCCCGCAACATCCTCACCGGCATCCCGCTCGCGATCATCCTGATCCTCGTGCTGAGCGCGGACGCCGACTGGGTCTCCAAGTACGGCGGTCTGGTCGTCGGGCTGGTCGCCGTTGCGTGGGCGGTGTGGCTGGGGCTGAAGTACCTCGGGTGGCGCATGACGTACTTCGTGGTCACCAGCCGGCGCGTCATCTACCGGAGCGGCGTGATCTCGAAGCGCGGCGTCGAGATCCCCCTCGAGCGCATCAACAACATCAACTTCCACCAGCGCCTCATCGACCGCATCATCGGCGCCGGTGATCTCGACATCGAGTCGGCGGGCAAGGACGGCCAGTCGCACTTCGACTTCATCCGTCACCCCGACGGCGTGCAGCACGAGGTCTACCGCCAGATGGAGACCCGCAACATGCCGGTGGCGATGATGCAGCAGGCGCCGGCGGCGGCCGCGCCGACGCCCGGTGCCGCGGTCCCCGAGCAGATCGAGCAGCTCGCGCGCCTGCGCGACCAGGGCCACATCACCCCCGCCGAGTTCGAGGCCAAGAAGGCCGAGCTGCTCGGCCGGATGTAGTTCGGCTCAGGCTTCGATCACGCGGGCACCGTCGACGGCCCGCGCCACGAAACCCGTCGGTTCGATCCCCGTCGTCGCGCGGTAGCGCAGCGTCGCCTTCGCCAGCACGTCGTCGGCGTGGTTGCGTTGCGCGAGCGCGACGACACACCCGCCGAAGCCGGCGCCGGTGAGCCGGGCGCCGGCCGCGCCACTGGTCACCAACACGTCGACCAGCGTGTCGAGGTCGGGCGTCGACACGCCGAAGTCGTCGCGCAGACTGGCGTGACTCGCGAGCAGGAGCGGACCGAGCACCGACAGGTCACCGCGGGGGAGCGCGTCGGCCGTCGCGAGGACGCGCGCGTTCTCGGCGACGACGTGACGCGCCCGCGGTGCATCGCGCACCTGCTCGGGGGTGGCGTCGCGCAGCGCGTCGAGCCCGAGCGACGCCGTGACCGCTTCGCACTCGGCGCGTCGAGCCGCGTACTCGGAGCCGACGAGGGTGCGGGGCACGCCGCAGTGGACGACCAGCACCGCGATCGACGCCGGGATCGGGATCGGGGTGACCGTGACGGCGCGGCAGTCGATCAACAGCGCGTGCCCGGCTTGCCCGAAGAGCGAGGCGAGCTGGTCCATCAACCCGCCGGGCACGCCGCTGGCCGCGGTCTCCGCGGCCGACGCGGCGCGGGCCGCCTCGACCCGGTCGAGCCCATTGCCATCGAGGCCGTCTCCGCCGAGGGCGAGCGTGAGTGCGACGGCCAAGGCCGAGCTCGACGACAGCCCCGAGCCCACCGGGACCGTGCTGTCGACGTCGAGGTCGCCGGGCACGACCGCGATCCCGCGCTCGGTCAGGACGTGCACGACGCCGGCGACGAAGCGTCCCCACGGTGGCTCCACGGCCGCGGGCTCGGCACTTCCGTCGACGGGCACCGACACGCGACCGTCGAGCTGGCGAGAGATCGCGGTGATCGCGCCGTTTGCGGTCGGTGCGCTGACCCGGACCGTGCAGGCACGGTCGATCGCCAACGGCAGCACGAAGCCGTCGTTGTAGTCCGTGTGGTCGCCCATGAGGTTCACGCGGCCGGGGGCGACAACTGTCTTCACCGTCTCCATATTCGGGCGTCATTCTGACTACATCGCGCGGCCGCCAGCGTCGATACTGGTGGCATGGGTCGTTTCCAGATGTCGTGGGAGATCGCCAAGCGGTCGTGGGCGGTGCTGCGGGCCGACAAGACGCTGGCCTGGTTCCCGGTGCTGTCGGCCCTCGGCTCGCTCGTCGTGTTCGGGATCATCGGCGGGCTGTTCCTCGTGGCCGGCATCGACGACTCGTCGACCGGTACGACCCTCCAGCCGATCGGCTGGGTGCTGATCGTCGTCATGTACCTCGCCCTGGCCATGGTGCAGACGTACTTCCTCGCCGCCCTCGTCGCCGGTGCCGACCAGCGCTTGCGCGGGCAGGACAGCACCGTGCGCAGCGCGCTCGACATCGCGAACTCCCGGTTGCATCGCCTGCTGCCGTGGGCCATCGTCACCGCCACCGTCACGATGATCCTGCAGGCGATCGAGGAGCGCTTCGGGATCATCGGCACGATCGTGGCCCGGCTCGTCGGTCTCGCCTGGAACCTCGTGACGTTCCTGGTGGTCCCGATCCTGGTGCTGGAAGACCTCGGCGTGGGCGACGCGCTGAAGCGCTCGAAGGATCTGTTCAAGAAGACCTGGGGCGAGAACGTCATCGGCCAGTTCGGTCTCGGCGCGGTCGGCATGCTCGCGTCGCTCCCGGGGCTCGTCCTGATCGGCATCGGTGTGGCCCTCGGCACCGCCGGTCTCGTCGTGCTCGGCAGCGTCGGTGTGATCTGGTTGCTCGCCGCCGCGGTGGTCGTGTCGGCGCTGAGCGGCATCTACCGCACCGCCCTCTACCACTACGCCGCGAACGGTGAGGTCCCGGGCGAGTTCTCGGACATCGACTTCGGGCAGGCCTTCCGGCGGCGCAAGGATCGCGGGACCGGCCGGGGCAACCAGGGCGGCACGGGCGGCGTCTTCGGGAGCCCGTCCAGCAACTAGTTCACTGAAATCATGCTCACAGCATGGTTTTGACGAACACAGGCAGTCTCACTTCGTCAAAATCGTGGTCTCACCCTGTTTTTGGCATACACTGCCGATATGGCTCCGACCACGATCGCCACCCTGATCGGCCGTGATGACAACCGGGTGCTCAAGCCCGGTGGGTTTGCCGACGTGTACGCCAACCCCGGCGACGAATTCGCCCGCTTGGCCCGGGCTGGCGTACTCCAGCACCTCGTCCACGGGTACTACGTCGTGGTTCCCGAGGAACGACGCGACGGATACTGGCAACCGGAGCTCGAAGCGGTCGCCCTCGGTGTGGCAGTGGCCGACTACGGACGCGAGGCGACCGCGCTCATGGGCCCGACTGCGGCGCGCGTGCTCGACGCGATCCCGCGTGCGCTCGCCACCGCCACCGTCGCGGTGCCTCAGGCCCGGAAGCCGCTGACGACGACAGTCGGCAAGATCCAGTTCGTGACCCGCGACGTCGGACGGCTCGACGTGCAACGGGCGACGACCGCACTGACGACCGGTTGGGTCACGACTCCCGAACAGACCGTGCTGGATCTTGCCGATCGTCCCGCGCTCGGGGGCGTGGGACCGGCGACGACCGAGGAGGCGATCGGCACGCTCGACGGGCGCGTCGATCGCCAGCACGTCGCTGCGCTCGCCCATCGACAGCGAAAGGAAGCCGCGTGGCAGCGGTACTGCTGGCTCGTCGGAATCCCCGCGCTCCCACTTCGGCGTGAGGTCGGCACCCTGGGGCTACGCGGCACCACCGATCCGACGCGCTACGGACTGGTCGAGACGCCCGCGTGATCACCGAGCAGGAAGTGGCTCAGCGGGCGCAACGGTTCGGTGTCGCGACCGTCCAGATCCAACGCGACCACTTCATTTCCCATGTGCTCGCCGCCCTCCCACACGACTCGCGCTTCTCCGGCGGCACTGCCCTCTGTCGCACCTATCTGGAAGGCACGCGACTGTCCGAGGACATCGACCTTCTTGGTCCCGACCCGTCAACGTCTCTCGCGGAGCTCGAAGCCGCACTCCCGGCCGCACTCCGGCGAGAGTTTCCCAACTCGGCATGGACGGAACGTGGGTCCGTCGACGACGGTGTTGCCGCGACCTTCGCGCCACCTGGGATCGTCGCGATCAAGGTGTACGTCGGCCAGCTCCATCCCGTCGACCCGTGGGAGTTCGCGGCCACCGACGTGCAACTGCGGTACTCGGACCTCCCGCCGACGACGAGCCTGCTGTGTCCGACGCTCGCGACGTTCGCGGCGATGAAGCTGTCGGCCTGGTTCGACCGGCACGCGCCGCGCGACCTCTACGACCTGGCCGGTCTCGCGGCGACCGGGATCCTCGCCGACCCGGTGGTCGCCGACCTCTTTCGGGCGAAACATGCGGTTGGGCTGCCGGTGTGGGAATTCGCACGGGTGCCGAAGTCGACTGCGACGGCCTGGGAGACCGAACTGGCGGGTCAGGTCGGGGTGCTGCCGTCCGCCGAGGAGTGCCGCGCGACCGTCGGCCGTGCCGTCGCACCGCCGAAGGAGTCGACGCCGGGCGACGCCCCTAAGGTTGAGGAGTGATCGAGATCGACACCCTGCCGCAGCTGCGCGACCCGATTCTGGTCGTCGCGCTCACCGGTTGGGTCGACGCGGGCCTGGCCGGCAGCGGGTGTGTCGCCTTCCTGCAGGAGCAACTCGACGCCGCCCGCTCGTTCGGTCGCATCGACCTCGCGGACCTCATGGACCTCCAGCAGACGCGCCCGACCGTGCACCTGGTCGACGGCGTGTCGCGCGAGATCGACTGGCCCGAGATCACGCTGAGCGCGGGTCGGCTCGGTCGCGACGTCGTGCTGGTCACCGGCCCCGAACCTTCGCTGCGCTGGCGCGAGGTGCTCGGCGAGCTGGTCGACGTGTCCCTGCAGCTGGGCGTCACCGAAGCGTTCACCGTCGGGGGCATCCCGGCGATGGCGTCGCACCGGCGCCCGGTCAGCGTGCTCGCCACCGGCACCGACGAAGCCCTCGTCGAGCGGGCGGGGGCCTGGCGCCAGGACTACACCGGTCCCACGGGGGCGCAGAGCGTGCTCCAGGTGATGCTCGGCGACGCCGGGGTCCCCACGCTGGCGTTGTGGGCCCAGGTGCCGCACTACCTCTCCGGGGGTGCGTCGCCGCCCGCGATCCGCGCCGTGCTCGAGCGCTTGCGCGATCTCGCCGGCCTCAGCGTCGACCTCGACGGGCTCGACGACCAGTCCGTCGCGTACGTCGACCGGATCGAAGCGGGTCTCAGCGACCGTCCCGACGTGGTCGAGATCATCGACGCGATCGAGGAAGGCGAGGAAGACGTCGACGAGACCGAGTTGCCGAGCGGCGACGAGCTCGCGTCGGAGATCGAGCGCTTCCTGCGCGACCAGAGCTGAACATCGACTACGAGGAGCGGGAGATGTCCGTCGTCAAGATCAACGCGATCACGGTGCCGAAGGAGCGCGCCGAGGAGCTGGTGGGCCGCTTCGCCGCTCGTGCCGGCGAGGTGTCGAAGTCGCCGGGCTTCGAGGCCTTCGAGCTGCTCCAGCCCACCGACGACCGTGACACCTTCCTCGTGTACACGCGCTGGGCGTCGGAGGACGACTTCCAGAACTGGATGAAGAGCGCGGCGTTCCAG
>DASXXX010000056.1:0-1596 GCA_036502765.1 Acidimicrobiia bacterium | reverse complement strand
ACAGGGATGAGGCTACCGGCGGACGAACGGCAACTTCGTGACGACCGCGGCCACCTCGCGGCCGCGCACGTCGACGGTCACCACGTCGCCCTCGACCGCGTCGGGCGGCAGGAACGCGAGCGCGATCCCGTGCCCGAGCGTCGGTGAGAAGTTGCCGCTCGTGATCTCGCCGACGACCTCGCCGGCTCCGTCACCGGCTCCATCACCGGCTCCATCACCGGCTCCATCACCGGGGCGCGTCACCGGGTAGCCCTCGCGCGGGATCTGGCGGCCCTCGGTGGCGAGGCCGCGCAGCCGCCGGGCGACGCCGCGGTCGCGTTCCGCCTCGAGCGGCGCCTTGCCCCGGAAGTCGCCCTTGTCGAAGCGCACGACCCAGGACAGGCCGGCCTGCAGCGGGGTGATGCCCGGACCGAGCTCGTGGCCGTGGAGTGGAAGGCCCGCTTCGAGGCGCAGCGTGTCGCGTGCACCGAGGCCCGCGGGCGTGATGCCGGCGTCGAGCAGCGCCTGCCAGCACGCGGCGGCCTGCGCGGCGGGCACGTGGAGCTCGACACCATCTTCGCCGGTGTATCCCGTACCGGCGACCCAGCCGGGCACGCCGTCGAACTCGAAGCGCTGCACGCCGAAGCGCGGCACCTCCGCCGCATCGGGCGCGAATCGGGCCAGCAACGCGCGCGCCTCGGGGCCCTGCACCGCGAGCACGACCCGCGAGTCGGTGACGTCATCGATGCCGCACTCCCCCGCGCCGTGGAACACTGCGGCTTCGCCGAGCGCGTCGACGAGAGGTGCGGTGTTCGACGCGTTGGGCATCACCAGGAAGTCGCCGGGCGCGGTCCACCAGACGATGATGTCGTCGACCACGTGCGCGTCGTCCTCGTCGAGGAGATGCGTGTACTGGGCCTTCCCCGGACCGACGCGGTCGAGATCGTTGGTGAACGCCCACTGCAGCGTGGCGAACGCACCCGTGCCGCGCACGTGCACCGATCCGAGGTGCGACACGTCGAACACCACCGCGTGTTCGCGGCAGGCGCGGTGCTCGTCGAGCACACCGGTGTACTGGATGGGCATCTCCCAGCCGCCGAAGGGCACCATGCGCGCGCCGAGGGCGCGGTGCTGCGCGTCGAGCGGTGAGTGCCTCACGCGGACTCTTGGGCCGACGTGTGCGGGGCGCTCCCGCTCCCCCGCCTCGGCTCGGGGAACAGGTCGAGCTTGGTCGCGCCCATGCCGTCGGCCAGCTGCGACGGCGGTTCGAGGCCGTATTTCACCAGCAGCTGCAGGTAGTCGCGCTGGTAGAGCACCTTGATCTTGATCTCCGGGTGCAACTCGACCAGCCGCCGCGCCTTGCGGTTCTTCTTGGTGACCAACTTCTGGTTGAGCGTGGTGATCTCGATGTAGAGGTCGTACGTCGGGAGGTAGAAGTCGGGTGAGAACGCCTGCACCGGGTTGCCTTCGCGGTCGCGCTCGAGCACGAAGGTGCGCGGCTCGTAGTCCCACTGGATCGCGTAGAAGTCGAGGAGCTTCGCGAACTGGCGTTCGGAGTTGTGCGCGAAGCGGACCTGCTCGTGGGGCAGCGACTCCGGCGTGATGATCAGCCCCCTG
>DASXXX010000055.1:0-10565 GCA_036502765.1 Acidimicrobiia bacterium | reverse complement strand
TCGTGGTACTTCACGAACAGCGGCACGAGGGTGGCGGTCAGCACCCCGCCGAGCAGCAGCTCGTAGACGATGTTGGGTGCCTCGTTGGCATAGCTGTAAGTGCCGGCGAGGGCCGACGCGCCGAGCGCGTACGCGATGGCGGCGATGCGCGCGAACCCGGTGACGCGCGAGAGCATCGTGCCGACCGCGACCAGCGCGCTCGATCGGACGAGTGAGGTCTCCGACTCGGTGGGGTTGGAGCCGGGTTCGACGATGCCGGGATCGTCCAGCGCGGCGAGCGCGGCGAGCTGAACGGGTTCGGTCGGGTCCGCAGTGTCGAGGCCGGTGTCGAGGCCGGTGTCGAGGCCGGCGTCGAGGGTGCGGACGTTGGTGCGCAGCTCCAGCGGATGGAGCTTGCGCTTGGCCAGGTATTCGGGTCGAGGGCGCTTCGTCACGCGGGCTGGCCGGCCGACGGCGCGAGCCGGTAGGTCGGGTGCTGCTCCTTCGCGCGCTTCTTCCGCCGCCGGTGGATGTCCCAACCCCACCAGAGCACGAGGAACACGATCGCACCCACGGTGAGGAAGATTCCCACACCGCTCACGAAGGAGGAGCGGACCTCGATCTTCGTGATCGCACCGATCTTCAGGCCCTGGGGGGTCGTGACCGTCATCAGCAGCGGCGCGGTTCCCGAGCCGCGGGTCTCCACCGCGACCCGCACGGTCGTGTTCTGGTGCCTCGGCAAGGTGATGTCGCGGGTGTCGCCCTCCGGGAAGAGCAGGCGGTCGCTCTCGAGGCTGACGTGCACGGAGATGTCGTCATCGCTCGTGTTGCGGAAGCTGATCGGGATGTCGGCCTTGCTCGACGTGATGGTGATGGTGCTCGGCGGCTGCACCTCGACCTGCTTCAGGTAGTCGCCGACCGACGTGCTGATCCCCGCCAACAGCGCGCGCGCGCGTTGTCGACCCTCCGGGTTCGACCACGCCGCTGCTACCGACGAGGCCAGGGCGCGATCGGCGTTCTGGACGCGGGGATCGCTCGCAGACTTCACGAGCTCGGCGACCGCGTCGCGGTGCGCCACCCCAGCTGCGTACTGCCGAGCCGTGACCGGCGGTTTCGGAGGCGCGTATGCCGCGAGTTGCCGGTAGACCGGCGCGCCGTCGGGTTCGTCGTCGACGGTCGCCGTCGGCACGGTCTGCAGGAGCCCTTCGACGGTCGTCGCGCGCAGCAGCGGGTTGCCGCGCAGCCCGGCCAGCACCGTGCTGACGAGCGTCGGATCGGCGTCCCACTGCGCGGGGTTGGCGATCGCGACGCCGCGCGACAGGCTCGGTTGCTCCCCGGCGACGAGCGCGAGCCCGGCGAGCAGGTGCGCGGCGCGCAGCGCGGGCGGCTCGCCGCCGGTGAGGAACTGTTCGAGGCCGTCGTCGGTCGCGAGCACGGTGACCGCGCTGGAGTCGTCGCCCGCGGCGGTCTGGATCTTGTAGGGGTGCGCGGGCGTGTACTTCTCGTTGATGGGCGTGAGTGCGTTGCCGTCGACCACGAGCTGACGGACGCTCGCACTCTGCAGGATGCCGAGCGACGGTGGGTCGAGACGACCGGGGAGTGCGGTGCTCGGGTCGACGTGGGCACCGAGGAACTGCTCCAGCGTCGCCAAGCCGCGCGTGAGCTCACCCGGACGCGCGCCGTCGACCGAGGTGACGACGTCCTGCAGTCCACCGTGCACGATCGACGGCAGGTCGAGGGGCACGAAGGGTCCGGCCAGCACCTGGTTGTTGCCGCGCACGGCGGCGGCGCGCACCGCGTCGGCCCCGACCGCGAGCTCTGGGAAGCTCGTGACGAACGCCGCCCAGGCGTCCAGCGTCTCGGGGCTCGGCGCGAGGGTGAGCTGGACGTCGGTGTTGGCACCCAGTTCGGTGGCCTGGCGACCGAGCCGTCCCGTCGGGGCGAGGTCGGCGAGCGTCGCCGGGTTGATCGGGCCGCCCGGGCCACCGGCCACGTACGCGGGTTCGGCTTGGAGCGGCCACACCCACGCGACGTTCAACGGCTGACCGACGGTGAGCGCACCGTCGGCACCGACCGGCGCGACGACCACGTGCGTCACGAAGTGCGCGAGCGACTCGTCGTCGGCGCTGCGCAGGTCGACCTCGAGCGGGAAGACGCCGTTGTCGCCGAGTCCGGCCGTCGGCAGTGCGAGGACCCGCTGCCCGGTGGTGGCGTCGAGGGGGAGCTGCTCGAACGGGAAGGTGCGGCGGTCGCGCGTCGGTGTGAGGTTGTCGCCGGCGATGCTGTCGTCGAACGCGGTACGCGACTGCAACGCGTCGTGGACGGTCAGCGCGACCTGCGCGCCAGCGGGCACGCCGGTGGCGTCGAAGCGCATGGAGAAGTCGGCGCCGGGCGCGACCCACGGGCTCTGCTGCGCGAGCGCGAACGTCGGGGTCCCGGTCTGTGCCGCGGTCTGCGCCGCGACCGGGCCGCTCCCGACGGACGTGAACGCGGCCGCGCCCGGTACCACGATCGCGGCCAGGAGCAGGGCCGCGAACCATCGGGTGCGGGCGGTCACAACGAACGGCCGAGGACGCACAGACCGGCCGGGAGGATCTCGAACCCGAACGACTGGTAGAGCGCGAGCGCGCCGGTGTTCTCGAGCTGGGTGTTCACGTAGGCGCGCGTGGCGCCGTGACGCCAGACCCAGGTGAGCGCGTCGGCCACCAGGGCGTTGCCCCAGTGTTGGCGGCGCACGTCGGGGTGCACGGCGATGCGCTGCAGGTACCCGAAGCGGCCCGCGACGCCCGTGATCGCGTACGCGAGCACGCGGTCGGGGTCACGCGCGATGCGGAACCGGCTGGCCGGCGTGGCGTCGAGAGCGTCCTTGAGTCCGACGGTACCGAGGCGCCAGAACCCGTCGAACGAGAGGTCGTCGAGCTCGAGCACCTCCGCACGATCGCGTCGTGCCGCCTTGACCAACGGCAGCGTGGCCGGCGACGGAGGGCGGTCGAGATCGAGCGCGAGCAGGTGGAGGCGCTCGTGCACCGTGAACCCGGCGTCGACGAACGGCGCCGATTCACGCGTGCTCACCGCGCTGGTGAGCACGGAGTCGTAACCGGACGCGCGCGCCTTCTCGATGCAGCGCCGCACCACGGACGACGACACGGTCGCGTCCGGGCTCACGACGAGGTGGGCTGCGCCACCGCCTCCCCGCCACGGGGCGATGCGCGCCCAGCCGTCGCCGAAGCGAAGAGTCTGCTGCCGCACAGAAGCAGGATAATGGTCTGACCGGGCCAGCGCTCTGCAGGTCGGCGCCCTGGCAGGGCAGCCTGGGCCGGGTGTCAGCGCGCGGGCACGAACCCGCGGGGCGTGACCAGCGGCAGGTCGAGATAGGTCACGATGCCGGGCGCGGCGGCGCACACCGCCGGGATGGCGTCGATCGCCGGCATGGCGGTCATGATCATGCCGAGCACCATGAAGTCGTCGAACGTCTTCGCCACGAAGTCGGGCGGCGGGAAGATCTCCATCTTCAGCCGCACCGCGGGCTGGCCCTGGATCTCGACGAGGTAGCCCTCCCCGACCTCCCAATTGGGTTCCAGCGAGCGGCCCTTGCGCCATCGGACCCGCATGTCGACCACCTTGCGGTCGTCGACCCAGCCCTGCCAGCTGGCGCTGACCCCGGCCACGCAGCCCTTGTCGATGGTCCAGGACGTCATCACGACGTCTTCGGGTGCGGCCGCGAACTCGGCCACGCACCGCACGTCGGTGAGCTCGATGCCCAAGCCGCCGGCGACGAGCCGCACCGCGTCCTCGAACACCGCAGTGCCGTCCTGCACCATCGCCGGCAACGCGGGGTCGTCGATGGGCCGGCCGAAGCCGACCTTGATCTCGGTCTCGGGGGAGTCGTACCCGGTGGAGTCAGCCGACTCCAGCATGGTCACGGAGTCGACCCGGTCGCAGATGCCGCCGGCGAGAATCGCGAGCATGTTGGCGAAGCCGGGGTTGATGCCGCTGCCGAAGATCGACACGCCCCCGCGCTCGCACGCGGCGATGAGGCGGTCGCGACCTTCCCCGAGCGAGTGGCCGGTGATGAACGCCGCGGTGCTCACCACGTTGATGCCGGCGTCGAGGATGCGGACCATCTCGTCGACGTCGGGCCACTTCGGGTTGTAGACGACGCAGTCAGGGCGCAGCGCGAACAGGGCGTCGACGTCGTTGGTGGCGGTGACGCCCAGCGGCTCGATGCCGCAGAGCTCGCCGACGTCCTTGCCCACCTTGTCGGCGCCCCACGCGTAGCAACCGACGAGGTCCAACCCGGGGTTGGCGGCGATGGCGATCACCGACCGGCGACCGACGTTGCCGGTCGTCCACTGCACGAGCCGGAGCGCGGTGGTGGAGGTCGGGGCCATGGGCCGGGAGCGTAGATGGCGGGAAGCGGAGAAGGAGGTGTGACTCGCGTCTTCCGGACCCGCCCGATCCCTACAGGAGCCCCCGTCGCCCGCCGATACGCCTGGTTGGAGGCATCGTGCTGGACCTGGACGGATTGCTGCGGTTCGCGGTCGAACAGGGGGCGTCGGACGTCCACCTGAAGGTTGGTTCGCGCCCGCGCCTGCGCGTCGACGGCTGCCTCCGTGAGGGCCCGTTCGACACCGTGGAGCCCGACGACACCGAGCGCCTCGCCGCCGCGGTGATCCCACGGGCCCGCGCCGAGGTGTTCGCCGCCGAGCACGAGTGCGACTTCATGTACGGGATCGCCGGTCTCGGGCGCTTCCGGGTGAGCGCGTTCCGCCAGCGCGGCTACGTGGGCCTGGTCCTCCGGCGGGTATTGCCCGGCATCCCCAGCTTCGAGGCGCTCGGCCTCCCGAAGACGGTCGCCGATCTCGCACGCGAGCAGCACGGCCTCGTGCTGGTGACCGGCCTGGCCGGCGCGGGGAAGACGGCGACGATCGCGGCGATGGTCGACCACGTGAACCAGCACCGCGAAGGTCACATCGTCACCATCGAGGACCCGGTCGAGGTGCTCCACGCCGACAAGCGTTCGATCGTCGACCAACGTGAAGTGGGCACCGACACGCCGTCGTCGGTGTCGGGTCTCGAGCACGCGCTGCGCCAGGACCCGGACGTGATCGTGCTCGGTCACCTCACCGACGAAGCCGCCGGGCAGGCGGTGTTGCAGGCCGCGGAGATCGGACACCTGGTGATCGCGGCGATGTCGACGGTCACCGCCACCGACAGCATCGACCGCTTCGTCGAGCTCTTCCCTCCGCACCGGCAACGTCAGGCCCGCACGTCCCTGGCGGCGACGCTCCGCGGCGTCGTGTCGCAACGGCTGCTGCCCCGCGCCGGGGGCCGCGGCCGCGTCCCCGCAGTCGAGGTCCTCGTCGTCAACGCGCGCGTGCGGGAGCGCATCGAGGAGAACCGGCTCGGTGAGCTCGAGGACGAGATGACCGTCGGCGAGCTCTACGGCATGCAGACGTTCGACCAGAGCCTGGTGCAGCTCTACCGCAACGGCTTGGTGGAGCGCGCCGACGCGGTGGCGCACTCGAGTGCACCCGGCGAGATGCGCTTCTCGCTCGACCGCGCCGATGTCGACCGCGAGCACGAGGTCGTGGTGCCGCCGTCCAGCGCGGAGCCTCTGCCGGTCCCCGCGGTTGCGCCTGCAGCTGCAGCGGGCTGAGCTCCGCTATTCGTCGTCGACGGGTCGGGAGCCCTCGAAGGCACGTGCCAGCAACGGAGTGCGGGCGTCGAGCACGTGCTCGAACTCCGGGCCGGGCCGGTCGTGGGGCGACCAGCGTGTCGGTGCCGAGGTCGAGGTGGGCGCCGGCTCCGGTGCGCGAGCCGGCGGTTCGGGGTCGCGAGCGACCGGCGCGTCGAAGGGGAGCAGTGGGCCGGGCGCCGACATCGGACGCGAGCGCGGTGTGTGCTCGCGCCGACGGGTGGTCGGTGTCACGCGGGAGGGCGCGGGCGCGGGGGCGCGCCCCATCCAGAGCCGCGACTCGATGCCGCGCCGGTCGAGCAGGTTCCAGCCGCGCGGAGGCGCCATGCGATCGGCGTGTGCGTCGCAGAGCACGCCGGCGCCGCGTCCACCCGAACCCAAGGGGTCGAGCCACACGAGGCACTCGCGTGCGTCGAAGGCGAAGACGGCCACCGCGGCCTTGTCGCAGCCCAGCCGAGAGCAGTTGGGTGCACCGTCCACGACGGCGACGGTAGTGGAGGGTGGCGCTGGCCCCCGGGATGGCGGGTCAGGGTGCACCAAGTCATTGCGCCAAGTCATATTGCGGCCGCGACACACCCGAGCCGACGAGAATGGAGGAGATGTCCGCGTTTCCGCCCCGGTTGCAGTCGCTGCTCGACGATTCGTCGCCGCTGCAGCAACTCGCGCGCCTGCTGACCGACGCAGGCCACGAGTGCTACCTCGTCGGCGGCAGCGTGCGCGACGCGTTCCTCGACCGCACCGTGCGCAACGACGAGACCCCCGACGTCGACGTCACCACCGACGCGCGTCCCGACGTCGTCGAGCGGCTCGTCCGCCCGTGGGCCGACGCGGTCTGGTTGCAGGGCCAGCGCTTCGGCACGATCGGGTGCCGCAAGGACCGGATGGTGATCGAGATCACCACGTTCCGCGCCGAGGTCTACCGACCCGAGAGCCGCAAGCCCGAGGTGTCGTATTCCGACGACATCGAGACCGACCTCTCCCGGCGCGACTTCACCGTGAACGCGATGGCGTTGCGCCTCCCCGATCCCGTGCTCGTCGATCCGCACGGTGGGTTGGTCGACCTCGCGGCCAAACGTCTGCGCACTCCGCTCGCACCGGAGATCTCGTTCCTCGACGACCCGCTACGCATGCTGCGGGCAGCACGCTTCGTCGCGCAGTTCGACCTCGTTCCTGATCCCACGCTGACCGCCGCGGTGGTGGAACTGCGGCACCGGCTCGAGATCGTCAGCGCCGAGCGCATCCGCGACGAGCTGTCGAAGCTGCTGCTCGTCGACGACCCGAGCGCGGGTCTCTGGTTCCTCGCCGAGACCGACCTGGCCGACGAATTCCTCCCGGAGCTCAACCGCATGCGGCTCGAGCAGGACCCGATCCACACGCACAAGGACGTGCTCGCCCACACCATCGCGGTGGTGCACAACACGCGCCCCGAGCTCGTGGTGCGCCTCGCCGCGCTGTTCCACGACGTCGGCAAGCCCAAGACGCGCTCGTTCGCCAACGGCGGCGTGAGCTTCCACCACCACGAGGTGGTGGGCGCGCGCATGACCGAAGAGCGCATGCGGGCGCTGAAGTACCCGAACGACGTCGTCGACGACGTCGTGAAGCTCGTGTACCTCCACCTGCGCATCCACACCTACGCGATGGGGTGGACCGACAAGGCGGTGCGGCGCTACGTGCGCGACGCCGGCGACCTGCTCGAGCCGCTCAACCACTTGCAGCGCTGCGACTGCACCACGCGCAACCAGAACCGCGCGCGTGCGTTGCAACGGCGCATGGACGACCTCGAGCGGCGCATCGAGGAGCTGCGCGAGCAGGAAGAGCTCGACGCCATCCGTCCGCCGCTCGACGGCCGCCAGGTGATGGACCACCTCGGCGTGGCGCCGGGTCGGATCGTGGGCGACGCCCTCGACTTCCTGCTCGAGGCCCGCCTCGACGACGGACCGATGACCGAGGACGAGGCCTACGCGCGTCTCGACGCCTGGGCGCGCGAGCAGGGGATCACGACGACCTGACGGTCAGGCGCCTTCCTTGCGCGCGCGCCAGACGATCGTGTCGGGCACCCGTGCCCCGGGGGTCGACGGCTTGGGCTCGAGGATGATGTCGACCCGGAAGCCGGCGCGGCCCAGCTCGGTGAACACCTCACCCACGTCGCGCACGTGGATCCGCACGGACTCACCGTCGCGCTCCAGATCGATCGGGCCCGGGTCGAAGTACGAGCGACTCACGACGCCACTGGCGTCGATGCACAGGGACATCGGATGCGCATACGAGAACACGAAGGCAGCGTTGGGCTTCAGCACGCGCTGCACCTGACGGAACAGGCGCGACGCGTCGTCGACCTCGGCCACCGACGACGAGCTGAACGCGGCGTCGATCGACTCCGCGCGCAGGAACGCGAGGTCGGCGAGGTCGCCCGTGCGCCACTCCACCTTCACCTCGGCCGCCTCCGCGCGGGCGCGCGCCCGCGCGAGGCGCGCATCGGTGCTGTCGAGCGCGATGACGATGGCGCCCTGCTGCGCGAACGCGATCGCGGCACCACCTCCACCGGACCCGAGGTCGAGCACACGCTTGCCGCGCAGGTCGCCGAGGAGTCGGAGTTCCTGATCGGTCAGCCCGTCGTTCGCGTCGGTGTTCACAGCGTGATCATCGCGCGAGGGCCCCTCCCCACGGTGGTAGGTTGCCCGATTCCTCTCGCCAGTGCAGTGAAGGAGTGAAGGTGTTGCGTCGTCGGACACGCGGAAGGGCGCACGGAGGCTGGCGCGCCGTGCTCGGTGCCGTCGCCCTCGTGGGCGCACCGGCGGCGATCGTCGTCGCCACCGCAGGTCCCGCGAGCGCCGACACCTTCACCGTCACCACCACCACCGACGGCGGCAGCGGATCGCTGCGCGAGGCGATCGAAGACCTGGCCGTGAACGCGGGCGGCGACACCGTCGCCCTCCAGGCCGGCGCGACCTACGAGCTCACCTGCGGCGAAGGCGGCGACCTCTCCCACGGTTCCACCCCCCTCATCATCGAGGGCAACGGCGCCACCATCGAGCAGACCTGCGCGGGCCAGCGCGTCCTCCAGCAGGGCGACGCCCTGCTCGATCTGGAGTACGTCACGATCACCGGCGGCAACACCGACGACCCGGGCGCGGGCGTACAGACCTCGGGCGACCTCGGGGTGCACCACTCCACCATCCGCGACAACACCACCGGCCCGCTCTCGCTCGGCGGCGGCATCTCGATGCTCGGTGGTGAGGGCTCGGCGCTCATCGAGGACTCGACGCTCACCGGCAACACCGCGCGGAACGGTGGCGCCATCGGCGTCGCCGCGGGCACGCAGGTGCAGGTGGTCAACTCGACGATCACCGACAACCACGCCGACGGCGGCCCCGGTACCGGTGTCGGCGGCGCGCTCGATTCCAACGGCGGCGGCGAGTTCGTCTTCACCTACGCCACCATCGTCGGGAACACCGCGAACTCGGGTGGCGCCAACCTCGGCATCGGCAGCGAGTCCGACATCCTCATCATCGACTCGGTGATCGCCGACGGCGACTGCAGCCTCAACGGCAACGTGGTGACGTCGGCTGACAACGTGACGACGGAGACGTCGTGCGGGCTCGACGACGCGACCGACACCCTCGTCACCGACCCCATGCTGGCGGCTCTCGGTGCCTACGGCGGGCCGACGCTCACGATGGCGCCGCTCGCCGGCAGCCCGGTGCTCGACGTCGTGCCCAACGCCGACTGCGGCGCCGGGCAGGACGGCATCACCACCGACCAGCGTGACTTCCCGCGGCCCGAGGTGGCAGACGGTCTCTGCGACGCGGGTGCGGTGGAGGGCGTGTTCGTGCCCGACACTCCGGTGAAACCGATCGAGCCGCCCGCGGCCAACCCGATCGCGGTCACGCCGCTCTTCACCGGCTGACCAGCCGGCTACGTCTCGCCGTTGGCGCTACTCGCCGTTGGCGAAGCGCTCCACCATGTCGCGGGCCTCGTCGTCGTGGTACTGCACCGCGGGCGACTTCATGAAGTAGGCCGACGCGCCGGCGAGCGGGCCACCGATGCCGCGGTCGAGCGCGAGCTTGCAGCAGCGCACCGCGTCGATGATGACGCCGGCCGAGTTCGGGGAGTCCCACACTTCGAGCTTGAGCTCGATGTTGAGCGGCACGTCGCCGAAGTTGCGACCCTCGAGCCGGATGTAGGCCCACTTGCGGTCCTCGAGCCACGGCACGTGGTCGGACGGGCCGATGTGCACGTTGTCGGACTCGATGCCCTGGTCGATCTGGCTGGTGACCGACTGCGTCTTCGAGATCTTCTTCGACTCGAGCCGGGTGCGCTCCAACATGTTCTTGAAGTCCATGTTGCCGCCGAAGTTGAGCTGGTACGTGCGGTCGATGCTGGTACCGCGGTCCTCGAAGAGGCGGGCGAGCATGCGGTGGGTGATGGTGGCGCCGACCTGGCTCTTGATGTCGTCACCGACGATGGGCAGGTTGGCCGCCTCGAACTTCGCCGCCCACTCGGGGTCGCTGGCGATGAACACCGGGATGGCGTTCACGAAGCCGACGCCGGCGTCGAGGCACGCCTGCGCGTAGAAGCGCTGCGCCTCCTCGGAGCCCACCGGGAGGTAGCTCACGAGCACGTCGGCCTTCGTGTCGCGCAGGACCTGCGCCACGTCGACCGGCTCGGCCGGCGACTCCTCGACCGTCTCGCGGTAGTACTTGCCGAGGCCGTCGAACGTCGGGGCGCGTTGCACCTCGACGTTCAGCTGGCCGACGTTGGCGAACTTGATCGTGTTGTTCTGCCCCGCCGAGATGGCCTTGCCGAGGTCGAGCCCGACCTTGTCGGCGTCGACGTCGAACGCGGCGACGAAGTCGACGTCGCCCACGTGGTAGCCGCCGAGGACGAC
>DASXXX010000054.1:0-6771 GCA_036502765.1 Acidimicrobiia bacterium | reverse complement strand
GAGATGCAGTTCCACATGATCAACCGTGCGCCCGGAACTCCGGAGCCCCACCCGACCGACGTCTTGCGCGACCTTGAAGTCGGTTCGCTGCCGGCATTGGAGCGACAAGTGTTGGTCGAGACGCTGCGCGACGCGACGTCGACGCCCGACCGGTGCTGGTTCTGCGTCTGGGAGGGCTACGGCGATCTGGACGATCGAGGGGTACGGGAGCTCGTACGCGTCCCCAACCGTTCGTACCTGCTCGCGCAGGGCTCCCTTGACCGGGCCGTGGGTTCCTTCGCTCCGTGGCGAGATCAGTCGGCGAACTTGTGGTGCCCGAAGATCGGGCCTGGGTCGTGGCGTCCGAGATCGACTTCGCGTGGACGTACATCGGGGCGTCGATGCCGGTTGTGGACGCCCTCGTCGACGACCCGCGGATCGAAGCGCTCGAAGCCCACATCACCGACCGGTTCACAGCCGACAGCGATCTCGTGAACGCCGCCCTCGACAACGTATGACTGCCGTGCTGCTCTGCTGGAGCGAGCATGGGCCATCAACCTCCCCTGTTGGCGGCGGCCGCGCTCCGTTCAGGTGTTGAGCTGCGGTTCGAGGGTGGCGGCGACCTCGCGGTACTTGCTGACCGGGATGAGATGAGCGCCGTCGAACGCGCCTGACTCCTTCAGTGCCATGACGAGCTCACACGCGAGGGCAACCCCGGCGGCAGGATCGGCGTCGATTGCAGCCATCCAACTGTCGGGCACAGCGAGGTCGCGGATGTCGGCGCTGATCTTTCGAGCCATCGCGAGGCTCGGAATCACCATCACGCCTGCGTAGACCGGCCCGTCGAACTCGATGGACGCCCGCCAACGTAGGAAGTCGTCGAGCGAGTAGCGGACTTGAGCGAACAGGTAGTCGGCCTCGCGTTTCCACGACGGCAGTCGACCAGGTCCAGCACTGACGCCGACTTGGAACGCTCGAGTCGTCCCGCCGGGCTGCGCCTCCGCGAAGGTGCGAGCCTCGTCGATCATCGACCGGACGGTCAGTTGCCCAGTGCGCGCTCCTGACGACGGTCGATCGCCGTAGACAAACAGAAACCGTTCCACGCCGTACGCCGCCGCGGTCAACAGATCACGCCGGTACCCGAGCAGGTTTCGGTCGCGCGCGTTCAGGCAGGCGATCGACCTGCCGCCCATCTGTTCGACTTCGTGCGCAACCGCGATGCTGGACACTGTTGCCCGGCCGATGTGATTGTCCGGGATCAGGAACGCAGAGGCGATCTTGCTGAGCACGCCGATCTGATGGCGGACGTGCATCAGGTCGGGGCGTGTCGGCGGTTCGATCTCGCACACGACCTCGAAGGCGCGGGAACCCATACGCGAAGAGTACGCATCCCCGGAACGCCGAGGTGTCGGAATCGCACCGGCCCGCGGCGAACGCAGCCGGGGAGCACCGTCGTCATCCGCACCTCGATACGCCACACCCAGGGCCTGGATGGCGTGCGGATAGCGTGACCGGGCGCTCGTCGCGCGGGCGGCAGCACCATGTCACGGAGGTCGCTATGCCGTGGTTTCCGGATTTCGTCGCGGCAGTCGGTGACTTCGACGCCGCCGACGACGTCGAAGCGCCGAACGCCCCGTGAGCACGACGCCGATCGCCGACTACGCGTTGCTGTCGGACCGCCACGGCGCCGCCCTGGTGAGCCGCGACGGCTCCATCGACTGGCTGTGCGTGCCGCGCGTCGACAGCGCGTCGATCTTCGGCCGATTGCTGGACGATGACGCGGGGTTCTGGTCGTTGCACGCGCCGAGCGCGACGACGGTCACGCGCCGCTACGTGGACCGCACGATGGTGTTGGAGACGACGTACCGAACCCCGACCGGCACTGCCGTCGTCGTCGACGCGCTCGCCACCGGATCCGGCAACCGAGGACACGCGCTGGGAGTCGACTCGCCCCATCTCGTGCTTCGGCAGGTGACGTGCACCGACGGCGAAGTCGAGATGCGCGTCGAGTACGCACCGCGTCCCGAGTACGGGCTCGTGCTCCCGTTGCTCGACGTCGTCGACGGCGGAATCGTCACAACGGGCGGCGCCGATGTCCTCGTCCTCTCGTGCCCGCGGGTGCTCGACGTCGCGTCGTCGTCGGCGTCGGGCACCGTGGTCGTGCGGGCCGGCGAGCGATTGGGCTTTGCGCTCCACCACGTCCGGCGTGCCGATGCGACGCGTGCCCGCGCTTGGAGTCAGGACGAGATCGCGACGAGGCTCGACGACACCGTGCAAGCGTGGCAGTCGTGGTCCGACCTGCACCAGGCGTACGACGGCCCGTGGCGCGAGCTCGTGCACCACAGCGGACGCGTGCTGCAAGCATTGTCGTTCCAGCCCACCGGCGCGATCTGCGCGGCGGCCACCACGTCGCTGCCCGAGGTGGCGGGCGGCACGCGCAACTGGGACTACCGCTACGCGTGGGTTCGGGACGCGTCGTTCACCATCGAGGCCCTGTGGGTCGCGGCCTGTCCCGACGAAGCCGACCAGTTCGTCGACTACATGACGACCGCGGCTGCCGGGTCGCTCGACCAGGACGGCGACCTGCAGATCATGTTCGGCATCGGTGGCGAACGCGACCTGACCGAGCGCGAGTTGCCGCACCTGAGCGGGTGGCGCGGGTCGGCGCCGGTGCGCGTGGGCAACGGCGCGTGGCGGCAACGCCAGCTCGACGTCTACGGCGAGCTGTTGAGCGCGGTCCACCGGCTGTCGGACCGCATCTTCGACCCGGTGCGGCACCAGGTCGGTCCCATGGCCGACCCCGACCAGTGGAGTGTGGCGCCCGAGCTCGCGCCGAGCACGACCCGGTTCCTCGTCGCGCTCGCCGACACCGCCGCCCGCCGTTGGCAAGAACCTGACCAGGGCATCTGGGAGATCCGGGGCGAACCCCGCCACTTCGTGTACTCGAAGCTGATGTGCTGGGTTGCGCTCGATTGCGCCACCGCGCTGTCGGATCGCCTCGGTGCCGCCGAGCGCGTCGACGAGTGGACGTCGACGCAGGAGCAGATCCGCGACACCATCCTGCGCGAGGGCTGGAGCGACACCGCCAACGCGTTCACGCAGTCGTTCGGCACCGACGACCTCGACGCGTCGAACCTGATGCTGCCGCTGGTCGGGTTCCTGCCCGCCGACGATCCCAGGGTGCTGTCGACCATCGCCGCCACCGAGGAGAGGCTGACCGACGCGCGCGGGCTCGTCTACCGCTACCGCGCGCACGACGGGCTGAAGGGTGACGAGGGCGTGTTCCTCCTGTGCACCTTCTGGTTGGCGCAGGCGTTGGCGGTGACCGGGGAGGTCGAGCGTGCGCGCGTCGTGTTCGAGCGCGCGGCCGCGTTCGTCAACGACGTCGGCCTGCTCGCCGAGGAGGTCGATCCGGAGAGCGGTGAGCTCCTCGGCAACTTCCCGCAGGCGTTCAGCCACATCGGGCTGGTCAACGCGGCGTGGGCGATCTCCCAGGCCGAGGCTGCTCCCACGGCGTGAACGAACGAATCCGACTCAGGTCGGGAGCTCGGTGCCGAGTGCCTCTGCGAACATGTACGCGGCATACCACACGGGCCATGCCGCGTCGGCCTCGCCGGTGCGCTTCTCGTGCTCACCGTGCGCGGCCGCGGCGCGTTCGAGGGCGTGCTGGAGCTCGTCGACCGAGCTGTATCCAGCGTTGGTGGCGTCGACGCGACCGGGCAGCCGACCCGTGATCTCCTGCAGCTGCCACACGTTGCCGTCGGGGTCGGCGAACTCCAGGAACGACGCGTAGGTGCGGCGCTCGGGATCCGGACCCGACACTCGACTCGACACGTCCCAGCGGTTGTACCCCACGGTGCCGTCGTGGAAGACCTCGCTCGGATCCGCGCCGTGAGCCGCGAGCGCGTCGTGTGCGGCCACCACATCGGAGACCACGAGGAGGCTCTGCGCCGAACCGGGCGCCGCGCTCGTCAGACCGATGCCGAACTGGACCGAGCAGTCGGAGCCCGGAGGGTTGAACTGGACGATCCGCACGTTCTGGTTGCCGAGATCGGCGTCGAGCCGCCATCCGAGTCCCTCGTAGAACGCCTTGGCGCGATCGACGTCGGAGACCGGGATGACGACCACTTCCAGCTTCATGTCGACTTCGGTCGTGGTCATCGCTGCCCTCCAAGAGGTCGTGCCAGGCAAGGACCGTCGCACGCCCCGGTCGCGCGGTCAAGCTGTCGGTCGTGTCGCTCGTGTTCGTCATCGGCATCTCGGGAGCGGGGAAGTCGACGGTGTGTGTCGCGCTGCAGGCGCGCGGGTACGAGGCCCACGACATGGACCTCGAAGGGAACGCCGCGTGGATCCACCGGGAGACCGGTCGGCGCTGGCCCGCGGAACCGCGTCCCGACACGGGGGCGCCCGACTGGTTCGAGCAGTACGAGGTGCTCGAAGTGCCGCGGGAAGAAGGGACCTGAGGAACCATGGAGATCAACGACGTCTTGGCCGACGCGTTCGGACGAGTGCGCGCGGCGACCCACGGCGTGCTCGACGGCGCGTCGCGTGAGCTCGTGACGTACCGGCCCGATCCCGAGGCCAACTCGATCGCGTGGTTGGTGTGGCACCTCACGCGGATCCAGGACGACCACGTGGCCCACGTCGCGGGCGTCGAGCAGCAGTGGACTGCGGCGGGCTGGTGCGAGCGCTTCGCGCTGCCCTTCGCGCCTGGTGCCACGGGATACGGACACAGCAGCGACGACGTCGCGCAGGTCGACGTCGACGCGTCGTTGCTGCGCGGGTACTTCGACGCAGTGCACGAGGTGACCATCGGCTATCTGGGCGGGCTCGGCGCCGACGACCTCGACCGCATCGTCGACGAGCGCTGGGACCCACCGGTGTCGCTCGGGGTGCGTCTCGTGAGCGTCGCCGACGACGACCTCGAGCACGCGGGCCAGGCCGCGTACGTTCGCGGTCTCGCCGAGCGGCGCGGCCTCAGCTGAGGCGTGCCGCTTCGCGACGAGCGTGACGCACGTCGCGGATCTCGCTGACGAGCACGTCGAGGTGACGGCACTCGTCGGGCGTGCGGCGCCGTCCGGTCGAACGGCAGATCAGCGAGAGCAGGCCTCGCGTGAGATCGCGCTCGCGGGCTTCGAGACTTCTCGGGTTCACGGTGTCGATCTGGTTGCCTGCGAGCATCGTCGGCGTCCTCCTGCGACCGTTGTCCACCCTACGGAACCAGTCCTTCGTCAGCCTGACGTGCAGGTGAACTCGACGTGGCCGGGTGGGGAACCTTCCGGTGCGCCGCCCGACCGAAGGAACCCGCGCTCGATCCCGGTAGCTTGGCGGCGCGCGAGTGCTCGCGTCATGGACCACGGAACCGTGCGGCGGTGAAGCAGCCCGCCCCGCCGGTGAAACCGGGTCCGGTGCGTTGCGGTTCGGATCGGGAATGTGCAGGAGGTACTGAGTGGTCGAGTTCGTGCTCACCGTCTCGGAGTCGGAGCAGGGCACCGTCATCGCGGTCGCGGGGGACGTCGACATCGCCACGGCGCCGGAGCTTCGTGGCGCGCTCATGTCTGTTCCCGGCGACGTCACCGTGGATCTCGCCGACGTGTCGTTCATGGACTCGAGCGGTCTGAATGCACTGATCGCGGGCCGAAAGCACGCCACCGCGATCGGACACCGCTTCGTCGTCCGTGACGAGCCTGAGCTCGTCGAACGGGCGATGAGGGTCACCGGCGTGTACGAGTTCCTCCACTCGAACGGTGCCGCCCCCGAGGTGAGCTGACGGCCAGTGTGACGGCTGGCGGTTTGGAACTGGTCGGATCGGGCACCACTCAGAGCAACAGGGATCTGCCGCTGTGCTCGAGCCTGGCTCGACCGTGCTCGACGCGAGCCAACGTCCGTCCCGACATTCGCGATCAAGGAGCGGTTGCGATGAAGGCGTCGGACTCGGCGAGTGTCGTGATCGAACTGTCGAACGACGTCGAGGCTGTGCGTCGCGCGCGTGAGTTCCTCCGAGACGTGCTGATGACATGGTGCCTGCAGGACGTCAGCGCCGTCGCCGAGCTCCTCACCGATGAGCTCGTGGCCAACGTGGTGCGCCACGTCCGCGCACCGATGCACCTCCGGGCGGTCCGGCAACCGTCGTCGATCCGGGTCGAGGTCGACGACCCGAGCACCGACCTTCCGGCGCGGCAGGATCCCGAACCGACCGACGACCACGGGCGTGGCATCGTGCTCGTCGAGTCGCTCGCTTCGGCGTGGGGCGTCGTGGTCAGGGACGACGGCAAGACGGTCTGGTTCGAGATCGCCCTCGAGGCGGAGGGCTCGCAGAGTGGCGAGGGGTAGTGTCGAGGCCTCGAGTCGGAACCTTCCTTGAGTTCACAGGGGACGCAACGGCTTCCGTGTTGATCGGAGCCTCGTGCAGTATCCCGCTGAATTCGTCGAGCAGTTGCTTGGTCTCGCGCGGCTCGAATCCGACGATCGCTCGCTGCTTCCACTCCTCCAGCGCGTGTCCGACCTCGCCGTCGACCAGCTCGACGGCTGCGACATGGCCGGTGTCACCCTCGTGCGCGGCGAGAAGCCGACCACGGCGGTGTTCACCGAACCCGAGGCGCCCGAGATCGACCGGGCCCAGTACGAGACCGGACGCGGCCCCTGCGTCGCCGCCTACCGCACCGGCGAGATCCTCCGCATCGACGACACGGTCACCGACGATCGCTGGCCGGAGTTCGCCGCCTCCGCCGCCGAGCACGGCGTGCGCAGCACGTTGTCGCTCCCGCTCAACACCGAGGACTCGATCCTCGG
>DASXXX010000053.1:0-64371 GCA_036502765.1 Acidimicrobiia bacterium | reverse complement strand
GGCCGGGTCGGCCGTACCATCCAACCGTGCTCGGGTCCGGCTCCGTCGCCGTGAGCGTCTCCAGCAATCTCTACGTCTTCGCCGCGTTCGGCGCGGGCGTGATCTCGTTCGTGTCGCCCTGCGTGCTGCCGATCGTGCCCGGCTACCTCAGCCTGGTGACGGGCCTGTCGGTGGGGGAGATCCGCGAGCAGCAGCGGCACTACCTGAAGCGCATCGCGGTGAACACCGGGCTGTTCGTCCTCGGGTTCACCGTCGTGTTCGTGCTGCTCGGGCTCATCACGACCGCCGCCGGCAGCGCGCTGTTCCGCAACCAGGAGACGCTCACCCGCATCTCCGGCGGCCTCGTGCTGCTGATGGCCTGCTACCTCGCGGGTTCGCAGTTGCTCACCACGCCCCGCCTCTACCAGGAGTTCCGGTGGCAGCCGCACCTCGACCGCTTCGGGCCGGTCGCGGCGCCGGTCGCGGGCGTCGCCTTCGGTCTGGGCTGGACGCCGTGCATCGGGCCCATCCTCGGCAGCGTGCTCGGGTTCGCGGCCCGCGGCGAGAGCCTGGCCCGTTCCACCGTCCTGCTGGTCGCGTACTCGTTCGGGCTCGGCGTCTCGTTCCTCGCGGTCGGGCTCGCGATGGGCAAGCTCACCCGCACGCTCGCGTGGTTCAAGCGCCACTCCCGCGCGATCACGCTCGTCTCGGCGGCGATCCTCGCGGTCTTCGGCATCATCCTCCTCACCAATTCGCTCCCCACGCTCACCGCGCGCATGTCCGAAGCGCTGCGTGACAACGGCTTCGGCTGGCTCGTCGACGCCGGCTGACGGGCAAGCCGGCGGACGGCCGACCTCTTAGGCTGGGTTCTATGGACACGACGGTGCTCGACGTCGACACCTCGCGCGACCGGATCGTCGACCTCACCGCCGACGTGCGCGCCTTCTGCCGCACCCGAGGCGACGGACTCGTCAACGTGTTCGCGCCGCACGCAACCGCAGGCATCGCCGTCATCGAGACCGGCGCACGCTCCGACGAAGACCTCGTCGACACGCTCGAACGGCTCCTGCCGCGCGACGACCGCTACCGCCACGCGCACGGTTCGCCCGGCCACGGGGCCGATCACGTGCTTCCCGCGATCGTCGCGCCGAGCGTCGTGCTGCCGGTGCACGAGGGCGAACCGATGCTCGGCGTCTGGCAGAGCGTCGTGTTCGTCGACCTCAACCGCGACAACCCGCGCCGCAACGTGCGCCTGAGCTTCGTCGCGGGCTGACCATGACCGAACCCGAATCGCCGTACCTGGTCGAACGCATGCAGGGCTTCGGCACCACGATCTTCGCCGAGATGTCGGCGCTCGCCGTTGCCACCGGATCGATCAACCTCGGCCAGGGCTTCCCCGACGAGGACGGTCCCGCCGAGGTGCTCGACGCTGCCGTCGCCGCGATCCGCGACGGTCACAACCAGTACCCGCCCGGCATCGGCATCCCCGAGCTCCGTCACGCGATCGCCGCGCACCATGCGAGGTGGTACTCGCTCGAGTTCGACCCCGTCTCCGAGGTGCTCGTCACCGCGGGCGCGACCGAAGCCATCGCCGCCGCACTGTTGGCGCTGTGCGAACCGGGCAGCGACGTCGTCACCTTCGAGCCCTACTACGACTCCTACGCCGCCTGCATCGCGCTCGCGGGCGCGCAACGACGCGTGGTGCAATTGCGCACGCCCGACTGGTCGTTCGACGCCGCCGCGTTGGAGCGAGCGATCACGCCGAACACGCGCGTGCTGCTGCTCAACTCGCCGCACAACCCGACCGGCAAGGTGTTCTCGGTCGAGGAGCTCGAGCTGATCGCGCAGCTGTGCGTGGAGCACGACCTCGTCGCGATCACCGACGAGGTGTACGAGCACCTCGTGTTCGACGGCCGTCACGTACCGCTCGCCACCATGCCCGGCATGCGCGAGCGCACGATCACGATCTCGTCGGGCGGCAAGACGTTCTCGTGCACCGGCTGGAAGATCGGCTGGCTCTGCGCGCCGCCCGACCTCGTCAACGCGGTGAAGACGGTCAAGCAGTTCCTCACCTACGTGAACGGTGGTCCGTTCCAGTTCGGCATCGCTGCGGGCCTCGACCTGCCCGGCTCCGTGTTCCGGCGGTTGGCCGCGGCGCTCGAGGAGAAGCGCGACCGGTTGTCCGCCGGTCTCGCGGCGGCCGGGTTCACCGTGCTGCCCTCGGCCGGCACGTACTTCGTCAGCGCCGACATCCGCAGTCTCGGCGAGACCGACGGCCTCGCGTTCTGCCGTTCGATGCCGTCCCGGTGTGGTGTCGTCGCTGTCCCCAGCGTGGCCTTCTACGACGACAAGGTCGCAGGGAATCCGCTCGTGAGATTCGCGTGCTGCAAGCGACTCGACGTCATCGACGAAGCCGCCGACCGACTGCAGAAGCTGACCGCGTGAGAGTCGCGGCGGTGCAGCACGACATCGTGTGGGAGGACCGCGACGCGAACTTCGCGCACCTCGACGGTCTGATCGGTGACGCAGCGCAACAGCGCGCGCAGCTCGTGGTGCTCTCCGAGATGTTCTCGACCGGCTTCTCCATGGACACCGAGCGCATCGCCGAACCGTTCGACGGTCCGAGCGCGGAGTTCCTCGTGTCCCAGGCCACCCGGCGCGGCGTGTGGGTGTGCGGGTCCGCGCCCGAGGTGCAGCCCGGTGACTCACTGCCGTCGAACACGTTGCTGCTCGCGGCGCCCGACGGCGCGCTCACGCGCTACCGCAAGATCCACCCGTTCAGCTACGGCGGCGAGCACGAGAAGTACGCGGCGGGGACCGAGCGCGTGACCGTCGACGTCGAGGGCGTCCGCTGCTCGTTGTTCGTGTGTTACGACCTCCGCTTCGCCGACGAGTTCTGGGCCGTCGCCCGCGACACCGACTGCTACGTGGTGGTGGCCAACTGGCCCGCGCCCCGCCGCGACCACTGGCGCACGCTCCTGCGAGCGCGGGCGATCGAGAACCAGGCGTTCGTGGTGGGCGTCAACCGCGTGGGGAGCGGCGGCGGACTCGAGTACGCGGGCGACAGTGCGATCGTGCTGCCGTTCGGACGCACGCTCGAGGCGTCGGACGCGGCGGGGGAGGAGATCCTCCTCCACGACGTGACCGCCGACGAGGTGGCCGAGGTGCGCGGCAAGTATCCGTTCCTGGAAGATCGACGCTGAGGAGGGGGCCGATGGCGGCCACGGGTGAGTTCGAGGTGAAGCGGGAAGTGACCATTCCGGCGAGTCGCGCGGCGGTGTACGCGCTGTTGGTCGACTTCCACCGGTGGCGGGAGTGGTCGCCGTGGGAGGACATCGATCCCGCGATGAGCCGCACCTACTCCGGGCCCGACGCCGGGGTCGGCGCGGTCTACGAGTGGGTGGGCGACCGCAAGACCGGTGCCGGACGAATGGAGATCACCGACGCAGTGGAGTCGTCGAAGGTCCAGATCGCGTTGCAGTTCCTGAAGCCGTTCAAGTCGAGCAGCACGACGACGTTCGAGCTCGTCGAGCGCGACGGCGCCACCGAGGTCACCTGGCGCATGGTCGGCCCCAAGACCTTCATGACCCGCTTCATGGGCGTGTTCATGAGCATGGACAAGATGGTGGGCAAGGACTTCGACAAGGGCCTCACCCAGCTCGCGGCCGCGGCGACGACCTGAACGACGATTCATTGTCCCGCTGGCTACCTCCACGGTTGTCAGCGGGGCAGTGAATCAGCGCATGAGCGCGCGGACGTGGGTCGCGAGCGCGACGCAGTGGCCGACGGGGTCGTCGAGCGGCCAGCCCATGTCGGCCAGGTCGAAGTACTCGATGCTGATCTGACCCCGGTAGTCGATGCGGTCGAGCTCGGCGAGCACCGCGGCGAAGTCGACGTCGCCGCCGGCGTCGGCGTGTCGTTGGGGATCGCCCTTCGCCGCCTGGCGGAGCTGCACGTGGTCGGCGTACCGCAACACCGCCACCGGATCCTCGCCCCAGGTGGCCACGTGACCGGTGTCGATGGTGAAGCGCAACCCGGGAACGGCGGCCACGAGCGCCTCGATCTTCTCGATGCTCCCGGCGCTCGTGCGCGGTCCGGGTTCGAGGCGCGTCGTCGGGTGCGCGCGCATCAACGCGACCGTCTCGTCGAAGCGATCCTCACCCCGACGCTCGAACGGTGCGACGAACGTGCAGCCGTCGACGGGCTCGAAGCCACTGATGCGATCGGCGATCGGGACCGCCAGCGCCTCGATCGACTCGTCGTCGAGTCCGTCGAGCAGGTGGATCGCGGCGTCGAGATGGTCGAACCCGAGCTCCGCAGAGCGCCGGGCCATCTCGTCGAGGGTCATGTCGCCGTACGCGACACCGACGATGCCGATCGCGCGCTCCGCCATCAGGCGGTGATGTCCTTCGGACCGCCACCGACGTAGAGGGTCTGACCCGACACGTAGCTCGACGCCGCCGACGCCAGGAACAGCACCGGCCACGCGATCTCGTCGGGCATCCCCGCCCGCCCCAACCCCGCGGCGCGACCGCCCATCTCGTCGGGGTCGATCCCCAGCCCGTCCATGGCGCGGAGGAAGCCCTCCGACTTGATCGCGCCGACCCGCACGCAGTTCACCCGGATCCCGTGCGGCGCGAGCGCGGCGGCGAAGTTCTGGGTGAGGTTCTCGAGCCCGGCCTTGGCCGCGCCGTACGCGGTGTGGATCGGCAGTGCCGACACCGCAGCACCCGACGAGATGTTCACGATCGAGCCGCTCCCGCGCTCCCGCATGTGGGGTGCGACCCGCTGCGAGAGCACGAACGCGCTCTTGAGGTTGAGGTCGATCATGTTCTGGAAGCGATCGGCGTTCCAGTCTTCGAACGCGTAGGAGTGGCTCCCGCCCGCGTTGTTCACCAGCACGTCGACGCGACCGAACGTCTCGAGCGACTCGTCGATCAGGTGCTCGCACTGCTCCACGTCGCGCACGTCGGTGGCGACGACGTGCGCGCGCCGACCGGTCTCCGCCTCCACCTGGGCGGCGATGCGCTCCAGGTTCTCGACCTTGCGGCTGGCGAGCACCACGTCGGCCCCGTGCTGCGCGAACAGCAGCGCGGTGGCGGCGCCGATGCCCGTCCCGCCGCCGGTGACCACCGCGACCTCACCTGTGTGATCGAACACTGCGTCCATCGCCCGACCGTACGTCACCGGGCTCCGAGCGCGCCTGCCGTCGACTCGCGTAGTGTCCCGGCCATGTGCGGGTGCATCGTGGCGTTGGCGGCGTTCATCTCGCCGCGGTTGGCGGTCTTCTTCATCTGGCTCTTCACCGACCGGATGAGCATCGCGTTCGACTCGTTCTGGTGGGGATTCCTCGGGTTCATCTTCCTGCCGTGGACGACGCTCGCCTGGGCGATCGCCTACGCGCCGATCAAGGGCGTGACCGGCTTCGGGTGGTTCATCGTCATCCTCGCGTTCGTCGTCGACCTGATGACGCACGTCGGGAGCGCGCAAGCCCGGCGCCAGCGTCGCGTCCAGACCGCGTAGCCCCATGCTCCCGATCGGTTGGTTCGGCATCGGTTCCGGCGCGCTCGCCGACGCCGAGGGTGTCGCGACGGTCGCGCGGACCGCCGAGGCGCTCGGGTACGACTCCATCTGGGTCGGCGAGCACCCGGTGCTCATCGATCCGCAGGCGCCGCCGTCACCGCTGCCGCCCGAGTCCGAGATGATGGACCCGCTCCCGGTGCTCGCGTACGCGGCCGCGGTCACCTCGCGCATCAAGCTCGGCACCGGCATCGTCATCCTGCCGCTGCGCAGTCCGGTCATCCTGGCCAAGGAGCTGGCGACGATCGACGTGCTCTCGCAGGGTCGCCTCGAGTTCGGCATCGGCGTGGGCTACGTGCCCGGTGAGTACGACGCCATCGGCGTGCCGTTCCACACCCGCGGCCGCCGCGCCGACGAGTGGATCGACGTCTTGCGCACGCTGTGGCTCGACGAGCAGCCCGAACTGCGGGGCGAGTTCGCGTCGTTCGGCGGTGTCCAGTGCCGGCCGCGACCGGTCCAGCCCGGAGGTCCGCCAGTCATCGCCAGCGGGTTCGCCACCGCCGCGCGCCGACGGGCGGTGGAACGCTGCCAAGGCTGGTACGGGTTCTTCCAGGACCTCGACAACACCAAAGCCGCGATCGAAGAGCTGGACCGCCTCGCTGGCGAGGTCGACCGTCCCGCCGAGCTCGGGCGGCTGGAGATCATCATCTCGCCACTCCCGGGGCCGATCGACGTCGACACCGTGCGTCGCTACGAGGATCTCGGGGTCGACCGCCTGGCCCTCGTCCAGGACTTCACCGACATGGCGGGTGGACCCGACGCGGCGCGGCGTGGCAAGTTCCTCGACGAGATGGCGGCGTGCGCCGAACGTCTCGACATCCGCTGACCGTCCACCGGGGGTATCCATGCCGAGCACCGACGAGCTCGTCGCCGCGTTCGACGCCGCGATCACGGGGAAGGACGGCGACGCCTTCGTCGCCGCGCTCGCACCCGGCGCGGTCGTGTGGCACAACTACGACCGCACGGACGTCGATGCCCGCGAGAACATGGCTGCGATCGCGATGCTCGGCCAGTTGATCGACGAGCTCGAGAACGAGCACGTGCGCCTCGCCCCGATCGACGGTGGGTTCATGTTGCAGTTCGTCACCCGGGGCAAGATCCGCGCCAGCGGCAACCCGTTCGAGATGCAGAACTGCCTGATCGTGTTGACGACCGCCGACGGCCTCATCGACCGCATCGAGGAGTACGTCGACCCGACCGTCGGAGCACAGCTGTCATGACCATGGATGTCGCCGCCACCATCGACGCGGAGATCGCCGCCGCGCTCGCCGAGTCGCCGATGGGCGCGATCGACTTCGGTACCTTCACCTTCGAGGCGATGCCGGCGATGCGCGAGGCCATGGCGAACATGCCTCCGGTCGAGCTGCCGGCAACGACCACCGAGTCGCACGAGGTCGTCGTGCCCGGCGCGACCGGGTTCGATCCGACGGTGCGGGTCTACTCACCGCCGACGAAGGCCGCGGGCCGTCCGTGCATCTACTGGATCCACGGCGGCGGCTACATGTTCGGCTCCGGTCTCAACGTCGACGCCCGCATCAACCGCTGGGTGGAAGAGTTCGACTGCGTCGCGGTGTCGATCGAATACCGCCTCGCGCCCGAGGATCCGTATCCCGCGCCACTCGACGACTGCTACGCGGGGCTGCTGTGGATCGCGCAGCACGCCGACGAGCTCGGCGTCGATCCGAACCGCATCGTGGTTGCCGGCGCGAGCGCCGGTGCCGGCCTCGCCGCGGGCCTTGCGATCCTCGCCCGCGACCGCGGTGAGGTGTCCCTCGCGTTCCAGCTGCTGATCTACCCGATGATCGACGACAGCAACACGAGCGCGTCGAGCCAGATCGAGGGTGCGCCGGTGTGGAGCCGTGCGGCCAACGATCTCGGATGGCGGGCCTACCTCGGCGATCTCGCCGGCACCGACGACATCCCCGCGTACGCGGCACCCGCGCGCGTGGACGACGTCGCCGGACTCCCACCGGCTTGGATCGGCGTCGGCACGCTCGACGTGTTCCGCGACGAGGACATCACGTACGCGTCGCGCCTGCTCGCCGCGGGCATCCCCACCGAACTGCACGTGTACCCGGGCGCGGTGCACGGCTTCGAGATGATCGTGCCGACCGCCGGCATCGCGCAGGCGTGTCAGCGTGACATCACGGAAGGGCTGCGACGGGCACTCCGACCGGCACCTCGGCCGGTGTCCGTCGACGCGTCCACCAGCTGACCGTCAGCGTCAACGCGCTCACCACCAGCACCATCGCCGCGGCCCAGACGTACGTCGACGCGTCGACGTGGCGGGTCAGATGGATCAACGGCGTGTCGAGCGCGTCGACGAGTCGATCAGCCGCGTAGGTGCCCAGCAACGCGCCGACCACGATGCCGGCGACGACCGCGGCGAACACCTCGCCCGTCACCCGCCACCCTCCCTTGCGGGCACGTGTCCGCGTGAGCAGCACGACCGCGCTGGCCAGACCGAGCACGGTCACGACGGCGGCGATGGCGAGCAGCGCCTGGATCACCGCCTTGAAGATCGGGCGGGCCTGGTCGACGGTGTCGAGGTTGGCGGCCACGGGGACGAAGACGACGACGCCGGGAGCGGCCTGCACCGCGGCGGCGACCTCGGCGGGGTCGGCGCCCGGTGCGAACTGCACCGACGCGGTGTCGAACAAGCCGCCCGCGAACGCGGTGGAGTACTGACCCATCGACTCGCGCAGCGCGTTGTTGCTGAGGAACACGAGGTTGCCGAGCGTGTTCGAAGTCAACGCCGCGACCTTCACCGGGAACGGTGGCACCCCTGCGCCGGGCAACGTGATCTCGAGCTCGTCGCCCACCCCGGCGCCGAGGATCTTGCCGAGCGACTGCGGGATCAGCGCGCCGGTCGCGGGGAGCGCGAGCCGCGAGCCGTCGGGTGCTTCGAACTGCTGCAGCTCCGTGTCGCGGGGGAAGGCCTCCAGCGACGTGGAGTAGCGCCGGGGGCCATGGCGCACGAACACGTTGGCCGACGGCACCGGTTCCGCCACGGCGATGCCGTCGATCGCCTGCAGCTCGCCGAGGAGCTTGGCGTTCACCGGCGCCGCGAACGCCACCTGTGCGCTCACCTGCTCGAGGCGCGCCGCAGCATCGAGCGTCGCCTCGGCCGAGTCGACCATCCCGCCCGGTGCGACCACGCAGATCACCGCGGCCGCGGCCGCGATCGCAGTGACGACGGCGGGGCCGGCGCCGAGCGTGTCGTCGCGTCCCACCCGCAGCAGTCGACCGATGCCGAGCGCGATCGCGCCGACGATCGCCGCGAGCAGCAGGCCGAGCAGCGCGACCCCGAGGTTGTTCGCACCCACGTGTTCGGGGAGGTACACCGACTCGGCGAGTTCGGGACCGCCGATCGCGGCGCCGGCGAGGCCGATCGCCACGCCGACGACCCCGGCGGCGACGATGGTGATCGCCAGCATGCGCCGACGGCGGCGCACTTCCTCGACTCGCGCGCACGCGAGCGCGCCCACCAACGCGGCGACGATCAACGCGATCGCCGGCACCACGATGCTCGCCTCGCGGAACCCGGTGAGCTCCTCCTGGATCACGCCGTTCGACGGTTGGGTCACTCGCGGTTGCACGAGCTGCGCGCCGTTGTTGGTGGCGAGCGTCGTGAGTCGGCGGTCGAGCGCGTCGCGCTCGACGCCCGCCTCGTAGCGCACGAGCACCTGCGACACCGTGGCCTCGCCGCCGAGGGACTCGACGACCGACTGCGGCACGAACAACACCGCGAAGCTCCCCGGCGTCGTGACCACCTGTTGCTGGCTCTGCGCGGGGAGCAGGTACTCGGGGGAGAGGCCGACGCCGACCACGTCGACCTCGGCCGGGGTGCCGAGGCCGAGTGCCTGCACGGTCTGACCCGGCTTCACGCCCAGGTCGTCGGCCGTGTGCTGCTCGACGACCGCAACGGAGCGCGACGTGTCGCGCGCGAAGTCGCGACCCGCGGTGATCGACAGGTCGTTGATGGTGGGTCCGTGTGCGGGCACGCCGATGACGGTGCCCTGCACCTTGGTCTTCCCGTTCTGGAGGAAGACCGAGAGCGTGGTCGTACCGCGCGTGGTGGCCGTGGCGACGCCGTCGACGCTGGTGAACGTCCGGAGGATGGCGTCGGTGTCACCGCCGACGACCGTGAGGTCGGCGAACTGGGTCTCGGCGTAGAAGTGGTCGAGCGACGTGTCGAGGTCGCGGACCGTGGCGCGCAGCCCGACGAACACCGCGACGCCAGCCGCGACGAGGATCGCAGTGAAGACGAAGCCGAGCCGGTGACGAGGTTGGTGAGCCAGAGTCGGGCGAGGGTACCGGGTCACCGGCCGAAGACTGTCACACCCCTCCGTCATGGTTTGTGGCATGTGCAGACTCTGTGAGGGTTTCGACATGGAAGCGATGCTCGCCGATGATGCGGCGATCATCGAGAGACACGGCTACCTCGTCACCGGCGTCGGATCCGGCAAGCCTCCGCACTGGGGGTACACCGTCGGGCTGCTCGAGCGGTTCGATCATCCCGAACTGATCGTTGCCGGGCCGCACTTCGAGATCGCGGGCGCGATCATCAACCAGATCGGTCGCCGCATCCGAGACGGTGCTCGGTTCGAGGTCGGCGACACGGAGGTGTCCCCGGCAGGCGAGCTGTTCGACTGCGACACGACGCTCCGATTCGGAGCGGTGCATCCGATCCAGCATCGGCTCGACACCTTCAACGTCTGGTTCGCCCTCGCCGACCGCGGCGCCGTGCGGGACGAAGAACTCCGTGCGCTCCAGCTGATCCTGCCCACCGGGGTGATCTGCACCTGCGGTCGGTGCGAGCAGCCCGATCTGTCCCGTCCGGAGAGTCGTGTGGGTGTCGCTCCGTTCGAGCCTCGCCGGGCGCGGCGCCGGCAGCGGTGAGGCGGTACACGTCATCTACACGTCACGTGTACGATTGGTGTATGGCGCGCGTCCGCACGAACATCGAGGTCGAAGACCTGTATGTGAAGGCGATCATGGATCGCTTCGGCGTCCACACCAAGACCGAGGCCGTCGACTTGGCGCTTCGCCATCTGGCCGGACAGCCGATGACGAAGGCCGAGGCTCTGGCGATGCGCGGGAGCGGCGCGATTGATGAGCTTCCTGATGACGTCGCCCGAGTCGAACTCTTGTGATCCTCGCCGACACTTCAGCGTGGGTGGAGTACCTGCGGGCGACCGGGAGCGCAACCGACAGGCGCGTCTCCGACCTGATTGTGAGCGACGGGCCGCTGACGGTGACCGAACCGGTGGTGATGGAGGTTGCCGCCGGGGCACGCACCGACCGTCGTGAAATGGAACTGCGACGATTCCTCAGCCGCTTTCCGTTGCTTCGCTTCGACCCGGTGATCGACTTCGACGCTGCGACGCGTATCTACCGGTCGTGCCGTCGCGTCGGCGTCACGCCGCGCGGGTTCGTCGATTGCATGATCGCTTCGGTTGCGGCGCGCCACGACGCGACTCTCCTCACCGTTGATGGTGACGTCGTCCGCATCGCCGAGGTGATCGGCGTCCCTATCGACGCCTGATCTTCTGGCGGTCAGCCGGTGACCGAGCGCGCTTCCGCGACCATCGCAACCATCGCTTTGCGCACCTCGTCGCCCGTGACGCACTCATCGGCGAACGCGAGGCGTACCGGTGTGCGGTGGTCCGAGCTGACCGCGACCAGGTCGAAGCCGTAACGGTCGACCGCCGACATCGAGGCCTCAGTGGTGTCGGCGAGCCCGGCGAAGTGGCGACAGAACAGCACCTGCGCGTCGGCGTGGTCGGCGTTCATGTGCTCGATGATCCCGGCGGCCGCGCCGACCAGCGGATCGGGCTCCGCCGCCGCGTAGCCGGCCGCATCGACCCAGCTCATGCGGCCGTACCCACCGACGTAGCGGATATGACCGACGTCGAGGCGCAGGAACGTGAAGTCGCCGAAGTCGATGTAGTACGACGCCGCGGGATTCGCGGCGAGGTACCGCTCGCGCGCGATGTCGCGATCGTCGTCACCGACCGGCGTGAGCAGACCGAGGAGCGTGACCCGTCCGCTGGCGAGGGGATCGGCCTCCTCGGGCACCGGCTCGGTCACGAGGAGGCTGGCGCGCGGATCGCGGAGGGCATTCTGCGTGTGCTCGGCCATCGTGCTCACGAAGAAGAGCGGGTCGCCGTCGTCGGCGAGCCCGAAGCTGACGACCGAACCGTACGGGTAGCCGGCGGGATCGGCGGCGAGCGTCGAGAGCGCGCCCCGGGTCTCGCCCGTCAGCAACGTGCGGCAGCGTTCCGCGTGGCTCGGCTCCCGCGCCGGAGGTGCGGTGGGCGCGGACGACGCGGCGGTGCCGTCGTCGGCAGTGGGGAGTTGGTGCTCACGGGGGCGGGACGTCATCGCGCCACCGTAGGCGGCGCGCCACGCGCGTCCGTCGGCCTCACGACGTGCGCAGCACCTCGCCGAGGCGGAGCCGACGGCCGGTGCGCACGATGCCCCGGCGATACACCGCGGCGCCGAGACGGAGCACGAACAGGACGGTCACGATGCCGACCACGAACGACGCGACGATCTCGCCCGCCGACGCGTCGCCGAGCGCGGTACCGGCATCACGATTGGCGAGGTGTACGGGAAGATCGCGAGCACCGCGCGGGCGGTAGAGGCCGCGCTCCTGCGGCGTGTAGCCCCACCCGCGCCGGTCGGCGTCGGTCACGGGTCGATCGCGCCATGACAGGGTGCAGAAGTCGGGCGCGAGTCACATGCCGCGGGGTGGCTGGGGGGAGCCAGCCTGCCCGACGTGCCCGAACCCCACGGGGACCAAACCCTTCGCGCGGCCTGGGAGGTGAGGGGGTGCGTCGGCTACCCTCATTGGTCCGCCGCGGGGTGGAGCAGTCTGGTAGCTCGTCGGGCTCATAACCCGAAGGTCGAAGGTTCAAATCCTTCCCCCGCCACCATCGAAGATGCAGGTCAGAGGCCCTGAGCGACGAGCTCAGGGCCTCTCTGCATCCGGGCCTCGCAACCATTTTGCAACCCAAATGGTTGCAGCCCACGCGCGATCGGTGCCGTTCCTCCGCGTCCGCGTCATACCTCGGCGGTACGGTTTGGCCGTCTCGACTTTGAGAAGGGCTGCTCCGCTGAACACCACCGACCCGCGTTTTACCCGGCCGCTGTACACGGTGACCGAGGCCGCCTCGTACCTCGGAGTGCCGAGGTCGACGTTCGACACGTGGGTGCGGGGCTATGTTCGTCGGCCGGCTGGGCGCAAACCGGTTGCAGGCGAGGCGCTGCTTACGAGCGTGCCGGGCGGACGGCTGACGATACCCTTCGTCGGCTTGGCGGAGGGCATGGTCCTCGCCGCGTTCCGCGAGACCGGCCTCCCGCTGCAACGGATTAGGCCGGCACTCGAGCGACTTGACCAGGAGATGGGTCTGGAGCACGCGCTGGCGTCCCGTCACCTGTACACCGATGGTGCGGAGCTGCTCTTCGACTACGCCAAGTCACAGCGAGACAAACAGCTTGGCCTTCTGACTGTCGTTCGGTCGGGCCAGCGCGTGTTCCACGATGTGATCGACCAGTACCTCAAGCGGATCGAGTACGACGGCGGCTGGGCGATTCGACTCGCTCTTCCAATCACCGAAGAGTCGATCCTCGTCGCTGATCCGGAGCGCGCGTTTGGTCAGCCGATCTTCATCCATGGCGCGGCCAGGCTTGCCGATGTGATCGGCCGCATCGAAGCGGGCGAGGACGAGCTTGAGGTGGCCGAGGATTATGGCGTCCCGCTCGACGACGTACACGCTGCCCTTGCCGCGCCGAGTCGAGCAGCAGCCTGAGTTCTTCGTCGATCGCAGCCTCGGACGCCACGTCGTGCCCGAGGCTCTGCGACAGCTCGGACTGACCGTGCACACGATGGTGGACGTCTATCCGGGAGGCGAGGACCAGCGAGTCGCCGACACTCGGTGGATCGCCGACGCCGATGCCGCGGGCTGGGTTGCCTTGACGAAGGACGAGCGCATCTACCGGGACCCCGAGAACCAAGCGACGTTGGTCAACAGCCAACTTCGGGTCTTCGCCATCGCGAATCAGCACCTGACCGGGCCGCAGATGGCCGAGTACTTCGCGCGCAACATCAACCGCCTTGTGCAACGCGCTCGGAGGCGCGGCCCGTTCGTCGACGTTGTGTACCGCGCTTCTGTAGAGCGTCGATGGCCGCGCGAACCGCCTCGACGGTAGGTGAGCGCGGCTACTCGGTCAGGGCATCACGTCGTGGCCGGGATACGCCAGGATGACGGGTCGCGAGAGTGATCGAGCGGTGGTGCGAAGTAGTAGCCGCCACACAGCGTCGCGCTGAAGAAGGCGATGAGCTTGTCCTTGCCCGCGCTCGGCCGTGGGAAATCCGGGTTGAGCATCCAGGCACGCAAAATAAACTCGACCTGTGTGCTCGTGCTCCGCGAGAAGGACTCAAAGAGCAGGCCTCGACGCATGGCGCCGCTTCCATCCGCAATCATCAGCGGGTATCCGCGGCGATAAATGCGTCGGAGCGCATCTTCAGGACCGCGAGGATTCGACTTCCGAATATGTGAGTCGACTGGCACGGTCTCGTCGCTGGGATTTGCCGCGTACGCCGGCGTGTCGTTTCGGTGGCTGGGGTCGTCCGGCAAGTCCAGCGCCGTTCCTGACACCTTGTAGCGCCCGACCGCGTGCTCCTGATCGGTGAGCGATGTCTTGTCCCATCCGGTTACCTCGAGCACGATTGCTTGAACGAACAAATAGGTTCCGTCACGAGTCCAAGGTGGCTCGAACGTCGGCTTGTCACGCAGCGGGGGAAACACCGGGTTGTTGTTGGGCCCATACGCCGACTGCGGTTGCTGACCCGCTGGTGGGTTTGATGGATACGCAGCCACCACATCAGGATCGATGAAGACAAGCGCGTAGTCGTCGTCGCTCTGCGCGGGGTCGAGGTTCGCGGTCCCATCGAGGAAGCCGTTCAGCGCCCGAGCCTCTCCTGCATTGACGCGGCCGGACCGGCTCGTGAAGCGTTGGTCGCCTGCGACACACCAGACGACCTGCATGCGACCGTCCAGGCTGTGCTCGATTCGACGGAGCACATGTTCTGCGACGTATGGGCTGTCAGTGCAGATCTGGACGAGAACGTCGCCGGCGGCAGGCACGGCGGGTGCGATGCCTAGAGCATCCCAGGGTGCGGCAACAAGATCTTGCGGCCGAAGCGCGGCCGGAACCTCGAGAGCGTCCATGGCTGATGCAGAGAAGCTCACGGTCACGGTCAGATGACCTCGATCAAATCCGTCCTGAAATCCGAGTTCACCGGTTTCGACGAACGGTTGCCCCTTGTCGGTCGTTGCGTCGGGCGAGTCAATGTCGCTGTGAAGCTCGCGGCGCAATACCGTTCGCAGCGCCTCGAGAGTGTCCACACAGGGCTGGCGCGAGCGCTCGCCAACGAAGGCGAGCGCAGCAACAAGCTGATGCTCTGGCGGTCGATTCAGGATCCCGGCCTGCGGTCCAATGCGCATACGATCTCCGCTCTCAGACGGGGGCGCTCCGATGAGCACTCCGGCTCCGGTGCCATACGACGGATCGAGTCCGCGTGTCCGGCGCGATCTGAGAAAATGCAACGAGCGCGCTCCAAGTGCTACGCGGCCCGCACGTAACGAAGATGGACTCCGTCGACCCTCTCGCTCAGTCGGCGGGCTAGTGGTTCCTCGTACGTCGTGATGAGTACCTGGCGGAGTCCGGTCGGTGCCGTCGCTTGGGAGAGCATTGACGCCACCCGTCGGCGTCCATCCGGGTCGAGATGCTCAAGCGGCTCGTCTACCCACACGAATCCGGCGCGTGTCGAAGCCGCTACCGCCAACATACGCAGGATGAGTAGCGCAGTAGTCCGCTCGCCTGCGCTGAATTGCGCGAAGGGCAAACGTACATGGTTGGCGAGACGGTAAAGCGAGCCGTCAGTGTCGAGATGAAGATCACCCCGCTGTCCGAACAAGAGCTTCCAACGGTCACGGACGGCTGCGGCGAGCGGGTCGATCTGTGCCTCAAGGGCGTAACGAACAACCTCGTCGGCAGTGGATCTCGCGGCTCCAAGGAGTGCCTCATACCTGAAGTGCCGGGTTGCGTCTGCCGAGGCGATGAGGTCGTTCTCCGCGCTTGTCACCTGGCTGGCAGTATCAGCAAGCTGGGACTCCAGCACACGAGTGCGTCCGACCAGGTCTTCAAGGGCCTCCTGTGCCTCCCTCTCAAGAAGCTGTGCCTCTTGGAGGGTGACTTCAGCGACAGGAATGTCAGGGACGGCCGGCACCAAGCTCAGCCGACGACGCAGCTCACGAAGCGCCTCTCGACGTTCGCTGAGCGCCGTGTTGTCGATCTCTGCGATCTCAGCTTCGATTGCGGCGAGTTCGCTCTCATGTCCGGTCCGCGCTTCCGAGACGTCCTTGGATCTGAGCGGACGCCTGCAGACGGGGCACGTACCCTCGCCGGTCTCGTTTAGGGAAGCGAGGCCGTCCCGAATGTATCGAGCACGGGCCTGCAGTTCGGCATCCCGCCGATGCATGAGCTCTATCTGGGCATCGAGCTCTCCCTCCGTGCGCGTCAGCATCGGTTCGATCGCTGCATCTGGCGATGATCCGGTCACGGCATTGAGGTCGACGGCGATCTGGTGAAGCTGCTCGTCGCGCTCTTCTGCAATCGAGGCAAGAGCGCTGGCACTCTCGACGGCCGTGAGTCTCCGACGAGCATCGTCGTATTTCGCGCGCAGCGCCTCTGACTCCGCCTTGGCGCTCGCTAGGTCGCTCTCCAATCTCTCTCGCTCGCTTCGGAGCGCGACGAGTTGGTCCTGGGAGATCTTCGCGGCGCTGCGGATTCGAGAGGTCGCCTTCTCATTTTCCTTGATTCGATTCGAGAGCTCTCCAGACAGCTCCAAGAGGCCGGTAACACCAAGCACCTGGCAAAGGTGGTCACGTAGATGAAGCTCTTCCGCAGCTTGCGGTCGTGCATCACCTTCGTTCATGACAGTTGTTCGTGACAGAAGAGCCGTCGACGCGCCCAACGCCTCTACCAAAAAGGCCTCATACGCGTCTGGGGAAAGATTCGTTCCGTCGACCGAGGCTTCGAGTGTCGAACGACGCCCGTCGAAGTGTCGATGTACGGACAGGACCGTGTCATTCGGAAGGATGAGTTCGACCCAGCCGTCGGCGGGCGCGCCGTCATGGAGAGACGCCTTCACTTCCGCTACTGGCCGGTCGTACAGAGTCCACGCGAGCCCGCTCACCATGCTGGTCTTGCCGACGCCGTTTCTTGCGACGACGAACGTCGTCCCAGGTTCGAAGTCCGAGGTGAGGTTCGCGTAAGCGCGCCAATTTCGCAGCTGCAATTTGCGGATCACGTCGGCGCTCCGATGTATTCGTCGATGAGGCGAGAAGCGCCCCCGTGTCCGTTCGCCTCCGATGCCGTAACAAGCGACGTAATCGCAGGGGCATCAGTTGCACCGATTGAGCTGTACCCGTCCTTCTTCTCCGTGATCTTAAATCCGGTAGACCTCGCCGCGGTTTCTGCGAGCGCTTCCTGTGTTGCTCGCGCGACAACGTCGACCATGTTCAGAGTCGCGACATGCAGCGCGGAATCAGAAACGGGCTCCCAAGTCCAGATGCTCTGCTCAAGAAAGCCGGCGACACAGTCAGGAAGTCCCAGCGGAGACGGCCATCGTGGAGGCGCGATCTCCCCGGACGGGGCCTCGATCGCGTCGTTCGCTTCATGGGGCTGAACTGCGATTGCTTCGGCAGTTAGACCACTACCGACGGCAATGACGACAGCCGTTGCATCGGCATCCTTCTTCAAGAGCTGCGCAGGTGTCTCAAGCGGGATGCCGACGAAGGATGGCGTCTCGGACACGAAGATCGGCAGTACTACGTCCATCTCGGAGACAACAGCAACTCCGAACAGAGTTTTCTCAGCCACCAGGACTTGGTCGAGCTTCGGGAGGTAACGCAGCACGCAGCCACTTGGTCTGCGGATCTGTAGCTCCAGCTCGAGATCTTGCACGAGGCGGGCGAGGTCCGGCCGTTGCCGCGCCCAGGCTGGCAGAGCCTCAACGCGTTCGTACGTATCGTCGAACTTGCCACCATCGATTTCATCGTCATCTTCATCGTCATCTTCGTCGTCGTACGAGTGAGGAGAAAGCGACTCAAGGACTTCGAGGAGGTGCTGGCGATATTCGACGCGAGTGTCGATGACCGAGACGATCGGAACCCCACGGGTCACGCCTGGCAACGATGGATCGGTTCCCGATCGAGCTTGCCTGACGGCGTCAACAAGCGGCAGATCGAAGAGGTACCTGTCGGCACTGTCAAGCGTCACCTCTGATGTGAGGCTTCCCCATACCGCGAGTGCGATTCCGATCGGCGAAGCCTCCGCAGTTACGACAGGGGTGGCGTCGTCGGCGAGCTCAACATCGAGCGTGACGGGCGCAACAATCAATCCCGTCTCCCTCACGCGAAGAATCAGGGCCATCACGGCCTCGTCGCTGCCAACGAGTCGCCATACCTGACCGGGCTGCGGTGCCTCCCCCTTGGATGTGGAAGAGACGATGAGTCGCCGCAGCTCGTCAGGCAGAACCTCCATGTCGAAGCTCGGTGTGGTCCGGGGGCGTTGGCCCCCAGCCGGATAGACGCGAAAGCGCTCCGCGCAGAGGGCGCATTCGGCAAGGTGTTGGTTCCAGAGTTCGGCTACCTCGGCTTCGGCGTCACCCTCGGCGAGTCGCAAGAGTTCCGTGTCGAGAAGGTGTTCGTTCATGACCTCGGCTGTCCCATCGCGTTCTCCTCGCACTCTCATTGAAACGGCGGATTGTCATCGCGCGTCCGGCTGGGCCACCATTCAGCGGCTTTCGTTGTGAGTTCGTCGAGCACAACTTCGGCCATGTCGTCATCGATCAGCTCACTTCGGACCATGGCGACGACTCGTTCTCTCAGCGTGGCGGCCTGGCTGTGGCCTAAGCCCAACGCTGCGCCAGAGTTCCGAACGCTCTCAGTCCATGTCGCTACCACGAGCCGCTCTCGCAGCGTCAGACGTTCGAAGATGTCATGGGCCGTCATCCTCGCTACCGAGTGCTCGACTGCCTGCTCTGCGGTCGGGTCGGCGAGATCCGATTCATCGTGCTCGTCCAACTCAAGCGACTGCGGCTGAGGCGCGACTCCGAGGCGGTGACCCATTGCCCGTGCCAGATCGGACCCTGCGACGGAACCGTCCGCCGCCTCGAGGATTCGACGTGCAAGGCGAACGATCGTGTCTCGGTCGGCGTCGGGTGCTTGGCGCTTTGCTTTCGCGTGCCAACGGGGTATCGCGACGTCCTTTTCGGTCGCGGCCGCGAGCAACAATTCGTGTTCAGTCGCCGTTGTCGGGGCCGCTGGACCGCCGGTCAGATGCCACCGCTCGTCCCTTGTCGCCGCGTTGCCCGTTCGCGCGAAGTCGTTGTCGTCATCCAGTACTTCGCGGATCCGACGGACCAGTCGACCCAACCGCGTTCGGCGGCCTCGGTCTCTGAACCAGTTCCTCACCGCGCCCTGCATGCGAACCTCGAAGCTCCGCTCATCTACGGCGCCGAGCCACGCGTCGAGCACCCGCTTCGGGGCTTCGGCGACAAAATCATGAGCCGCTTCGATGACAGCGTCGCCGGTCCAGGTGCGGTAGCCCTCGGGCGGCGGGAAGCTTCGCCCGACGGCGCGAACTGTCGCATAGATGAGCGCGCTCGACTCGTTGCCGAGCCGACCGGTATCGGCGAGTTCCTGCCAAGCGCTCATCAGACGAAGCGCTCCTTGATCTTTGCGAAGAGCGCTTCGTCAAGTTTGCCAACCCGGCGCACCGTCCGCGGATTCCAATGCACTGCCTGAACCCAGCCTGGGCGGTCGAAGCGGCCTTCCTTCGTCAAACCGGACGCCGCGTCCTTACCTGAGTGCACGCCGGGCTTCGCCTTGGTGGTCGTCCGCGTCACGATGCCGATCATCCCGCCCGCCTCGGGCACCTCGACGACGACTGCTCGCCGCCACTCCTTCTTGTCGAGCGCGGCGCCGGCCCGAACGTCGCGGTGAACCTCGTAGACGTCACCAATGACCGGAAGGAACGGCTCATCTGTGCTCACTGCGCGACCGAGCTGCCAATCGCCTGGCGCTACGTCTCGCTGTGGTGAAGGCCATGATGATCGTCACGGTCGCAGCGCCGAAGTTGCTGGTAGCCAGACCGCGCCCCCTGAGGCTCGATCATTCTGAATTCCAGCGCGGCGGGACGAGCCGTAGCCAGATCAAGGACACTCGGGAAGCGCAAGCAGGTTGTCAGGCTGATCGCCATCTGCGACGGTCTTGAGGTAGCGGTGCCCGAGCCGGGTGACCACGATGACTTCAACCACACCACCCCGCGGGTTTACGACGTAGAAAGACCATTTGCCCTCATCAATGCCGGCGATGGCATCGGTCTCGGTGAGCTTCCACCGGGTCTGATCCGCATTCAGACCGCCGACGTGGTTGATTCTGTCATGCGGGTCGAGCCGGTTCTTCTTGTTGATGCACTGGATCTGGACTCGTGTCGCCAACGTCGCCCTCCGTCTGGTTCTCCAAGGGCCTAACGGCGAACCGGTCCGCCGTGTCCGGTCCACGACGAGATTTATGGGTTCTGGCATCCCGACGAGAGCAGGTGAAACTGGCGCGGGATGGTGTCTGGATCGGGATCACGCGCCGAAGACCAACGCCGCAACTCGATCTGCCGCGTCCTCTTGAAGCGCCGGGACGGCATGCGAGTAAACGTCGAGTGTGAACGCGACGGTGGCATGCCCGAGGCGTTCGCTCACGACCTTCGGGTGCACTCCCGCGGCGAGCGCGAGCGACGCGTGCGTGTGGCGTAGATCGTGGAGCCGGATACGAGGTAGCCCCGACGAGCCGACGTACTTGTCGAAGAGCTGGCTGAAACGGTCTGGGTGGATGAAGCGCCCATCCTCGCGGGTGAAGACGAGCCCCGAGTTCTCGTAGTCGTCGCCGAGCAGGATGCGATCTTCGAGCTGCACCTTCCGCCAAGAACGAAGCACGGCGACGGTTCGTTGATCGAGCGCGATCGACCTGCGGCTCCGCGTGGTCTTGGGCTCGGCGAACTTGATCTCGTACGCGACCGAGACGATGGTCTGGCGGACCGACAGCCGAGCAAGGTCGAGATCGACATCCTGCCAGCGCAGCCCGAGAACCTCGCCGCGCCGCATCCCGGTAGTGGCCGCGAGCAGGTAGGCGGCGTAGAGCCGCTGGTCCTCGATGTGGTGGAGGAAGGTTCGCAGCTCGTCGGCGGTCCAGGTCTGCATCTCGCGTCCCGCGGCCCCGACCTTCGGTGGATCGGCGAGATCCGCGACGTTCCTCTGCACGACGTTCCACCGGACGGCATCGGCGAACGCCTTGCGAATGATCCCGTGCACGTAGCGGACCGTCTTGGGTGAGAGGCCGCGCTCGCTGCCAATGCGACCGCTCTCGAGCATTTCCGCGTAGAAGCGATTCAGGCGGGCGGGCGTGATCGACTGGAGATGCTCGCCGCCAAGCTCAGGGACGACATGAAGGCGAACATTGCGCGCGTAGCTGTCCCAGGTCGAGGGCCGGATGCGTGCCTTGATCGCTGGCAGCCAGTCGTGCTCCAGGAAGTCACTGAGTGTGCGACGGTCGGGTTCGACGTAGGTACCGTGGTCGAGCCGGCTCAGGATCTCCGTGCGCGCGCGTTCGGCCTCCTTGCGAGTCTCGAATCCCGAATGCCATTTGCGCATCCGCTTCCCGGCGGCGTCCCGGCCGAAGTCGATAACGACCGACCAGGAGTTGCCTCGCTTGATGACGCTCCCACGCATGCTTCCTCCTGAGGGTTGCGGCGGGGCTCGCGTTACAGATCGATGCCCCGGCCGAGAGCCGGCGGGTCCACCGCTGGGCCTCGCATGAGTTCTTCGAGGGCGAGGTGCTTCGCCCGTGATTGTTCCAGTGTCGAGACGAGTCGGTCGAGTGGGTGGTCGCTGTCGCCAAAGATGCCATGGCCGACGTCGACATCCGGCCGATCGGGCGTGATGACGTACAGCCGGTTCTCCTTCCTGCCACGGGACAGAGCCGTGTAGCCGGCCTCTCGGAACATTGCATTGTTGGCGAGGACCAGCGCGCGGTCGCACGTCATGCCTTGGGCCTTGTGGATCGTCGTGGCGTAGGCGTGGGTGAGATGGCAGGCATGCAGGTAGCTCGCTGGGAGAGCGATAGTTGGTCCCCGATCGAGGCGCATGGCGACCTCCCCATCACAGATGGCGACGACGGTGCCACGGTCACCGTTCGTGACGCCGAGCCGTCGGCGATTGCTCAGGGTCATAACGCGGTCGCCGACGGCGAACTCGTGACCATGGATCGTGATCCCTCGGGCATACACCGCGCCCTCTTCGACGAGCTGCGAGCGGGCTCGTCGATTGAGATCCTCGACGTCGACTCGACGTGAGGCGAGCATCACGGCGTCGTCCCCGCCCCGCGTCGCTGCTCGCCAGTCGTGGACCATCTGCTCGCGCGCCGCGTCTGCTGTGTCGACCAGGCTGATGCGCCCGTTGGCGACGAGCCGCCGGACGGCCGCTTCGGCGTTGCCGGTGCGCAGCTCGGCGAGCGCCAGTCGGTCCACCGCGTCCGTCTGCCGACGATTCTCGGCGAGCACGACCGCGGGAAGCTGGCGGAGCAGGCCTGCGAACGCTCCTCCGGCGCCGATCTCGGGAAGCTGGTGATCGTCGCCGACGAGGACGACCTTCGTGCCGGCGGCGTCGGTGTGGACCAGGAGGCGGGCGAGTCGGCGGGTGTCGACCATCGCGGCCTCGTCCACGACCACGACGGTGCGTGACGGCAGCGGACCACCGGGTTGCGCGAGGTCCCTGAGCAACGCATCGAGCGTGCAACTCGGGATCCCGGAGCGGGTCTCGAGCTCGACGGCGGCGCGGGCAGCCAGCGCGACGCCGATCGTCTGGTAGCCGCTGGCTTCCCAGATCGTCCGCGCACATTCGAGTCCGGAGGTCTTCCCTGCGCCCGCGACACCGAGGACGACCTCGACACCGTTGCCCGATGTTGTGAGCTGCCGCACCATGTCTTCCTGATCGGCCGACAGCACGAGTCGTCGGCTGATCTCGGTCTCGACCAGACCCACATCAGCCACACCGAGCCCGCCTCCGAGGCGTCGCTGCGCGGTTTCGAGGATTCCGGCTTCGAGGCGGAGCATCGGCGGAGTCGAGTACATATCGTCGGCCACGCGCACCACGCGGTCACCGGCCAGGAGCGCATCGGCGTACCGTTCGATCTCCCCGACGGCCGCGCCGTCGGGTGCGCGCTCGGCGACGGCTCGCACGACTTCGGCGCGCTCGAACGTCGACTGGCGCAACGTCAAGGAGTCAACGACCTCGCCATCGTTGACGCGCCCGAGGCCGGGGTGGACGCGACGGCTGATGAGTGACCGAACTGTCGTAGCCTCGAAGCCCAGGTCGGCGGCTTGGCGTTCCCACTCGCGAAATAGCGACGCGACGTCGACCTCAGGATCCTTCGCCGGTCGGGTGGCGAGCGTGGCGATTTTTGCGCCGTGCCGTCCGGTGACGCCTTGTTCGGCCTTCTTTCGTTCGATGTCGGCGCTTCGCTTGCTGAACGCCTCGAGCACATGGGCCGGGATCTCGGCCATCTCGGCGCAGCCTGATATCACAGGTCCCCAGCGGACGCCGAGCGAGCGGCTGATCTCGTGGCGCAGATGCGCCTGGTACAGGTAACCGGCCGTCAGGGCGCTCTCGTAGAGGGCGTAGCCATGCAATGCGCTCCACTTGCCGTCGGGCCCGCGGGCGGCGTTGGCGACGACGACGTGCGTGTGCAGTTGTGGGTCACCCGCGCGGCTCGTCCGATGTCGAAACGCGGCGGCGATGAACCCGTCAGCGCGAACCCGGAGAACGCCGGCGTGGCCTCGGCGGACCCAGCAGGCCTCGCGTTCCAGGTAGTCCAGCGACGCCTGGACGGCACGCTCGTGCGCCTCGACGACCGCTCGCCGTATGGCGGAGTCGCCGAACACGAACAGCAATGACATCGACTTGGGCGCGGAGAAGCACAGATCGAACCCAGGACGGGTGCGCCGCGACGAGACAAGCATCAGGCCGCTCGAGGGGTCCCGACCCTCCAGCACCTCGCGCAGCTCGTAGCCCGAGACCTCGCCCGACAATCCGACGAGCAGCTCACTCGAGGCGATCCAGCGGCCCGGGGCTTCGTGCTGCGCGGTGTAGTACTCCTCGGTACCGTCGGCGACTGTCCGCAGGTAGTAGTCGACACCGTCTTCGAGGCGGAGCTTCCCGATCGAGAGCATCAGCGCGACGGCTCACGCCGTGCCTGATCACTCCCGCGCACCCCTGGTGCAACTGTCTGATGTGGGATCGCGGGGTGGTTGGTCGTGCTGGGAGGGGTTGGGTGTCGGTTGTTTTCGGTGTGGTGGGTCGGGCTCTCTGGTCGGGTGTCGTGGGCGAGGATGGGTTGGTCGGATGGTGTCGTCCGCGACTCGGCGCGGGTTGACGATGTGCCAGTCCCGAGCAGCTGCTCGAGCGTCGCTCGTGCGACGAGCTTGCGCCGCCCGGGCAGTGCAACGATCGGGATCGCCCCTTCGGCGACGAGCGTGTATGCCTTCGAGCGCGAGACGCCCAAGGCCTGGGCGACCTCAGCGACGGTGTAGGTGAGTCTCTCCATGACAAGTCCTCCTGGGCGCACGTTGGGCCGGTTGGGACGTCGTGATCGAAGATCCGACGTCTTGGACCGTGAGGATGAGGACTGTCACTCCCGCGATCACTCCCGGAATTACTCCCGATCACTCCCGCCGAGAGATTTTTCTGCGGGAGCGAACACGCGGTCGCTCCCGGTTGAGGAGCGGATCGCTCCCGCCTGCGCCGGATGACTCCCGGCGTGGGCCCGGATGACTCCTGCCTGACACCCGGTCGCGCGCGATCACTCCCGGCCGCGTCCGTGTCGTCTACGACGTGCACCCGTGCGCCAGCGAGCGGTAGTCGCGCTGGAGCTTGTCAACGGGTGTAGCCTCCGGCCGTGCCGAAGACGGTTGAGATCGCTGACCTGATCGACGCGCAGGGCGTAGCGACGTTGATGGGGCTGGCGCAGCGGAACACAGTGAGCCGCTACCAACGGCGCTATCCGGACATGCCGCGTCCTGTGATCGATCTTGGGCCCGGCCGTCCCCGGCTTTGGCTGCGGTCGCAGGTCGTCGACTGGATGCGCCAACACGGCCGGCCGACCGATTCAGCCGGCCGGGAGCACCGCCGATGAAGCCGGTCGTGATCGAGAACCCGATCCTCAACTCGCCCTACGACGAGCCCATCCAGCATTTCCGGTTCGACGACGACGGGATCACCGACGAAGTCGTCGACGGCCGTCGCCCCAGCTCGTACTTCGTGCCGATCCCGGCGACGAAGAAGCGGGGCGGGCAGCTCGCGCTCGACGCCGAGTGGACGCGGGACCGGATCGAGGTCAGCGAGAACATCAACCGCATTCGCGAGCGGGTCGCGCGTTGGCGCCTCGGCGGTTGGCAGGGTGTCACGCCGACCACCCGGCGGCTCCTCGCCTACTGGACCAGTCCGGAGCGCGAGCGTCGACTCTTCTTCTGCCAGATCGAGGCGCTCGAGACCGCGATCTACGTCGCCGAGGTCGCGACCAAGGTCGGCGACGTCTGGATCACCAACCTGCTCACGGACGAGAGCGCGCGCTACAACCCAGGGCTGTTCCGCGTCGCGCACAAGATGGCGACCGGATCGGGCAAGACGGTCGTCATGACAATGGTGATCGCCTGGCAGACGCTCAACAAGGCTGCCAACCCGCAGGACGCCCGGTTCTCCGACCGGTTCCTCATCGTCACGCCGGGCATCACGATCAGGGACCGTTTGCGCGTCGTGCTACCGAGCGACCCCGACAACTATTACCGCCAGCGCGACATCGTCCCCGCCGACCTCGTGGACCAGCTTGGTCGGGCTCGCATCGTCATCACCAACTTCCACGCGTTCCTGTTGCGTGAGACGAAGGCGGGAAAGGCGGCCCGTCTCACGAAGTCAGTGCTGAATCCCGACGGCTCCGATCCCTTCCGCGAGACGCCGGACCAGATGGTTCGCCGCGTCTGCCGCGACCTCGGAGCCGGGCGGAACCAGATCGTGGTGTTGAATGACGAGGCGCATCACTGTTACGCGCGTCGTCCCGCGGACGCTGCCGACGGCGAAGCGGCCGACGTGAAGCTCACGGGTGACGAGAAGCGAGAGGCCGACCTCCGCAACGAGGAGGCGATGGTCTGGATCTCGGGGTTACAGGCTATCCACGCCAAGCTCGGCGTGAAGACGGTCTACGACCTCTCGGCCACGCCGTTCTTCCTCGGCGGCTCCGGTTACCGCGAGGGCAAGCTCTTTCCCTGGGTCGTCTCCGACTTCTCGCTCACCGACGCGGTCGAGTGCGGCATCGTGAAGATTCCGCGTGTGCCCGTGAGCGACAACGCGATGCTGGGCGACGGTGTCACGTACCGCAACCTCTGGCTGCGAATCAAGGATGGGCTTCCCAAGAAGAACCGCCGGAGCGCCGGCGTCGATAACGGGACAGGCCCCCGACTTCCGGCTGAGCTGCAAGGTGCGCTCCACAGTCTCTACGAGCATTACGAGAAGTCGTTCGTCGGCTGGCAAGAGAGCGTCACGGCGAGCAGCGCGTCGACGCCGCCGGTGTTCATCGTCGTCTGCAACAACACGGCGGTGTCGAAGATGATCTTCGACTACGTCGCTGGCTGGTCGAAGTCTCTCCCGGATGGGTCCGTCGTTCCGGTGCCTGGAGAGCTGACGCTCTTCTCGAACGTCGAGGACGGCCATTGGACTCATCGCCCCAACACGATCCTTGTCGACTCGGAGCAGCTCGAGTCGGGCGAGGTGATGAGCGACGAGTTCAAGCGGATCGCGGCCACGGAGATCGAGGAGTTCAAGGCCGAGTACCGAGAACGCTTCCCGGGTCGGAGCTCCGAGGAGCTCACCGACGAGGATCTTCTCCGCGAGGTACTCAACACCGTGGGCAAGCCGGGCAAGCTCGGCGAGCAGGTACGTTGTGTCGTCTCGGTCTCGATGTTGACCGAAGGTTGGGACGCGACGACGGTCTCGCACATTCTCGGCGTTCGCGCCTTCGGCACCCAGCTCCTGTGCGAGCAAGTCGTGGGGCGCGGGCTTCGGCGCCGCAGCTATGTCGTCAACGACGAAGGCCGTCTCGAGCCCGAGTACGCCGAGGTCTACGGCGTTCCCTTCTCATTCATCCCGACCGCGGGATCAGAGCAGACGCCCAAGCCCGAGATCGCGACCACCCGCGTGCGGGCGCTGCCTGGCCGCGAGGGCTCGGCGATCAACTTCCCGCTCATCGCTGGCTACCGGTACGTGCTGTCGACCGACGAGCTGAGCGCGAGGTTCACCGCCGACTCGCGCCTCGCGCTGTCGACCAAGGACGTGCCGACCCAGACCGACATCGCTGGCATCGTTGGCGCGACTGAGGTTCACACCCTCGAGCAGCTCCACGCCACTCGAGAGCAAGAGGTCGCCTTCCGCCTTACCCGCCGGCTCGTCCAGAACCATTTCCGTGACGAGGACGGATTTGAGGAAGCGTGGCTGTTTCCGAAGCTGGTCCCGATCGTCTCCGACTGGATGCGGCGGTGCGTTCAGTGCAAGGACGACACGTTCCCCCAACTCTTACTAATCCACAAACTCGCGGACGCCGCGGCGGCGCGCATACACCGAGCGATCGTGCGTACGAACCCGGAGACGGTGAGGCTCCAGCCGGTATTCCGGCCAGACGGTGATCGCGGCTCCAGTGCTGTCGTCGACTTCGACACGACGAGGAAGGTCTACGAGACCAGCCCCTACAAGTGCCATGTCAGCCACGTAGTCCTCGACTCTGGTTGGGAAGGAAAGATGGCTGAGAGCTTGGAATCGATGGACGAGGTGCTCGCGTACGTGAAGAACGATCATCTCGGCTTCACGATCCCGTACGCGATCGACGGTGAGCAGCGCAACTACCTGCCCGACTTCATTGTCCGCTACGACGAGAGCCTCGATGTTCCACTCAACCTTGTCGTAGAGGTCAGCGGCGGCTTCCGTCGCGACAAGGTTGAGAAGGTCGCGACCACGAAGAACTTCTGGATCCCGGCGGTGAACGCGCACGGCGGCTTCGGTCGGTGGGACTTCATCGAGATTCGAGATCCGTGGGACGCCAAGAACGCGATCCGTTCGTATGTGGGGAGGGCCGGCTGATGGCTCGCGCGAAGAAGCCCGCGACGCCGACTCCGGTGGTATCCGTCCGTCACCAGGACAAGCGCGTCAACATTCCTACGGACGAGCTGCGCGACTTCGTTAGTGATGCCGAGGAAGCACCGACGACGCTGCTTTATCCGCGTGACCCGTCGCTCGATCCCCAGCTCGTGTGGAAGGGCAAAGACGAACAGGACCGTCAAGAGCTCGCGGTGCCGACGGTACCGATCTACATCCAGGAGAAGATCGACCCCCGCGTGCTCGTCGAGAACCTGCGGAACACGGCGGCGGTGGGGGAGCGCGAGCCGGAGCTGACGCTCTTCGAGCGGTTTGACGGTCCCTTGGAGTTCGACCAGATCGTCGACTTCTACAAGTGGCCGGTCAACTGGTCGAACCGCATGATCCTCGGAGACTCACTGCTCGTGATGACGAGCCTCGCCGAGAAGGAGAACCTCAAAGGCAAGGTCCAGATGATCTACTTGGACCCGCCGTACGGCATCAAGTTCGGCTCCAACTGGCAGGTGAGCACACGCAAGCGAGACGTGAAGGACGGCAAGGCCGAGGATCTCACACGCCAGCCCGAACAGATCCGCGCATTCCGTGACACCTGGGAACTGGGCATCCACTCGTACCTGGGCTACTTGCGCGATCGCCTCACGGTCGCCCGCGAGCTGCTCACCGAGTCGGGCAGTGTCTTCGTACAGATTGGCGACGAAAACGTTCATCTCGTGAGGAACGTCCTCGACGAGGTCTTCGGCAGTGAAAACTTTGTCAGCTTGATCACCTTCAAGAAGACATCCGGTGCCGGCAGCTTCGCTGGAGGGACGAATGTCCTCGCAGCGACGAACGACTTCCTTCTCTGGTACGCGCGCGATGCCGCCCATGTGAAGTACCGCCAGCTATTCCGCGGAAAGGAAGTCGGCGGACTTGGAGGTGAGCAGTACTCGTGGGTGGAGGACCCAGACGGAAGCCGAAGACGCTTCAGTGATGACGAGGCACCCTCTGGCGCGGTCTTCCGTCCTGCTCCCCTTACTTCTCAGACCGTGCGCCCCGCTCAGACCACCGTGTTCGAGGTCGAGGTTGGTGGAACTACGTATGTGCCGGGCAAGGGCGGGTGGAAGACCAACAGGGACGGCATGCGTCGCCTTGCGTTGGCGAATCGCCTGATCGGGCTTGGTAAGACCCTTCAATACGTTCGCTACCTCGATGACTTTCCCGCGTTCCCAATCAACAACCTCTGGGAAGACACGGTCACTTCGGGATTCGGCGAACCCAAGCTCTACGTGGTTCAGACCAATGCAAAGGTTGTCGAGCGTTGTCTGCTCATGGCCACTGATCCAGGCGACCTCGTGCTCGACCCAACGTGTGGTTCGGGCACGACTGCATATGTCGCTGAGCAATGGGGGAGGCGTTGGATCACGATCGACACTTCCCGGGTCTCACTTGCTCTTGCCCGCACTCGCCTCATGGCCGCCAAGTATCCGTACCACCTCCTTGCCGACTCCGCGGACGGGGCCGCCAAGGAGGCTGAGCTCACGAGCATGCCCGCGACTGGCAACGGGTTCGAGGATGACGTGCGCAAGGGCTTCGTTTACAAGCGCGTGCCGCACATCACCCTGAAGTCGATCGCGCAGAACCCCAACATCAAGGAAGGAGTGACCCGCGAGGAAGCCGACGCTGCAATCGCGCGCCACGCCGAGACCGAGCTGCTCGTCGACCAGCCCTACGAGGACCGCAAGAGAGTTCGGGTGTCAGGGCCCTTCACGGTCGAGAGCCTTTCGCCGCACCGTGTGCTCGACGAGGAAGCGGACCGCACCGTCAGCGAGCAGACTGTCTCTGAGGCCGGCACGTTCGTCGAGATGATCCTGGCGAATCTGCGGAAGGCTGGCGTGCAGAACACCAAGCGCGAAGAGCGCCTCACGTTTGATTGGCTCGAACCCTTCGCGGGCGAGTGGATCAGCGGCGAGGGCGAGTACACCGACTCGGACGGCATAACGAAGCGGGTTGCTGTCTCGATCGGGCCCGAGCATGGCACCGTCGGACCCCTCCAGGTGAAGGAGGCCGCGAAGGAGGCGGTCAAGGGCCGCGGCTTCGACGTGCTAGTCGTCTGCGGATTCGCCTTCGATGCGCGCGTCGGCGAGACCGCGCGTGAGTTCGGCAAGCTCGTTGTGCTGCCAGCGCACATGAATCCCGATCTCGCGATGGGAGACGAGCTCCTCAAGAAGACCGGTGCGGGGAACCTCTTCATGGTCTTTGGCGAACCCGACCTCACCGTGAAGCATGAGGACGGCCAGGTAACGATTGAGCTTCGCGGCGTCGACGTCTACGACCCGACCACCGGCGAGGTGCGCTCGAGCTCGACCGAGGACGTCGCATGCTGGTTTGTCGACACGGACTACAACGGCGAGAGCTTCTTCGTCCGCCACGCCTACTTCACAGGCGCGGGCGATCCCTACGAGCGCCTTCGTAAGGGGCTGCGCGCCGACATTGACGAGGGCGCCTGGTCAAGTCTCTACTCGACCGTGAGCCGACCGTTCGACGCACCCTCAACCGGGAAGATCGCGGTCAAGGTCATCAATCACTACGGCGACGAGGTCATGCATGTTTACGACGTGTAGGCCTTGAGAACTTCCGCCTCTCGTCACCAGAGTCCTATCTCCCATCACGCTGGCGGCTCGACTCGACAAGTTCAACGACCCAGTTGGGTGGATCACCGGACTCTCCATCGGTCTCGCCGACGACAACGGACGTGACGGTCCGTCGTAACACCGTTCCGTCCTCTGAGGCGCCCCAGGTGAGGAGCACCGGGCGCCCGATTTCGATCTCTGAGATTTCCGCGTATTCCTGCCAGCGGCCATCCTCACCTTGGTGGGCGCTCGCCGCGCGTATGCCGGCGAGTCGTCGTACGAGCGAGTGAGACTGATCGACCTCGTAGACGCTGTTTTCGGTCCAGAAGCGGATCATGCCGCCGTCGCGCTGCATGGCTGCATTCTCTTGCACGGATGTGACACTCAGAGGATTTTCGATGCTCATGGCGTCGACCCGCCTTGTCGTCTCGGGACTGGTCGTCTGGGCGACACTCGTCGCGTGTCTCCGGCGGGACTCGCGAGTTGGCGCTCGAGATCGGTGAAGGCGTCGATCACCTCGATTGCCTCGAAGGCGCGGTTGCGTTGCCCGACCGTGATCTGGCGGAGAACGCCGGAGTCGACGAGACGCTGCATCGCCTGGTTGGTCTGCTGGTAGCTGCGGTCGATCAGCACGGCTGCAGTCGTGACAGTGATGATCGGTGCGCCTGGGAGCGCGACGAGAAGTCGCTCGGTTGCGGAGTTGGCACGAACGCGCCCGAGTCTTTGGTGCCACGCCTCGCTGAGCGCTTTGATGCGTTCCTCGAAGACCGCGACGTCGTCGACCGCTCGTCTGCAAGCGCCGGCGAAGATCGCGAGCCACTGGTTGAGCCCCTGATGCGCGGTCTTTGATCCCGGTGTTCCTCGGTAACGCACGCCGGTGAGGCCGTGGATGTAGTCCTTCGAGCGGGTAGCCAGGACCAAGGAGATGGGCGGCACCACTCGGGGCGCGAGTCCTCTCCGTCGGAGCACAACGTGGACGAGCGCGCGACCGACGCGGCCGTTGCCGTCAGCGAACGGGTGGATCGTCTCGAACTGCGCATGGGCGATCGCGGCCTGCGTCAGAGGAGACAGGACGTCATCGTTGAGGAAGGTCACGAGATCGTCGACAAGGTCGCCCACGAACTCTGGTGGCGGTGGGACGAACGCCGCACTGCATGGGTTGTAGCTGCTGCCGCCGATCCAGTTCTGTTCGTCCCGGATCCGACCGGCGATGCCTTGGTGGTCAGTGCGTGCCAACAGACGTCGGTGCGTCTCGAGGATGAAGTCGCGTGTGATCGGCCGACCGGCCGCGGCCTCGCTCGTCGCCCAAGCCATCGACTCGACGTTGCCGAGCACTTCCGTCGCGGTGACGTCTCGAGGGTCATCGCCAAGTTGGCTCGCGGCTTCTGCGCGGAGCAATCGCCGAGGACCAACCTCGAGACCTTCGATCTTCGACGACGCGACGGCCTCCGCTCGCAGTAGGAGCCGCGCCAGTGCCTCGGTATCGGCGAGGACGCCGTGGCGGGCATTGAGCTCCACGATCGCAGCCTCTGCCTCCGCGAGGTCAGCCGCGACGTCGGCGTCGATCGTGACCAGTCGGCTGGCGAGGGCGTCCGGGATGTACGCCTCGTACTCGCAGGAGCGGCGATCTCGCCGCGGGAGACCCGACTCGATGGTCGATCGCCACGTCCTTCGTGCAACCCTTGCCACGGCTCCTCCTTGTTCAGGGTTAGATCATAACCCTGAACAGGGCTCGCCCGGGTTCAGGCTTCTTGGGCAGACACCTCTGCAACCATTTTGCAACCCAAATGGTTGCAACCCGCTGGATCCGGTGGGTCTTGGCGGACCCGTTGCTCACCAAAACCGCAGGTCAGAGGACTGGATAACACGCACGTAGTTCTGGTGGACGCCACCCAGCATGGCTCATAACCCGAAGGTCGAAGGTTCAAATCCTTCCCCCGCCACCATCTGAAGCACGAAGGCCCGGTCCACTGGACCGGGCCTTCGTCGTTGTCAAATGGCTGCTACCGGGCGCGTCGGTGGGCGGGAGAACGCCGGGGCCATCTCAGTCGAGCAGCGTGCGAACGAGGGTGTCTTCGAGCCATGCCGAATATTGGTCGAGGCTCCATTGCTGGATTTCGCAGAGCATGCGGCTGAGGCTGGGGCTGGCGAGGGCCCAAATGATCTCGGCTGCGCGTTCAGGGTCGACGCGGAGTGGTCCGCGACGTGCGAGCCACGCCGCCACTTTGCGTATCTCGGTGAGCCGGTAGTTCTCCATCTCCAAGCTGATGGCCTGCATCTTCGGGTCGACCACAGCGGCGGTCTGCAAGATCTCGTGAATGGGTCTCACGCGCTCGACGACGGCGGCGATGTCGCGCGCAAAGAGGTGAATCTGTTGCCGTTGGTCGAGCTCGTCGCGCACTGCGCGCGCCTCCGCCCGTTCGGTGACGGTGGGGTCGTCTTCTGACGGCGCAAGCTCGTGGTCGATGAGGTCGGTGAGAATCCGGGACTTGTTCCCGAAGATCGCGTAGACGGTGTCCGGCGCGACGTGTGCGGCGGTCGCGATCGCCTTCACCGAGGTACGAGCGAAGCCGTCCCGCTCGAACAACGGACGGGCTGCTTCGAGAATGCGCGCCCGGGTCCGGGCCGCCTGCTCTTCTCGCAACGGTGACTGGTACGACCGCGTCTTGACAGGCTTCACCATATCGTCCTAGTGTAACTCGTATGAATCAACTAATGCTCGGATCAAAGGACGAATCCTCCAGCAGCCCCGAAGAAGCCCCCAAGGAAGCTAGGCGTCGAATCTGGCGGTGGGTGGTTGCCGGCCTCGTGTTCGTGGTGGTCCTCGGCATCGGTCTCGGCGTCGCGGGTTGGTTCTTCTTCTTGAAGAGCGACGCCGCGCCGCGAGCCGCGATCCGCCGCACGCCCGTCGTCGACTCGCCGACCAGCACCCTCGACGGGACGTGGAGCGTGCAGCCGGAAGGGGCTGACAACTTCGTCGGGTATCGCGTCACCGAGCAGCTCCCTGCCGCCATCGCTGAACAAGAGACGACGGGCAGGACCAACGACGTCACCGCAACCTTGGTGATTCACGACACCACCATCAGCGCCGTTGACGTCACTGCCGACCTCAGGGAGCTCAAGTCTGACAACAGCTTGCGCGACTCTGCCATCAAGAGCAGCGGATTGGAATCAGACACCTACCCGGCGGGCGTCTTCACGTTGACCGACCCGATCCTGCTGCGCGAACTGCCCCGACCGGGTGAAACCATCAAGACCCGAGCGACGGGCAAATTCACCCTGCACGGCGTCACGAGACGAGTCACGGTCGAGCTTCGAGGACGTTGGGATGGTGAGCGCATCCAAGTGGTCGGAAGCCTCCCGGTCCTCTTCGCCGACTACGACATGACGCCTCCGGCCGTGCCGGCCGTGGCCTCGATCGACAACAAGGGAGAGATGGAGTTCCAACTCTTCTTTGAACGAACCTGAGGGGCGCAAGACCGTCGGTCTGCGGGACGTTCACACCCTCTGGTTCAAGCGCACCAATTCGTCGAGCCGCGCCACGAACAACTCGAGGACCGGCGACGGGTTCGCCTTGCTGTAGCCCACGGCGATCTCGATCGTTGGCGCCTCGCCTTGCAGCGGACGGCTGACGACCGAGGGCGGCAGCAGGTTCTTGGCGTACTCGGGCAGCAGCGCGACCCCGCGGGTGGATGCGACGAGGGACATCGCCATCGCCAGGTTGTCGACACCGTGAGTGAGTTCGATGTCGAGCCCGGAGCGGCGGAAGTAGTCCTCCGTGATCGCATGCAGCACGGCGGCCTTGTTCGAGCCGCCGATGAAGACCTCGCCGACGACATCCTGCGGGTTCACGCACGAATGCGCGGTCAGGCGATGGTCGCTCGGCATGAGGACGATGAGCGGCTCCCGGTCGACCACGTGGTATTCGAGGTCATAGCCCGACTCGATGCGCATGAAGGCCAGGTCGAGCCGGCCGCGCGCGAGTGCTTCGGCGAGGTCCGGCGAGTAGTCGCTCGAGACCGTCACCTCGATCTCTGTCAGCTCGTCGTGCAAGAGCTGCATCGCCGGCGTCAACCAGGTCATCTCGTGCCCGGTCTGGAAACCGATGGCGAACGACTTGCGTTCCGGCTGCGCCGCGCGGCGGGCCGCTTCGACCGCAGCATCGACGTGCAGCAACGCGAGGCGGGCGTGATCGAGAAAGGCCTTGCCCGCGAGGGTCGGCTCGACGCCTCGAACACTGCGCGACAGCAGCTCGACTCCGACCTCCGACTCGAGGTCGCGGATCTGGCGGCTCAGCGACGGCTGCGACGTGTAGAGCCGTCGTTCGGCCGCCTCGGTGAGGCTGCCCGTCTCGGCAGCAGCGATGAGATACCGAAGGTGTCGCAGTTCCATTGGGTCCATGCCTGTCAGGTATGTAGCGAAGCCTACAAGGTCATTTTCGAGGAGCACGCAGGCCTTTACCCTGGCCTTGGTCATACCTCTGCAACATGCGTGCAGGAACGGATCCCCGGACAACCAGGGTCAGGTCGCTCTCGACGCGAGGAGTCGTCATGAACGCGCAGACACCAGCGGCAACCCCGGTCGCTCTCGTCACGGGAGCAACGTCGGGAATCGGACGGGCCGTGGCCCTGAAGCTGGCGAGTGACGGCTTCGACGTGATCGTCCACGGCCGCGACGCAGAGCGCGGTGCGGCAACCGTGCGCGCCATCGAAGAGGCGGGCGGGCACGCCCGATTCATGGCGGCCGACCTCGCCGACGCCGACGACGTGACTGAACTCGCCAAGGAAGTCGGCACCGTGGATGTCCTCGTCAACAACGGAGGCTTCTCGTGGTTCGGTCCCACAGCCGACCTCGATGTCGACACCTTCGACGAGCTCTTTGCGAGCAATGTCCGATCGGCCTACCAGCTGGTCGCGGCGATCGCTCCCGCGATGGCGTCACGGGGACACGGAAGCATCGTGAGCATCGACTCGATGGCGGGGCATGTCGGGCTGTCGGGCGGCGCCGCGTACGGTGCAACCAAAGCCGCGCTCAGCGCCCTGTCACGCGCCTGGGCTGCCGAGTTCAGTCCGGCGGGAGTGCGCGTCAACACCGTCGCCCCCGGGCCCGTCTACACCAACGCAGCACGCGCCGACGCAATCGAGCGGCTCGGCAACACCACCTTGCTGGGGCGCGCCGCGCAAGTGGAGGAGATCGCCGACGTCGTGGCCTTCGTCGCGTCGGACAATGCGAGCTACCTCACCGGCGCGGTGATCCCCGTCGACGGTGGACGTACCGCCATCTGAGCGTCTCGGCGTACCGCCACGAGAAGCAGCAGGAGCATCACCATTGAAGGAACGCCCCAAATGACCAACACCTTCTTCGGCGTCGCCATCGATTGCGTCGACGCCGGCGCGCTCGCGACGTTCTGGGCCGAGGTCCTCGGACGCCAGGTAGCCGACGACCCGACGCGAGAGCACGCGGTCGTCCTCGTCGACGACGCCGTTGCCCATGGGCCTCGGCTCGCGTTCCACCAGGTACCCGAGACGAAGACAGTGAAGAACCGACTTCACATCGATCTCATCACCACGGAGTTCGACGTCGAGACTGAGCGACTCCTCGGGCTTGGCGCGCGGAAGGTCCGCGACCTCGAGCAGAGCGGAGCGCGCTGGACGACATTTCGTGACATCGAAGGCAACGAGTTCGATCTCATCGCGGGATAGCGATGCAGAGCCTCGGGCTCCCGTCGAACACGTTGGTGTGTGCCGCGCCGAACGTGCGCTGGTCAGATCAGCGGTGGGGGAACGGCGTCGGCGCTCGCGGCGAGATCAGGATCCCAGTCCGAAATGGCGCAAGCGTGGCGGATCACGGAGCGGCCGAACTCGACGGCAGTCTCGTGTGGGTCTTCGGTCGCTCGCGCGTCGTCCCAGTCCAAGATGTACTCGCCGAGCGCTGCATCCCAATGCGCCGCCGTGGGTGACACGTCGCCGTGCTCGACTCCCGTCGGGCTCGGGTAGGCGAACGCATAGAAGGCAGGCGTTGGGTGGCGCTCGTCGCCGGGCCACCACCCGATCTCGATCTGTTCGGCATTCGCGGCGTTGCGCGTGATGTAGCCGGTCGACGGCGGGTCCACCGACCGCCCCGAGAAGAGGCTGACGGCAAGGTCGAACGTTCCCCACCAAGCATTCACAGGCGAGGAACGCCCTCGATACGGCGCGCGTATCGCAGCCAGGACGAGCGCGGCCTGCGTCGCGGCCGAGAAGTACGTCTCGACCTGTGCTGGATCGTAGGTGGCGTGCTCGATGTCCTCATCGAGCGGAGTCGTCCACCCGGTCTCCTGAGGCGTGGTGTTGATCGAGACCGTCCCCGTGAGGTCTTCGACCACGGCCAAGAGTGCACGCGTCACGTTCGCGACGGGCCGATCCGGGGTCAACGCGACGGAGCGGGTGCGGCCATCGCTGTGCTCGACGACCGCCTGGTGACGGTGGAGATCCAACGCCACGACGAGGACACCAGAGCGGTCCGGTGCCGGGAGGGCCGGAGTTTCCCAACCACGGGCAGTGAGATGCAGCGCGGCGTGCTGCAACTGGGGCTCGGGGACGGCGAGCGCTACTGCGAGCTTGCCCAGAACCTGCGTGTGCGCGTGCAGCGTGTCGCAGGTGCTGCTCCAGGCGTCGTACGGCAACGCCGGCCAAAGGTCACGGTGCATCAGCATGCTCACCGCCTGCTTCGAACTGAGAACCTAGCGGACGTGCCGCGGGACGTTCGTCGTTGCCTTCTCTCATGCGCGAGCCTCAATGGGGTTGGCCGTTCCGGACGATGGAGAGGAACACCGTCATGAAGCACATCAAGCTCGGAAGTCTCGACGTCGGACGCATCGGTCTTGGCGCCATGGGCATGTCCAGCGCGTACACCGGCGCGGGAACCGACGACGCCGAGTCGATCCGCACGATCCACCGGGCGCTCGACCTCGGCGTCACGCTGATCGACACGGCCGAGATCTACGGCCCCTTCGTCAACGAGGAACTCGTCGGTGAGGCCATCAAGGATCGCCGCGACGACGTCGTCCTCGCGACGAAGTTCGGTCTCGTTTCACACGCCGGCGGTGGCACCTGGAATCTCGACAGCAGTCCGGCCAACGTCCGTATTGCGTGTGAAGGTTCGCTGCGTCGGCTGGGCACCGATCACATCGATCTGTACTACCAGCACCGCGTCGACCCCAAGACGCCCATCGAAGACACCATCGGTGCTCTCGCCGAACTCGTCACCGAAGGCAAGATCCGCCATATCGGTCTCTCCGAGGCCGGCGCGAACACGATCCGCCGTGCCCACGCCGTGCATCCCGTCACCGCGCTGCAGTCCGAATATTCGTTGTGGACGCGCGATCCCGAACCGAAGGTCCTGCCGGTGCTGCGCGAACTCGGCATCGGCCTGGTTGCATACTCACCGCTCGGCCGCGGGTTCCTCACCGGAGAGATCCGCACCACCGACGACTTCGCGGACACTGACAGCCGCAAGACCAATCCTCGCTTCGTCGGCGAGAACTTCGAGCGCAACCTCCGGGCCGTCGATGAAGTCAAGGCAATCGCCGCTGAAGTCGGCGCCACGCCGGGCCAGGTCGCCTTGGCATGGGTCCTCGCCCAAGGCGACGACATCGCACCGATCCCGGGCACCAAGCGCGTCGTGCGCGTCGAGGAGAACGTCGCCGCCGACGGCGTGCAGCTGAGTCGCGAGCAGATCGACACGCTCACCAACGTCACCCCCGCGGCCGGCGACCACCACAGCGAACAACAGATGCAGATGATCGAACGCTGAGCCTCGACACGAACCGACCGACCGCAGCGAGGGGCGCGACATGAAGGCCGTCTACTTCGAAGCCCATGGCGGCCCGGAGGTCCTGCAGTACGGCGAGGTTCCCGATCCGGTCGCCGAGGCGGACGAGGTGGTGGTCGACGTGCATGCGGCGAGTGTGAACGGTGCCGATTGGCAGGTGCGCCAAGGGACGTACCGTCAGGCGCCCGACCTTCCGCACGTCCTCGGTCGGGACTTCTCCGGTGTCGTGAGTGCCGTGGGTGCCGACACCGATGTCGCGATCGGCGATGCGGTGGTCGGCGTGTGCGACAACGTGGGCGGTGTCATGCTCGAGGGTGCCTACGCCGAGCGGATCGCGATCAGGGCGGCGATCCTCGCCCGGAAGCCCGACTCGCTCACGCACGTCGAGGCCGCGGCCGTCGCCTTGAGCGGACTGACCGCGGTGGTCTCGATCGAGGACACCCTCCGACTCCAAGCGGGTGAGACCATCCTCATCCAGGGTGGCGCCGGCGGTGTGGGCGGCTTTGCCGTGCAGCTCGCCAAGCACCTCGGCGCGCGCGTGATCACCACTGCGAGCGCCGCCAATCTGGACTACGTACGGCAACGCGGCGCCGACGAGGTCATCGACTACCACCGGGTCGACTTCGCCGACGTCGTGTCCGACTGCGACGCGGTGTTCGACACCGTCGGCTTCGACGTCATCGAGCGGTGTTACACGGTCGTGAGGCCCGGCGGGCGGGTCGCCTCCATCGCCGTCGGATCCGAGCTGCCGCCGACATCACGTGACGACATCGTGCTCCTTCGACCCTCGGTCGGGCGAGATCGTGCACACCTCGAACACGTCGTCGACCTCGTCGAATCGGGCGCCGTCGCACTGCCGGAGATCACCGTCTACCCGCTGCGCGACGCGGCGATCGCGCACCGCGTGAGCGAAGGGCGACACCTCCGCGGCAAGCTCGTCCTCGCAGTGCGCTGACTAGTTCTCCGATCCGGCGGTCGCGTTGCCGGCGGTGTACGACTGCGCACCCGTGCCCGCCAGGTGGCCACCGTCGACGATGAGGTACTCGTCACGGATCGGTCGTCCTTCGAAGTGGCACTCGAGTATCTCGCGCGTGCCCGCCGCGTAGCGCGCCTGGGCGGACAGCGACGATCCCGAGATGTGCGGCGTCATCCCGTGATGCGGCATCGTCCGCCACGGGTGATCGGTGGGCGCCGGCTGCGGGAACCACACGTCGCCCGCGTAGCCCGCGAGCTGGCCGCGCTCGAGCGCGTCGACGATCGCGTCGCGATCGCAGATCTTGCCGCGTGCGGTGTTGATGAGATATGCGCCGCGCTTCATCTTCGAGAGGAGGCGGGCGTCGAACAGCCCTTCGGTTTCCGGGTGCAAAGGCGCATTGATCGTGACGACGTCGCAGACTTCCACCATCGACTCGGCGGTCGGGTGGTACGTGAGGCCGAGCTCGCGCTCCACGCTCTCGTCGAGCCGATGGCGGTCGGTGTAGTGCAGCTTCACGTCGAACGGGTGCAGCCGACGCAGCACCGCGAGCCCGATGCGACCGGCGGCAACGGTTCCGACGGTCATGCCCTCGAGGTCGTAGGACCGCTGCACGCAGTCGGCGATGTTCCATCCGCCCTTGACGACCCACTCGTACGACGGGATGTAGTTGCGCACCAACGACAGGATCATCATCACGACGTGCTCGGACACGCTGATGCTGTTCGAGTAGGTGACCTCGGCCACGGTGACCGCGTGATCGATCGCCGCCTGCAGGTCCACATGGTCCGAACCGATTCCCGCGGTGATCGCCAGCTTGAGCTTCGGCGCCGCGGCGATCCGTTCCGCGGTCAGGTACGCCGGCCAGAACGGTTGTGAGATCACGACCTCGGCATCCGGCAGCTCACGCGCGAACACGGAGTCCGGTCCCTCCTTGTCCGAGGTCACGACGAAGGTGTGCCCGAGTGACTCGAGATAGGGACGCAGTCCCAGCTCACCCGACAGACTCCCGAGCAGCTCTCCCGGCGTGAAGTCGATGGCCTTCGGCGACGGCACCGTCTGACCACCGGGATAGTGGTCGATCGCAGGGACGCCGTCCCTTGCGTACTCCGTCGGGTAACCGTCGACCGGATCGTCGTAGAGAACACAGAGGATCTTCGCCATCGTCTCTCTCCAGTCGTTCGTCGAAATTGCGCGCCGGCGCAGAATCCTCGCATCATCTCGCTTGGTCCATCGACAGCCAAGTTCTGGGTGCTCGGTCGCCCACGGGTCGGCGACCTGCCGGGATCGCGCGTGCGGGTGGGCTTCGGTCCCAGATCCCTGGGTTGGCGTCGACCGGGTCGTGAAGTCGCTTTCGTACGACCCGGTGCGTACGCGTCGAATACGACGGTGGGCTGATTCTTCTTCTTCGTCGTCGCCGTAGCGTGGCGACCATGGACTCGGCATCGTCGTTCGGTGCGCGCTCCGGCCGGGCCGGAGGATGGGTGGCCGACGTGGTCGCCGCCGGCCTCACCACCGCCTTCCTGATCTTGGCGACCGGTCACATAGCGGTCACGGGCGACGAGGTCTCGCTCGATGGCTTCGCGTACTTCCTGCTGGTGGTCGCCGGCATCTCGATCGGGACGTGTCGCCGGTGGCCGCGGACCACGCTGGTCGTCGTGACCGGAGTGCTGGGGGCGTACATCGTCGGGGAGTATGCGGGCGGTCCGATCTACGTGGTGGGCTGGGTCGCCCTCTTCAGCTTGAGCTGGCGCACCGATCGCCGCACCGGCCTCCTCGGCGCGGCCGTGCTCTGCGTGGTGCTGAGCGCGACGAGCCTGCTCGTGCGCGGTGACGCGCCGATCCTGCACCTCGTGTTCCTCGGGTGGTCCGCCGCGGCGGTGTTCCTCGGTGACGCGTTGCGCAACCGGCGGAGCTACCTCCGGGAGTTGGAGGAGCGGAACCACTCGTTGGAGCAGACCCGCGAAGAGGAAGGTCGCCGCAGGGTCGCGGAGGAACGGCTCCGGATCGCCCGTGACCTGCACGACAGCGTGGCGCACGCGATGGCCACGATCAACGTGCAGGCCGGAGTCGCGGCCCACGTGCTCGAACGTCGTCCCGAGGCGGTGAAGCCGGCGCTCGACGCGATCCAGGACGCGAGCCGGGAGGTCCTCGAGGAGCTGGCCGCCATGGTGCGGGTCCTCCGCGACGAAGAGGGGTTGTCGCGCGCGCCCACGCCCGGACTTCCCCAACTGGGCGAACTCGTCGAGGCCGCCAACGCAGCACACCTGCCGGTGACCTTGACGACCGCCGGACCGGTCGACGCCGTCGGCGCGCCCGTGGGCACCGCCGTCTACCGGATCGTCCAGGAATCGCTCACGAACGTGATGCGCCATGCGCCGGGCGCCGCGACCCATGTCGAGCTCTGTCGCGATGCGGACCGCAGCTTCCGGCTCGAGGTGCGGAACGACGGCCACTTGACCCGGCCCGACGTCGAGGGCCACGTCGTGCAGGGCTCGGGGGTGGGTCTTCGTGGGATGCGCGAACGAGCCGAGGCGACCGGCGGGGTCGTCGAAGCCGGGCCGCGCGCCGACGGCGGCTATCGGGTGGTGGCAACGTGGTCGACGACGTGATCCGAGTGATCCGAGTGGTCCTCGTCGACGATCAGCCGCTCGTGCGCGCCGGGTTCCGGATGCTGCTCGACGTCGAGGACGACATCGAGGTGGTGGGGGAGGCCAGCGACGGCGAAGTCGCGTTGGAGCTCGTGCGTGCGACGGTGCCCGACGTGGTGCTGATGGACGTCCGCATGCCGGTGCTCGACGGGCTCGAGGCGCTGGCGCGCATCAACGAGGACTCGATGCTCGACGACGTGAAGGTGCTGGTGTTGACCACGTTCGAGCTCGACGAGTACGTGTTCGAGGCGCTGCGTCTGGGTGCCAGCGGCTTCCTGGTGAAGCACACACAACCCGCCGACCTGGTCCGCGCCGTGCGCGAGGTCGCGGCCGGTGAGGCGCTCCTCTCGCCGAGTGTGACGCGGCGTCTCATCGGGGAGTTCACCAGCCGGCCGACCCGGCCGGAGCGCACACCCCGCGAGATGGAGGTCCTCACCGATCGCGAGCGCGAGGTCGTGGTGCTGGTCGCGCAGGGCCTCACCAACGACGAGATCGCGGGTGAGCTCGTCGTCAGTCCGGCGACCGCGCGCACACACGTGAGCCGGGCGATGGTCAAGCTGCACGCGCGCGACCGCGCGCAGCTCGTGGTGTTCGCGTATCAGTCGGGTCTCGTACGACTGGCGACGTAGCGACAATTGTCGTCGCACGGCCGACGACACCAGCGTGCTGTCATCGCACGATGGTGCCATGACAACGACGACGACCGCTGCGACGAAGAGCACAGCTCCCGTTCTCCAGCTCGATCAGCTCACCAAGCGCTACCGCGACCATGTCGCGGTCGACCATCTGACTGTCGACGTCCCCGCGGGCGTCGTGGCCGGCTTCATCGGTCCGAACGGTGCGGGCAAGACCACGACCATGGCGATGCTGCTCGGCCTCGTCCGGCCGACGTCGGGTCACGCCACCGTCCTGGGCGAATCGATCGCGCACCCTGAGCGCTACCTCGGTGGCGTCGGCGCGCTCGTCGAGGGACCTGCGCTGTGGCCGGGGCTCACCGGGATCGAGAACCTCGAGCTCATCGCGCGCCTGAGCGGAGGCGAGACCCGAACGGTCGGCGACGTGCTCGAACAGGTGGGGCTCACCGGGCGGGGACAGGACCGCTTCGGCACCTACTCGTTCGGGATGAAGCAGCGCCTCGCCATCGGCGCCGCGCTGCTCGGGGAACCGCGGCTGCTGGTGCTCGACGAACCCACCAACGGCCTCGACCCGGTCGGGATCACCGAGATGCGGGACCTCATCCGCGCGTTGACCCGCGCCGATCGGACGATCCTGGTCTCCTCGCACATCCTCAGCGAGCTCGAGCAGGTGTCCGACTGGTTGCTCGTCATCGACCACGGTCACCTCGTCTACTCCGGCGACGCCGCCGGCTTCGCGGCTCGGGCGAGCGTCGAGATCGTGCTGGGTTGCCGTCGTGTCGCGAGCCTCCTGCCGCTGGCCGACATCGTCGCCGCCCACGGCTTGGAAGTCGGCCGGGAAGACGACGTGCTCATCGTCACCCCCGACGGACGCGACCCCGACGAGCTCGCCGAACAGCTCAATCGGCACGCCGCGTCGGCCGGCATCGTCCTCTCCGAGGTCCATGTCCGACGACCCACCCTCGAATCCAGCTACCTCGAGCTCCTGGAAGGAGTGTCCCGATGATGCGCGCCTACCACGCCGAGCTGACCAAGCTGCTGCGCCGCAAGGTCCTGCTCATCACCGCCATCGCCGCAGTCGTCTTCGGCGTCGGCGCATCGGCGATCGTCGTGAATGCCGCCGAACCCGCTTCGACGCTGAGCCGCGGTGCGAGCCGTGCGCTCAGCATCGAGGCCCTCGCCGACGCGGGTGGCGGCACGCAGATCTTCCGGAGCGCGATCGCGTTCGCCGGCTTCTTCGTGCTCGTCGTGTTCGTCGGTTGGACCGCGGTCGAGTTCTCTCGCGGCACCATGCGTACGATGCTGCTGCGCCAACCGCGCCGCATCCAGCTGCTGGCCGGCAAGGTGGTGGCGCTGCTCACCTACGCGGCCGTGACGCTCGCCGGGATCGAGGTCGTGGCGTGGCTCACCGCGCGGTTGCTCGCTCCCGGCGCGGGGATCGACACGTCTGCGTGGACCGGTCTCGACGCGCTGGGCTCTGCGGTCACCGACTACGGCGCGGTGCTCCTGTGGGTGACCGGATACGCGCTCTTGGGCACGGCGCTCGCCGTCGTGCTCCGATCGGTCACCGTCGCACTCGCAGTGGGCATTGCCTGGTTCGGGCCCTTCGAGCACATCGTGCAGAACAGTTGGTCCGGCGCCGGCCGCGTGTTCCCCGGCCTGGGCCTGGAAGCGTTCGCGGCCGGCGGCACGTCCGACGTGTCGGTCGCGCACGCCGTCATCGTCACTTCGATCTATGTCGTCGTCGCCGCGGTCGTCGCCTGCACGCTCTTCGCGCGTCGTGACGTCACCGCGTAGGCAGGCCATGTTCGAGGTAGGTCGCGGTGTGTCCACGTCCATCTTCATCCTTGGTTCGGTCGCCGCGTCGCGCTGCCGTTTGTGATGCATTCGGGCAGCGGACGTTCACGAGTTTGCCGAATGCTTCGTGGACTCGCGCGAACTCCTGCCTAGTGTCTCGGGGATGGAAATGATGATCGAGGCCGAAGGTCTGAAGAAGCACTTCGGTGACGTCGAGGCGCTCGCAGGTCTGGATCTGAGCGTCCCGTCCGGTCAGGTGCTCGCCGTGCTCGGACCCAACGGTGCGGGCAAGACGACGCTGATCCGCACCATCGCCACGCTCACCCGCCCGACTGCGGGGACGCTGAAGGTCGCGGGCATCGACGTGGCGAAGCACCCGAAGCAGGTTCGCCGCAGCATCGGTCTCGCCGGCCAGTACGCCGCGGTCGAACCCGCGTTGACGGGCCGCGAGAACCTCCGCATGGTGGCGCGGCTGTTCGGTCACGACCGCGACGAGGGCACCAAGGCAGCCGATGCGGTGCTCGACCAGATGGGCCTCTCCGACGCCGGCGATCGGTTGGTGCGCACCTACTCCGGCGGCATGCAGCGACGCCTCGACCTCGGCGCCAGCCTCGTCGGCGCGCCGCGCTTGTTGCTCCTCGACGAGCCGACGACCGGGCTCGACCCGCGGAGCCGGAACGAGTTGTGGGTGGCGATCGAGGACCTGGTGGCGGGCGGCACCAACGTGCTCCTCACCACCCAGTACCTCGAGGAGGCCGACCGCCTCGCCGACCTCATCGCCATCATCGACCACGGGAAGCTCGTGGCATCGGGCACCGGCGACGAGCTCAAGGCCCAGCTGGGCCGCGACGTCGTCGACGTGACGGTCAAGAACGAAGCCGACCTGGAACGCGCGGCAGCGGCGCTCGGATCGGAGGCGACCATCGACACCGAGAACTCGCGCGTGTCGCTCCCCGTCAGTGGCGGCGCCGACGAGCTCGTGAGCGCGGTCCAAGCGCTCGGCGACGCCGACATCTCGCTCGACGACATCGCGCTACGACGACCGACGCTCGACGACGTGTTCCTCACGCTCACCGGTCACACCACCACCGAACCCTCCGAGTCCGATGCCGACGCGCCGCGCGAAAAGAGCAAGTCATGAGCACGATCCCTGCCCTCACGATTCCCGCTCCCACCCATACCGCCACGTGGGCCACGACCGCGTTCACGGTCGCCGCGCGCACCATCCGCAAGCTGATGCGCACGCCGCAGGTGTTCGGCATCGCGATCGTGCAGAGCGTGGTGTTCCTGCTGATGTTCCGCTACATCCTCGGCGGCGCGATCGGCGTCAGCGGCGTCACCTACGTCGAGTTCCTGGTCCCCGGGTTCGTCGTCTCGGGCATCCTCTTCACCGGCGGTGGGTCGTCGGTCGCGGTGGCGGAGGACGTCGCGTCGGGGCTCAACGACCGGCTGCGTTCGCTCCCCATCTCCGACCGCGCCGTGCTCGCAGGGCGGGCCATGGCCGACGCCACGCTGATGGTGATCGTGGGCTTGGTGACGCTGGGGGTCGGCTTCATCATCGGCTTCCGCATGCACACCACGGTCCCGGACGTCGTGCTCGCGCTCGGTCTCCTCGTGGTGTACGCGCTCTCGTTCGCCATCGTGTTCGCCTGGCTCGGCCTGGTCAGCGGCAACGCGCAGGCCGCGCAAGGGCTCAGCATCCTCGCGGTGCCGTTCTCGTTCATCTCGAGCGCGTTCGTCCCGATCGCGACCATGCCGGGGCCGGTGCAGGCGTTCGCCAAAGCGCAACCACTCACGTTCATGGTCAACTCGTGGCGGGGCCTGCTGCTCGGCGACGCGGTGACGCGCACCTTCGACCACGGGCTCACGTACTGGGTGGTGGGCTCGCTGCTGTGGGCGCTCGGGATCGTCCTCGTGTTCACACCGCTCGCGGTGCGCTCCTACCGCAAGGGCTGACGGTCTGCATCGCGACGGGCGTCAGCTCGACTCGTCGTCGCTCCCCAGCGCGCGCGTGAGGCCCTCGAGATCTTCGACGGTCACGGTGAGCGCGGAGTGGCCACTGCGCCTGAGCGGGGACGGGACCTTCTCGGCGAAGTGGATGCAGACGCCGGCGTCGTAGTTGCTCCCGAAGCTGAGGCCGTCGTCGACCATCGAGCCGCGGACCCCGACGGCCGTCCACCAGCGGTAGCCGCGGGTGATGTGGGCGCCGGTGATGTTCGAGCGCGGCGTCTGGATCTTCACGAACCCGAAGGTCGCGAGGAAGGTGTCGTCGTCGAGGGTGACGGCGTCCTTGGAGCGTCGGAAGCCGAACAGGGCGAGGACGGGGCGGTACTTGGGGTCGATCGCGTACGCGAAGCGCTCGGTCATGTCTCAGAGTGTCCCCGGTCCGTCAACCGGACCTCACGACGTGTCCCGGAGTGGCGCCGGTCCAGGCTCCGTCCTCGTGCAGGGGCTCACCGTTGACGATGACGGCCTGGTAGCCGGTCGCGTCGACCACGAACCGCCCTGAGTCGGCCGGGAAGTCCCGCACGTACCGGGCCGAACCCGCGCCGAGCGACGCGCGGTCGATCAGCAAGACGTCGGCGGCCATGTCGGGAGCGAGCGTGCCTCGATCGAGGATGCCGGTGGCCCGTGCCGGTATCGCGGTCAGTCGCGCGACGGCCTGTTCGAGGGTCAGCGTGGAGGGGACCCACTCGGTGAGCAGGCGCGTGGTGTAGTCGGCGCCGCAGTACGACAGGAGGTGCGCGCCGCCGTCTGATGACCCGGCCATGACGACGGGCGATCGGATCATGCGCGCGGTCGCCTCGAGGCGTTCCGGCGAGGGCGGCCGGGCGACGCCGAACTGGGTCTCGAGGTCCTCGTCGAGGGAGAGGTCGAGGAAGGCGTCGAGGGGGTCGGCGTTCGTCGCGTGCGCGATCTCGGTGATCGACTGGTCGAGCCAGCGCTCATTGACCGGGTGCAGCACGCGCTCGACGCGCAGCACGTCCCACGCAAAGACGAACGAGCGCCCTGCAGGGTCGGCGAGCTCGGTGCGCATGCGGTCGCGCACCGCGGGGTCGCACAGGCAGTCCCGGCGCGCCGGGGTTGGGAGGGTCAGGGTCTCGCGGAAGGTCGGCATCTCGTCGAACAGGAACGTCGACCCGAGGGAGAAGTGGACGCCGGGGCGGTTCGTGGCGAACATCGGGTGGAGGGCGAGACCGTCCTCGGCGGCGGTCTCGGCGAACTCGAGGCTGCGCGACCAGCCGTCGGGTGCGTGGGGCATGCTCGTGAGCGTGTTGAGGTGCACGGGCCGTCCCGATGCGCGGGCCATGGCGCGGATGAGCGCGCGATCGTCGTTGTCGTAGCCGACGAGGAAGCTGCGGGGGATGAACTCGATCGAGCCGCGACCGAACTCGGCGAGGACCCCGGCGAGCGCGATCAGCTCGTCGTGGTCCGCGTAGTTGGACGGGACCCCTCGGCCGTCGTGCGCGACGTGCAGTTCCAGTTGTGACGAGGTGAATCCCATCGCGCCATCGCGCATCGCGGCGCGGACGAGTGCTTGCATCGCGCTGATCTCGTCTGCGGTGGCGACGCGCTCGGACGCGTCGTCGCCCATGACGTGACGCCGCACCGCGCAGTGTCCGACGTTTGCGCCCATGTTCACGCCGAGCCGACCTTCGAGCCCGTCGAGGAAGTCGGCGATGGTCCCGCCGCGGAAGCGCACCCCCTCCGCGAGCGCGTCCGCCGACATGCCTTCCACGCGGCTCAGCATCTGGAGCAGCCAGTCGACATCGTGCGACTCGGCCGGCGCGATCGTGAAGCCGCAGTTGCCCGTGAGCAGTGTGGTCACGCCGTGCCACGACGCCGGCGACGCCGTCGGATCCCAGTGGAGCTGCGCGTCGTAGTGGGTGTGGATGTCGACGAAGCCGGGTGTCACCAGCAGGCCGTCGGCGTCGATGACGCGAGCGGCGGTGTCGTCGAGCTGACCGACCGCGGCGATCCGCCCGTTGCGGATCGCGACGTCGGCCGTGCGCGCCGGAGCGCCGGTGCCGTCGACGACCGTCCCGCCGCGGATCAGGAGGTCAAAGTGCGAGGTCATAGAGGTCGCACGCGTTGAGCCCGTACAGGGCACGACGGTCCGGCTCGGGAAGGCCGTCGTTGTGCTCGCGGAGCTCGTCGATGACGCCGGGGTACTTCGCGTCGTTGTGAGGGAAGTCCGACGCCCAGATCATGCGATCGGGGCCGATCAGCGCGCCGAGCACGCTCGCGGTGCGCTCCCCGGGATCGAAGCTGACCCAGCACTGCCGCTGGAAGTACTCCTCGGCGCTGAGCGTCATCGGCGCCGCGGCCCAGTAGTAGCTCTCCTCGAACTCGTTGAGGCGGTCCATCCAGTGGGCGATCCAGCCCCCGCCGCTCTCGAGCACCGCCACCTTCAACTCGGGGTGACGCTCCAGCACGCCGCCGTAGGTCAGGTTCGAGAGCGTCACCATCTGGTCGATGACCGGGATCAGCGCGTGGTGCGTGCCCGGTGCCATCAACGCGCCCATCCCGCGTGCGGCTCCCGGCATGTCGGAGAGACCCGTGATGTGCAGCCCGAGCGCGAGGCCGGTCTCCTCGAGTGCTTCCCACACCGGCGTGTACTGCAGGTCGTGGAACGGCACGCCGTTGTACGCGTTCGGACGCACGAACGTGCCGACGAGCCCGAGGTCCTTGACCCGGCGAGCCTCGTCGGCCGCGGCCGCGGGATCCTGGAGCGGGAGCGCGCCCGTTCCCTTCAACCGTTCGGGTGCCGCGGCGCACCACTCGGCGACCCAGTCGTTGTAGACGCGACACGACCACACCGCGAGCTCCGCGTCCTCGATGCCACCGAGCTTCAGACCGAGACCCGGGTACATCACCGAGACGTCGATGCCCTCGGCGTCGAGCACCTTCACCCGCTCGGACGCGTCGAAACCCGCCGGGTTCAGGTCTTCGTAGTGGCGACCGCGACCGAAGTCGTCGAAGCCCTCACCCGCGTTGCCGAGTCCGGCGAGCCCGCGTTCGACGACGACGCGATCCTCGACCAGGCACCGGTCGTAGCCCGAAGCCTCGTCCCAGATCAGGCGGATGCCCTGGTCGGCGAGGTGGGCGGGAAGGCCGCGGGTCCAGAGATCAGGAGGCTCGCAGAGGTGGCCGTCGGCGTCGACGATCACGTCGTCGGTCGACGCCGGTTCGATCGCGGATTCGCTCATGCGTCACATGATCAGGGCCCGCCACCCGAAGAGCAACTCCGTGTCAGTTATCGGATGCCACGGCCTGGACGGTCAGGCCGGATCCGGCGCGGTGAAGGACTCGGCGAGGAGCGTCAGGCCGATGCCGAGCAGCCAGGCGTCCTTGCTGACGGCGATGCCTTGCTGAGTCGGCCAGATGCTGTGCGGCTTCCGCATCCCGGGCGTGCGTGCGTAGAGGCCGAGGAGCGCACCAGCGAACCCGGTGAGCGCGGCGCCCGCGACGCGCTCGGGCACGACGGGGAGCGCGACCGCAGCGCCGACCGCGATTTCGCCGGCGGCCAACAGCTTCAGGAACGTGTCGGGTGCGAGCTTCGCCAGGAACGGGTACGTGCCCGCGGCCATGCCGTGCACGGCGGCCGCAGTGGCTTCGTCGCCCTTCCACTTGTCGATGCCCGAGTGGAGGATGAAGGCGCCGGCGATGACGCGGGCGGGTACGTGCGCTGACCACACTGAAGGGAACGAGAGGTTCGGCATGGGAGGTTCTCCTCGGCTCGCGATTGTCGGGACGGACTCAGGCGCCTGTGCGCGCTCACACAGGATGCTCGACCGCGGCGTCGCCGGGGAAGTGCTCGTCGGCGAACACCGGGAGCACACCGCCGAGACCGAGCTCGGCGACGTTCTCGAGCGCGTCGACTGGGGAGTGCAGCGCGCCCTCGTCGGGCAACGAGCGCGGGAGGTAGCGGACGGTGACGACTGCGGCGGCGAGGGCGAGCGCGGCGCCGAAGAGCCCGGCGACGCGGATGCCGTCGACGAAGGCGGTGCGGGCGAGGAGGTCGAAGGCCTGCGTGGCGGACGCGGGGAGTGACTTCGCGGCGTCCAGCGCGCCGGCGATCGACGAGCTCGCGGCCGACCGCGACGAGGCGGGAAGCTTGCCGACCGCGTCGCGGAGATGGCTGCTGTACTGCGACGCGGCGATGGAGCCGAGCACTGCGACGCCGAGGGCGGCGCCGAGCTCTCGGGTGGCGTCGTTCATGGCCGATCCCGCCCCCGCTCGCCGCGCCGGTACCGCCGCCATGATCGCCGAGGTCATCGGCGACATCGACATCGCCATCCCCGAGACGAGCGGCACGAGCATGACCAGGATGACCCAGTAGGGCGTCGTGAGCCCGACCTGGGAGAAGATCGCGAACCCGACCGCGATGAGCACCATGCCCATCCCGACGACGCGGTTCGCGCCGAAGCGCCTGCTCAACTGCGGCGTGAACGGCGCGACGATGAGCATGATCGGCGCCATGGGCAGCAACCGCGCCGCCGCGGCCAACGGCGAGTCGTTCAGCACCAGTTGGAAGTACTGCGTCATGAGGAAGAGGACGCCGTACATGGCGAGGAACACGAGCAGCATGCCGCCGCTCCCGGTGCTGAAGCTCGGGTTCCGGAAGAAGCGCATGTCGAGCATCGGCTCGTCGGTGTGCAGCTCCCACACGACGAACAACGCGAGCACCACGAACGAGACGACGAACGCACCGACCGTCTGTGGCGCGCCCCATCCCTTGTCGGGGGCCTGGATGAGCGCGAACACGAGCGACGAGATGCCCACGATCGAGAGCACCGCGCCGACCGGATCGAGTCGCGCCTCTTCGGGATCGCGCGACTTCGGCACCAGGAACCATCCGCCGACCAGCGCGAGGGCGATGATCGGGAGGTTGATCAGGAACACCGACCCGAACCAGAAGTGGGTGAGCAGGAAGCCACTCATGAGCGGGCCGATCGCGCCAGCGACGCCCACGGTGGCGGCCCAGATCGCGATCGCCTTGGCGCGTTCACCCTCGGGGAAGACGTTCACGAGGATCGACAGGGTCGACGGCATGATGAACGCCGCACCGACACCCATCACCGCGCGACAACCGATCAGTTGCCCCATCGTGGTTGCCTGCGACGCCGCCGCCGCGCCCACGAAGAAAGCGGCGAGGCCGAACTGCAGCGCGCCCTTGCGTCCGAATCGATCTCCGAGCGCACCGGCCGTGAACAGCAGCCCCGCGAAGACGAGCGAGTAGGACGCGACCACCCATTGCAGCTGCGACTCGGTGGCTCCGAGATCACGCGCCAGCGAGGGCAGCGCGACGTTCAAGCTCGAGTTGCCGACGAACACGATCAGCAAGCTGAGGCAGAGGACGCCGAGGGTCCACCACCGGCGCTCGTAGACGCTGTCGGCGGCCGTTCCGGGGGTCGCGCCGGGGGTGGCGCCGGGGGTGGCACGGGGGGTCGCAGCAGTCATTGTCCGCATTCTGTCACTTCATGCCAGAAGAAACGAACTGACAGTCTGCATATCCTGCCAACCGGCGGGTTATGTCAGAATGTCTTCATGGGTCTCCGAGAGCTCAAGAAGGCTCGCACCCGCGCCACGCTGCACGACGTGGCGATGGACCTCTTCGCCCGCAACGGCTTCGACCAGACCACGGTCGAGGAGATCGCCGAAGCGTGCGAGGTGTCGCCGCGCACCTTCTTCCGCTACTACGCCACCAAGGAGGAGCTGCTCTTCGTCGATTCGCAGCAGCGATGCGCCGCGCTTCTCGAGATCGTCGCCGAGCAGCCCCTCGAGGATCCGCCGCTCGAGGTGCTCCACCGCTCACTGCACACCTTGGCGCTCGCCTACGAGCCGGAGCGCGCTCGACACGTCACCCGGGCGCGCGTGCTCGACGGATCACCGAGCCTTCGGGCCGACAAGGCCGAGCAGCAGCGCGGGTGGGAGGCCAGGCTCTTCGACGAGCTCGAGCGCCGCAACCGCGTCGCAGCCGCCCCACTCGCCGCACACGACCTGCGCCTGCGGGTCGCGGTGTCGATGGCCGCATTCCGAATCGTCTTCGACACGTGGCTCGGTATTCCTGGCACCGACTTCGCCGGCGTCCTCGACGAGGCGTTCGACCAGCTCGCGCGCGGGCTCGCCTGACCGAGAGCTCGCTCAGGCAGGCTCGAGCGGGACAGTCTTGCTGTCAAGCGCTCGCGGTGCAGTCTGCTGGTGCGCCGGGGGAGCTACGGGAGCGCCCGCGCGGCGACGAGTTCGAGGAGCTGGGTTGCGACCAACTCGAACGACTTGATGTCGCCTTCCGCTCGGCTCACCGCCACCGCGCCTTCGGTCGCAGAAATCACGAGGGCCGCGAGTGCGGGCGCCGACTGCGCGTCGATGCCGCCGTCGATCAACAACCCGGCCAGGAGCTCGGTCCACTCGCGGAACACGGCGCCGGCGTGCTCCCGCAACTCCGGATCGTTCGTCGACACCGCGACTGCCACCACCGCGCACCCGGCGCGCAGGTCGAATCCGACCAGCAACGCACGCCACTGCTCGATGAAGGTCGTCACGACCTCGGTCGCGGGACGGCCCCGGACAGACTCGATGGCCTCTTTGCCAAAGGTGTCGGCGAGGTCCAAGGCCGCGTGGATCAGTTCCGACTTCCCACCCGGGAAGTGGTGATAGATCGACCCGCGTGGCGCCCCCGTCCGTGCGAGCACCTCGGCGAACGTCGTCCCCGCCATCCCGTTCGTCGCGAGGAGTCGGGTCGCGCCTTCGGCCATGGTCGCTCGAACGTCGTCGCCCTGCGGCATCGGCTCGCCTGTTCGCGCTCGGGTTGAGTCCTCGGCTCGACACTATGCACGACGTCAGACTCCTGCGTAGTATGCATGTCATCATACATAGCGCACCGACGGAGGAGAGCCGCTGATGCCCATGATCGACGTGTACGCGACCGCGGGCACCTTCCGCGACACGCGGCGGTTGACTGCCGACCTGGCACTCGCGCTCATGCAGGTCGAGGAGGTGCCGGACGTGCCGCTGTTCCGTCAGAACACTGCGGCGTTCGTGCACGACCTGCCGGGCGACGCGCTCTCCAACGTCGACGGTGATCGCGACTACGTCCGTGTGCAGGTGCTCACCAACGCCGGCGGACTCAACCGAGAGAAGCAGCTCGCGGTCGTCTCCCGCCTCACGCAGATCGTGGCCGCAGCCGCCGATGACCCGACGCTGGCGTCACGCACCTGGGTGCTCCTGACCGAGGCGATCGACGGCGGTTGGGGTCTCGCAGGCCACGCGAACACCAACGCGGAGTTGATCGACGCCGCTCGCGCTCAGATCGCGCAGCTCGCGAACGAACGAGGGATCGCAACCGAGGAGACAAGCGGATGAGCCCGACGCCGATCGCAACGTACTTCCGAGTGACCGACGGCGTGCGGGTTCGCTTCGCTGACAACCAGGCCGACGGCAAGGAGGAGGCCGACACCACCGTGCTGCTGCTCGCGCCCTGGCCCGAGTCGCTGTGGGCGTTCCGTCGAATCTGGGACCGAGTCGGAGATCTCGGACGAGTGGTCGCCATCGACATGCCTGGATTCGGCCACTCCGACGGTCGACCCGAACTGATCGCGCCCGATGCGGCGGGAGCATTCCTGGCCCAACTCATCGACGAGTGGAGCTTGGGCGCGCCCCATGTCGTCGGCCCCGACGTCGGAACTGCTGCCGCGCTCTTCCTCGCCGCGAAGGCTCCGGACCGCGTCACGAGCTTGACGGTCGGCGGCGGGGCAGTTCGGTTCCCGATCGAGGCGGGCGGCGCGCTCAAGGACGTCATCGAAGCGCCCAGCCTCGACGCGGTTCGGGAGCTCGACGCCCGCACCAACATCGGTGCCGCCGTCGAAGCCGGCGCCCCGTTCGCGACCGAGCCCGAGGTGCACGAGGACTATGTCAGCGCCTACGACCTCGGGCGCTTCGCCGAGTCGGCTCGGTTCGTACGCCACTATCCCGAGCAGAATCCGGTGCTGCGTGAGCTCCTCCCCACCATTGCAACGCCGAGCCAGATCGTCGCGGGCCGCAACGACGATCTGGTGCCGTGGTCGAACAACGAGTACCTCCACGATCTCCTGCCCAATGCCGAGATCCACTCGATCGATGCCGGTCACTACGCGTGGGAGCAGGCCCCCGAGGAGTACGGCAGGTTGATCGCCGAGTGGGTGAGCGGGGGCTATCGGAGCGTGACCACGGGGAAGCCGTCGAACGTTGACGAGGGCTGACGTGACGAGCTCTGCCGACCTCATGAACCGATCGGTCACTGCCAGCTCGGGCGTCGACTACGCGTACCGCGACACGGAGGGGCCGGGTACGCCCCTCCTCCTGTTGCAGCACTTCCGCGGGAACCTCGACAACTGGGATCCCCCGCTCATCGACGCGCTGAGCGCGAACCGCCGCGTCGTCATCTTCGACAACGTCGGGGTTGGTGCAACGAGCGGCGTGACGCCGAGCACGATCGCCGAGATGGCTCGCGGCGCGCTGGACTTCGTCGATGCACTCCGCCTCGAGCGCGTCGACCTCCTCGGGTTCTCCATCGGCAGCTTCGTCGCGCAGGAGATCGTCCTCGCGCGGCCGCGACTCGTGCACCGAGTCGTGCTGGCATCAGCCGCGCCCGAAGGCGCGCGCGGGATGCACGGATGGGCCGACGATGTCATCGACGCAGTTGGGCGACCCGAACCCAGCCCGGACGGATACCTCCACGTCTTCTTCACCGAGTCGGAAGCAAGTCGTGGGGCAGGCATCGCGACCCTCGGACGCGTGTTCGGGCCCAAGGAGCACGCCGATGCCCCCACGACCTGGCAGACGCGTCTCGCGCAGTACGACGCGGTGTGTTCGTGGGGTGTGCCGAATCACAGCCTGCTGCAACGAGTCGGCACGATCGACGCGCCCGTGTTCATCGCGGCGGGCGACAGCGATCCGATGATCCTTCCCCGCTACTCGCATCTCCTGGCCGGACTGATCCCTGGCGCCCGCGTGAAGATCTATCCCGACTCGGCGCATGGCTTCTTGTTCCAGCACCACGAACTGTTCGCAGCGGACGTCGAGGATTTCCTGCACGAGCCCGATTCGGCCTCGCGCTGATTCCGCGACGCTACCGACCGACACCGCGGGGCTGGAGCTCGGCGCGCAGTCGGCCCGCACTAGGTTCCGACGACGATGACGCAGAACGCTGCGACCGACTACCTCGAGCGGATCCTCACCGCGCGCACCGGTGATCTGGCCATCGAGTCCCCGCTCGAGCTCGCCACTCGGCTCAGCGAACGGCTCGGCAACACGGTGTTGCTGAAACGGGAGGATCAGCAGCCGTCGTTCAGCTTCAAGCTGCGGGGTGCGTTCAACAAGATGGCGAACCTCACGCCGGACGCGCTGGCGAACGGTGTGGTCTGTGCGTCCGCCGGCAACCACGCGCAGGGTGTTGCGCTCTCCGCGCTCCATCTCGGGACCCGTGCCGTCGTGGTCATGCCCGTCACCACGCCCGCGGTGAAGGTGGACGCCGTGCGTGCGCTCGGCGCCGAGGTCCATCTGTTCGGCGAGAGCTACTCCGATGCCGACGAGCACGCGCGCACGCTGCAGGCGAGCCGCGGCCTCACGTTCGTCCATCCCTTCGACGATCCCGACGTGATCGCGGGTCAGGGCACGATCGCACTGGAGATGCTGCGGCAGCACGAGGGTCCGCTCGACGCGATCTTCGTGCCCGTCGGCGGGGGCGGTCTCATCGCCGGCGTCGCCGCGTACGTCAAGGCGGTGCGCCCCGACATCAAGGTCATCGGTGTGCAGATGTCCGACTCCGATGCGATGGCCCGTTCCGTCGAAGCCGGGCACCGGGTCGAGCTCGAGCGCGTGGGTCTGTTCTCCGACGGCACCGCAGTCAGGCTGGTCGGTGAGGAGACGTTCCGTCTCGTGACGAGCCTCGTCGACGAGCTGATCCGCGTCGACACCGACGCAGTGTGTGCGGCCATCAAGGACGTCTTCCTCGACACGCGCAGCATCGTGGAACCTGCCGGCGCGCTCGGGGTGGCCGGGCTGAAGTCCCATGTCGAACGGTTCGGCACCACGGGCCAGACGTACGTCGCGATCACGAGCGGTGCGAACCTGAACTTCGACCGGCTGCGGTTCGTCGCCGACCGCGCCGAGGTGGGGGAACATCGCGAGGCGTTGTTCGCGGTCACCATCCCCGAGCAGCGCGGGAGCTTCCGGCGCTTCGCCGAGCTGGTCGGGAACCTCCCGGGCGGACCCCACGACGTCACCGAGTTCAACTACCGCATCAGCAGTGACACCGACGCGCACGTCTTCGTCGGCCTCACGGTGTCCGGGCGCGCCGAGTCGGGGAGCATCGCGGCCGCGTTCCGTGCCGCCGGGTTCGAGGCGCTCGACCTCACCGACGACGAGCTGGCCAAGGAGCACCTGCGGCACCTGGTGGGCGGACGCGACCCGTTCGCCGAGGGCGAACGGCTCTTGCGCTTCGACTTCCCGGAGCGGCCGGGTGCGCTGCTCCGGTTCCTCGACCTCATGGCCCCGACGTGGAACATCAGCCTGTTCCACTACCGCAACCAGGGGGGCGACTACGGGCGGGTGCTCGTGGGCCTGCAGGTCCCCGCGAGTGATGACCTGCTCTTCGACGAGTTCCTCGCGTCGCTCGGTTTCCCCTTCGTCGACGAGAGCGCCAATCCGGCGTACGGCCTGTTCCTGCGGGTGTAGCCAGCCGAGTGATGCGCGCCGCACGCGACCGCGCCGGTCAGTGGGAGTCGGGGCCACCCCGGATGACGGACTGCATCGTCCGCGAGCTCATCGCGCGCACGAGGGCGGAGTAGCCCGGGCGGAACGCGACCTCGGATCCGAGCGAGAGCCGCTGCTGCGACGCGATCACGAGGTGGTCGCTGCTCGCGCCGATGATCCGCAGCCCGGGCGGCGGGCTGAGGTCGAGCGGGTCGGTGTCCTGATGACCGATCGCGAGCAGCGAGTGCCAGCCGTGGTCTTCGTCAGTCGTGGTCGCTTCGGCGGGCGTCGCTTCGGTGGGCGTCGCTTCGGTGGATGGTGCATCGACTGGCGGCGCGAACGTGCTCTGCGCGCGTGCACCCCACGCGCGTCGGGGCTTGTGCTTCGACTCGATCACTTCGGCGAAGATCGTCGCCGCGTCGTGGTGGAGTCCTGCGATGGGTGTGCTGTGCAGCGGGTCGCGGCCGAGCAGGATCGCTTCGCCGAGTCGAAGGTTGTCGATCCGGCCGAGCTGCTCGGTCGTACCCAACCAGTCGAGGGTGGAGGAGTTCCCGCCCGAGACCACACCGAGCGCGAAGCCGAACTGCGCTTCGACCGCGGTCGCCAGATCGGAGAGCTCACCCATGTTGCGGTCGTCGGGCACTACGCCGTTGCGACAGGCGAGGTTCGTGCCGATGCCACGGATCTCGATGTTCGGGAACGCGAGACAACACTCGATCGCGTCGGCGAGGTCGGCGGGCATGATCCCCTCGCGCAGGTCGCCCAGCTCGACCATGAGGATGATGCCGTGCACCCGGTCGGCGCGAACGGCCGCGGCGGAGAGCAACTCCACGATCTCGACTTCGGTCGCGCAGCTCGTGTCCGCGGCCACCACGACTCGGTCGACCTCGCTCACCAACGCGGAGCGGATGAGCACGATGGGCGCGTCGATCCCGTCGGCACGGAGACGCTCGATGTGCTCGACGCGCGAATCGCCCAGGGCGACGGCCCCGGCTTCGAGCACGACCCGACCGAGCGCCGGGAGGCCGCGCATGGCCTTGGTGATCGCGGTCACGGTGACGCCGCGCGCGGCCGCGCGCCGGACGAGCTCCTGCGCGTTCTGCCCGATGCGATCGAGATCGACGTCGATCCGGGGCGAGCTCACCGAATCGCGATTGCGGGCTCCGAGCGGAGAGTCGGGAACGCCCGGAAGACCATGTCCAACAGCGCGTCGGTCGGCCGCGCGAGGGCGTCGGTGGCCGGGATGTCGAGGATCGCTTCGTACCCGGCGATCGCGACCGAGATCTCGGCGTCGGTCATGTCCTCGTGGTTGATGGTGATCCCGATCACCTTCGTGCGGGCGAAGGTCTCGATCAGGTTGATCTCGCTGACGACGGAGGGCATCGGCACGTTCGGGAAGTCGCTGATCGTCAAGCGTGCGGGTGCGTGCTGCAGGATCACCGCGGCCGGAAGGCTGCCGCGCAGGATCGCGGTCGAGCTCAGGTAGGTCGGGTGGCTGAGCGCGCCCTGTCCCTCGACGATGATCACGTCGGGGTTCTCGTCTTCGTACGCCTCGACGACTGCCGCCTCGAGCTCGCCGGTGACGAACTGTGCAGGCACGGCGTCGAGCGCGACACCGTGGCGCGAACCCTGGATCAGCGAGGTCTGACCGGTGCCGACCATCACCGCACGGACGCCGGCGTCGTTGAGCACGCTGGTCAGGATCGTCGCGGTCGTGCGCTTGCCGATCGCGCCGTCGGTGCCGAGGATCGCGATGCGCGGGCACGTCACCTCGTGGATGCGGCCCGAGAACATGTGCAGGTCGGTCTTCGCGCGCGGGCGGCGGACGTCGTCGATGCGCACGTCGTGCGCGGCCGCGGCGGCGGCGAACTCGATGTCGTCGTTGAGGAACTCGTGGAGACCGTTCACGATGTGCAGGCCTTGCGCGATCGCCTCGAGGATCACCGCACGCTCGGGGGGCGACAACAGTCCGCTCGTGGGTGCGACACCCACCACGAAGTACGCGGGGTGCATGGCCAGCGCGGCCGTGAGGTCGGCGACGACCGGGATCCCGTTGCCGACGCCGTCGAGCACCTCGCCGGCATCGCGCCCGGCCTTGGTGCTGTCGATGACCGACGTGATCTCGTACCGCTCGGACTGGCGGATGAGTCCGTTCGCGGTCTTGCCGTCGATCTCGGCGAAGTTGCCTTCGCAGAACACGGTGGCTTTCGGTCGCGCCTGACCGTTGGTGGATGAAGACATCGAAGCTCCGGAGTCATGGCTCAGAGGAGGCGACGGGATCATCCCGACCGGAAGCGGTCGACGGTCAGCGAGGCGTCCCCAATCAGCATTGGGGTGGGGCGACACCCTACCGGCACTCGTCGGCGATACTGGGGCGACGGATCGCGTTCGGAGCCCCGAACGGTGCTGCACAACGAGGAGACCACTATGAATGAACGGCATCGGGGCGACGAACCGGGTCCGGAGGAAGCGCAGGAGCTGGCGATCGAAGACGACATCGCGGCGCGCGATGAGGTGCTCGAGGGCATCGACGCGGCCGCGGCCGACGACGACGACGGCGACGGCGACGAGACCCCCGCCGAGATGCTCGAGCTCGACCAGACCGAGCTCGACGAGCTCGGTCTCACCCTCGACGATCCCCACCAACCGGTTGACGAATAGCCCGTAGCGCTCGTGGAAGCGATGTTCATCCCCGACGGCGAGGGCTTCGTCGTCGCGACCATGCTCACCCAGGGGCCGTGGGATCCGAACAGCCAGTACGGCGGCACTCCCGCCGCGCTGCTCACCTGGGCGGTGGAGCGCGTGCCGACGCTGATGCCGATGCGGATCGCGCGGATCACGATCGACATGCACCGGCGCGTGCCGCTCGGTCGGCTCGAGATGCGCAGCGAGATCGCACGCGAGGGCAAGCGCCTGCAGGTCGTGGTCGCGACCCTGCACGACCCGGACGGCGTCGAAGTGGCGCGCGCGACGGCGTTGCGGTTCCGGCTCGGCGCCGGACCCGACGCGCCGACGGATCCGCGCCTCCCGCCCATCGCGACGCCACCGTGGGGGCCCGAACGCGTGCACGAACGACGCTCGGACAACCTGAACGGCTTCATCGACGCCGTCGAGATGCGGGGCGGCGGATCGTCGGACGCGGCGACGAGCTGGTACCGCGCGACCAAACGGGTGATCGCGGGGGAGGAGCCGTCACCGACGGTGCGTCTCGCGTGGGCGTCCGACTTCACTGCGAACTCGGGGAACTACCTCGATCTGCGTCGCTGGTCCGCGATCAACGCCGATCTCACCATCACGCTCGCCCGTGCGCCGGAGGGTGAGTGGACGGGTGTCGCGACGCGTGCGTGGTACGCACTCGACGGCATCGGTCACGCGCGTGCCGACCTGTTCGACCGTGGCGGGTTCGTCGGCACCTGCACCGCCAGCCTGCTCGTCGACGAGGTCGCCGCGCCTTACTGACCCCTCAGCGGTCGTCTCCGCGCGCCGAGACCTCGAACCAGACCGTCTTCCCGCGGCTCCGCACCTCGAAGCCCCAGTCGTCGGCGATCGACGCGACGAGGAGCAGACCGCGACCGCACTCGGACCGCCCGTCGGGCACCTCGAGCACCGGTGCGTCGATGCTCGGGTCGTCGACCTCGACGCGGATGCGGCTGGAGCCCGGGGTGATCCTGAGCGTCGGAGACCCGGCTGCGTGCACCACGGCGTTGTTCACCAGTTCGGTGCTGAGGAGCTCGATCACGTCGTTGACGTGGTCGAGTGCGGCGTCGTGCAGGATGTCGTGGACGAAGGCCCGGGCTTGGCGACCCGCATCGACACCCGGCGAGAGCTGGGTTTCGAGCGTGAGCATGGCGCATCTTCCGAAGGGTCGAGGAGCAGCGCACGCGAGGGGTTGCCCCGATCGGTGTCGCACCAAACCGACGCGATCGGCGGCAGTCGGCGTGCGGTTGCTGCGCGACCCGGCGATGTCGGGTCGGTCAGTGCGACGCGGGGTTGTCGCGCTCGTAGCGCAGGTGAACGTCGGTCGCGAAGAAGTTGGAGCTCCCGTCGACGATCTCGCGAGCGACCTCGCTGAGGCGACGGTTTTGCCGGCGAGACGGGGACTGGATACCGTCCACACGCGAGTGGCACTCGCACGGTAGCCAAGGTGTGCGCTCGCCTCCGTGGGTGGCAAGCTGCGCGCATGCCGGCCATCGTCCGCCCCGTCGGTGACGAGCGCGACGCGCTCCTCACGTTCCTCGAGCACGAACGTCACGTGCTCGTGATCACGGCCTACGGGCTGACCCACGAGCAGGCCTGGAGCGCGCCGACCGCGAGTGACCTGAGCATCGCGTTCCTGCTCGAACACATGACCTCGACCGAGCGCACGTGGGCGTCGATGATCGTCGGCCGTCCGCCCGCGGCGGCGGATGCGGCCGGGTGGTCCACGACGTCGGCTGACCTCGTCGCCGCCTATGAGGACGCGACCACCGCCACCGACGCGGTGGTCGACGCCGTCGACGACCTCGACCAGATCGTGCGGGTGGCGGACGGGACGCGGTGGGCGCCGCCGGACATCGAGTGGTCGGTGCGCTGGGTGTTGCTCCACCTGATCCACGAGACCGCGCGCCACGCGGGCCATGCCGACATCATCCGAGAGACCATCGACGGCGCGACCGCGTTGCCGCTGATGGCCGCGGTCGAGGAGTGGCCGCCGCGCCGGACGATCCAGCCGTGGACTCCACCGGCGTCGGATCGCCCCCGCTGATCGCAGCAGTCTCTACGCTCGTGGTCTCAGGGGCAGGAGGCAGGGCATGGCACGAGCGACCGTGTACACGTTGAGTGGAGCCGCGATCGAGTTCGATCTCGCGGGCGACGAAGCGCAGCTGCGTCTGACGCTCAACGACAGCTTGAAGCAGGGCACCGGGAGCATCACCGGACCGACCGTCAACGGCGGCATCGCCGTCGTACCGGTGCGCAACGTCGACTACATCGAGATCAGCGACTGACGGCACGAGGCAGCGTCGCCCGAGAGCCACGAGGGCGCGCCTGCTCCGTACCAAACTTCCGGTTGATGCAGTCGGGCGGACGCGCCCGATCAGCTCACGCGGCCGAGGCCGTGATCGCGGCGACCTCGCTCGCATCGAGCTCGATGGTCGCCGCGTTGGTGTTCTCCTCGAGGTGCGCGACCGACCCGGTGCCCGGGATCGGGAGCATCACCGGCGAACGCGCCAACAACCACGCGAGCAGGACCTGCATGACGGTGACACCGTGGCGCGCCGCGGTGTCCGCGACCACCGCGTTGTCCTCGAAGTCCTGCACCGGCGAGTAGGGGAGGAACGCGATCTCCTCCTGCTCGCACAGGTCGAGCATCGACTCCGAGCCGCGGTCGGTCACGTTGTAGCGGTTCTGCACCGACACGACCGGCACCATGGCCTGCGCGATCCGCAGGTGGCCCTCGTCGACGTTCGACAGCCCGACGTGGCGGATCTTGCCCTGCTCCTTCAGCTCGACCAGCGCGCCGATCGTCTCCTCGTAGGGGACGGTGGGGTCGGGCCGGTGCTGCTGGTAGAGCGGGATCTCGTCGAGCCGCAGGCGACGGAGGCTCTCGTCGCAGACCTGCTTGATGTGCTCGGGCCGACCGTTGATCGGCCACTCACCCGGGCCGCTGCGTTCGAGGCCGCCCTTCGTCGCGATGACGAGGTCGTCCGGGTAGGGGTGCAGCGCCTCGGCGATGAGCTCCTCGCTCACCGCAGGACCGTACGAGTCGGCGGTGTCGATGAGGTTCACGCCGAGCTCGACGACGCGTCGCAACACGGCCTTGGCCACCTCGCGGTCGGGCGGGTCGCCCCAGATCCCGGGGCCGGTGATGCGCATGGCGCCGAAGCCCATGCGGTGCACCGTGAGGTCGCCGCCGATCCCGATGGTGCCGGACGAGTGGGCGCTCACGCGATCACCGGGAGCACGGCGGCGTCGACGTCCTCACCGGACATCATCTTGGTCGTGAGACCCATGTCGAAGTAGTCGCGCCAGGCGACGATCTTCCCGTCGCGCAGCTCGAACGTGCCCATGACCGCAACCGGCGCGGTCAGCCCGTTCATCACGAAGGTGTCGGTGCGTTCCGTGAGCACCGTGTCGCCGTCGGCGGCGATGCGGTGGATGTCGAAGACCAGCGACTCCGACATGTCGAGGAAGCCCTTGATCGAGGCCAACGAGGCCTCTTTGCCCTTCGCGGGCTCCATCCCGACGTTGTGGTACACGACGTCGTCGGCGAGGAGCGACTCGATGGTTGCGACGTCCTTGGCGGCGAAGGCGGTGCAGAATTCCTGGACGACTTGCGTAGGTGTGCTCATCGAACGCGGAGCGTACCCTGAGCCCCATGGCCACGAGCAAGGACGACCTCATCCTCATCTCGGTCGACGACCACATCGCGGAACCGGCCGACATGTTCGAAGGGCACGTGCCCGACAAGTACCGCGAGTTGGCGCCTCGCGTCGTCGACGAATCCGACGGCGGGCAGCAGTGGTACTACGGCGAGATCCGCGGTCGGAACCTCGGGTTGAACGCGGTGGCGGGCAAGCCGCCGGAGATGTTCAACGTCAACCCCAACCGCTACGAGGACATGCGCCCCGGCTGCTTCGACGCGCACGAGCGCGTGCGCGACATGTCGGCGGGTGGGCAACTCGCGGGTCTCAACTTCCCGAACTGGACCGGCTTCTCGGGCCAGGTCCTGAACCAGGGTCCCGACCGCGACGTCAACCTCGTGATGATCAAGGCCTACAACGACTGGCACGTCGACGAGTGGTGCGGCGCCTACCCCGAGCGCTTCATCCCGTGCGGTGTGCTCCCGCTGTTCGACGTGGACGAAGCGGCGAAGGAGGTGCACCGACTCGCCGACAAGGGCTGCCATGCGGTCACCTTCTCCGAGAACCCCGCGGGCCTCGGCATGCCGAGCATCCACACCACGCACTGGGATCCCCTCTTTGCCGCGTGCAGCGACACCGGCACGGTGCTGTGCTGCCACGTCGGATCATCGTCGAAGGCCGCGAGCACCACACCCGACGCGCCGCCGCCGGTGGCGATGAACCTGTCTTCGAGCATGTCGATCTACACCTTCGGGGACCTGCTCTGGGCGGAGTTCTGGCACCGCTTCCCCGATGTGCGCTTCTCGCTCACCGAGGGCGACATCGGCTGGATCCCGTACTTCCTCTGGCGCGCCGAGCACACGCTCGACCGGCACAACGGTTGGATCCAACACCAGAAGCCGCAGGGCCTGTCACCGACCGAGCTGTTCCACGAA
>DASXXX010000052.1:0-20616 GCA_036502765.1 Acidimicrobiia bacterium | reverse complement strand
CTCGTCGAGGAGGTCGAGCGCGGTCCCGACGGACCCACCGTCGGCGCGTTCTTCGACTTCGACGGCACCCTCATCTACGGGTTCTCGGTGCTCGCGTTGCAGGCGGCGCGGCTGCGCCGGCGCGACGTGTCGCCCCAGGAGTTCGCCAACGCCCTGGTGACCGGCGTCGGCCTCGTGCTGGGGCAGGCCGACTACGACGCGGTCGTGTCGGTCCTCGGGCGCGCGTGGCGCGGCCGGTCGATGGAGGAGATCGACGAGATCGGGCGCAAGCTGTTCAAGCAGAAGCTGGCCGGCCGCGTCTACCCCGAGGCGCGCGCCCTGGTCGCCGCACACCAGCGCAAAGGCCACACCGTCGTGCTGGCATCCTCGGCGCTGTCGTTCCAGGTGGAGGCGATGGCCGCCGACCTCGACGTCGAGCACGTGCTCTGCACCCGCTTCGAGGTGGTCGACGGCAAGCTCACCGGGCAACTCGCCGGTGAGCACCTGTGGGGCGCGGGCAAGCGGCGCGCGGTGGAGCAGCTCGCGGAAGAGCTCGACGTCGACCTCGGCGCGAGCTTCGCCTACGCCGACGGCAGCGAAGACATCGAGCTGCTCGACCTGGTTGGCAACCCGCGACCGACGAACCCGACGCGCGGCCTCGAACGCAAGGCGCGCGAGCGCGGCTGGCCCGTCCACCGCTTCTACGGTCGCCGGGGCCCGACCCCCGATCTCGCCGTGCGCCACGTCGCCGCGCTCGGCGGTTTCCTCACCGCCACCGCCACCGGCATCGGGTTGGGCATCCTCAACCGCAGCAAGGCCGACGCTGTGAACACGATGATCTCGGTGGGCAGCGACGTCGCGCTCGGCATCGCCGGCATCCACCTCCACGTGGTCGGCGAGGAGCACGTGTGGTCGCATCGACCCGCGGTGTTCCTCTTCAACCACCAGAGCTCCATCGATCCGGTCCTGCTCATGGCGCTCCTTCGACGCGACGTCACCGCGGTCGCCAAGAAGGAGCTCGCCGCCAACCCGGTCGTGCGCCTGGCCGGTGCCCTCGCCGACGCGGTGTTCATCGATCGCGGCAACCGCGAAGATGCGGTCGCGGCGATGCGTCCACTGGTGGAGCAGGCGCTGCTCCGAGGCAAGTCGCTCGCGGTCGCGCCGGAGGGCACGCGTTCGGGCACCGGCCGGCTCGGGCCGTTCAAGAAAGGTGCGTTCCGGCTGGCGATGGCGGGCGGCGTTCCGGTGATCCCGATCGTGTTCCGCAACGCCAACGACGTGTGGCCGCTCGGCACGCAGTTCATGCGACCGGGCACGGTCGACGTCGTCGTGCACCCGCCGATCCCGACCGACGGCTGGACCGACGAGACGCTCGACGCCCACATCGCTGCGGTGCGCGGCATCTACCTCGAGACGCTCGCGAACTGGCCGGTGCGGTGAGTGCGGTGCACGGCCCCAGCGACCGCGCCGCCGACGTCAGGGCCGCCATCCTCGAGCGCCCTGCCGTGCGCGCGCACGTCGACGAGCTCGCGCGTGCGTCGGGCCGGTCGATCCGCGACGTCACCGAGGAGCTCGACACCGACCTGAAGGAGATGGTCGCGACCCACGGCGGCCCGGCGGGCGACGTGTTCCTCCACATCGCCCGGCTGTTCGACCGCACCGCGTACCGCGGGCGCCTCCAGGTCGACCCGGAACAGGTGCGCGCGCTCCAGGACCTGCACCGCCGCTACCCCGTCGCGCTGCTCCCCAGCCACCGGTCGTACATCGACCCGGTCGTGCTGGCGTCGGTGCTGCAGCGCGCCGGGCTGCCGCCCACCTACAAGCTCGGCGGCGTCAACGTCTCGTTCTGGCCCATGGGCCCGATGGGGCGGCGGGCCGGGCTCATCTTCATCCGCCGCAGCTTCCGAGACGATCCGATCTACAAGCTCGCGCTCCGCGAGTACGTGGGCTGGTTGGCCGAGCACCGTCAGAACCTCGAGTGGTATATCGAAGGCGGTCGCACCCGCACCGGCAAGCTGCGCGACCCGCGGCTCGGCCTGCTCGCCTACCTCGTCGACGCGGTCCACGACGGCCGCTGCGACGACTTCGTGTTGCAACCGGTGTCGATCGTCTACGACGAACTGCTCGACGTGGAGGAGCACGCCCGCTCGGTGCAGGGTGCGAGCAAGACCCCCGAGTCGTTCACGCGCCTGGTGAGCTACGCGCGAGCGCAGCGCAGCCGCTACTCGCGCGGCGACATCCACGTGGCGTTCGGCGAGCCCATCTCGGTGCGCGACCACCTCACCCGCGAGCTGACCGAAGCGGCCGAGCAGGAGGTCGCCGACGCGCTCCCACTCCAGAAGCTCGCGTTCGAGGTGGCGGTGCGGATCAACACCGTCACGCCCATCACCCCTCCGGCCCTCATCACGATGGGGCTGCTGTGGGCCGACCGCGCGCTCACCGTCGACCAGCTGCTCGCGCTGCTCGAGCGCTACGCGGTGTACGTCGACCAGCGCGGCTTCCCGGTGACGTCTCGTCCCATCGCCACGCGCGACACCGTGCTGCGCGGGCTCGGGTCGCTGCAGCGCCACGGAGTCGTGACCCGCAACGACCACGGGCGCGAGGTCGTGTACCTGATCCAGCCCGAGCAGCGCATCGCCGCCGCGTACCACCGCAACGGCATCCTCCACTTCTTCGTCATCCCCGCCATCGTCGACCTCGCCGGTCTGCAGGATGACGGCACCGAAGACGCCGCCGTACCCGGCGATGGTGCCGTACCCGGCGATGGTGGTCTGCACGACGAGGCGCTCGCCCTGCGCGACCTGTTCAAGTTCGAGTTCTTCTTCGCGGAGAAGGGCGAGTTCCTCACCGAGGTCGACGCCGAGGTGGCGGCAACTGACCGGCCCGTGACCGCGCCGTTCCTCCGCCCGTTCCTCGAGGCCTACTGGGCGACGGCCGAAGCGCTCGCCGCGCACGGTGACGCAGCAGTCGACGGCAAGACCCTCGCCGACGAGGCGGGCGGGTTGGCCGAGCAGTTCCTGCTGCAAGCGCGCATCTACTGCGCCGACGCGGTGTCGAGCTCCTACATCGACGGCGCGGTGCGACTCGCCGAGCACCGTGGACTCCTGGACGCCGGCCTCCTCGAACCCGGCCTGGTCGAAGCGGGCCCCGACCTCGCGGCGCGCCGCGCCGAGTTCGCGCACGAGTTGCACACCTGGGTCCGGCGCGTGCGCGTCATGCAGGCTCGCGCCGCGGCCCGGTTCCTGGTGCTGATGCGCGGTTAAGTTGGCTGACCCGGACGAGCGGTCGACTGGCCGCGACCGCCACGCCCAATCAGGAGGACTCATGGGCATCGCCATCTCCGACGACCACCTCGAGCTGAGCAGCGTCGCCGAGGCCTTCCTCGCGAACACCGGCGCGCTCGCCGAGGCTCGCTCGCTGCTCGACGCACCCGAGGAGACGCTCCCCGCGGCGTGGAAGGAGATGGCCGACCTCGGCTGGCTCGGTCTCCACCTGCCCGAGGCCCACGGGGGCTCCGGGTTCGGGCTCGCCGAGCTGGTGCTCGTGGTCGAGGCCATGGGCGCGGTCGTCGCGCCGGGGCCGTTCCTCCCCACCGTGTGGGCGTCGGCGGTGATCGTCGCGTGCGGCACCGAGGCGCAGCAGGCCGAGCTCCTGCCCGGCCTGGCCGACGGGTCGGTGCGCGCCGCGGTGGGCCTCGACGACCGTACGAACCTCGTGCTCGGCGCCGACCTGGCTGATGTCTTCCTCCTCCCCGCCGGCGACGACCTCGTCGTGGCGACGCGCGACGACGTCACCGTGGCGATGCCGACGAACACCGACACCACGCGGCGGGTCGGCACCGTCACCGAGAAGGGCGCGTCCGCGCCCGACCGCGTGCTCACCGGCGCGCGCGCCACCGCGGTCGTGCTCGGTCGTGTGCTCGCGGCGGCCGAGGCCACCGGTGGTGCACAGGCGTGCGTGACGATGGCCAGCGAGTACGCCAAGGTGCGCGAGCAGTTCGGTCGCGTCATCGCCATGTTCCAGGCGGTGAAGCACCAGGCCGCCGACATGCTCGTCGCCACCCAGCTCGCCACCGCGGCGACGTGGGACGCGGCGCGCACCGAGCCCGGGACGCCCGAGTTCGAGCTCGCCGCCGCGGTCGCCGCCACCCAGGCACTCCCCGCGTTCGTGATGTGCGCGGAGAAGAACATCCAGCTGCACGGCGGCATCGGCTTCACCTGGGAGCACGACGCGCACCTGTACCTCAAGCGCGCCATGAGCCTCGCGGCCGTGTTCGGTCCCGCCGGCGCGATCGACCGCGACGTGGCGCGCCTCACCGGCGCGGGCGTGCGGGGCGTGCACGCGGTCGAGCTGCCGCCTGAGGGCGAGGGGTACCGGGCCGAGGTGCGCACGTTCGTCGAGCAGTACCAGGCCACGCCCGAGGCGCAGCAGCTCGGGTTCTTCCTCGACTCCGGTTACGCGCTCGCGCACTGGACCGCGCCGTGGGGACGCGCCGCGGGGGCCGTCGAGCAACTCGTGATCGAGGAGGAGCTGCGCGCCGCCGGTGTGCGTCCGCCGCAGTACGGGATCGGCGGCTGGATCATCCAGACGCTCACGCAGTACGCCGACTCCGACCAGCTCGAGCGGTGGATCCGCCCGAGCCTCGAGTACCAGCACACGTGGTGTCAGCTGTTCTCCGAGCCCGGTGCCGGTTCCGACGCTGCCGGTGTGCGCACCAAGGCCACCAAGGTCGACGGCGGGTGGAAAGTCACCGGCCAGAAGGTGTGGACCACCGGCGCCGCGCAGTGCGACCGTGGCCTCGCCACCGTGCGCACCGATCCCGACAAGCCCAAGCACGATGGCATCACCGTGCTGGTCATCGACCTGCACGCACCCGGCGTCGACATCCGTCCGCTGCGTGAGGCCACTGGGCACGCGCTGTTCAACGAGGTGTTCTTCGACGACGTGTTCGTGTCCGACGAAGACGTCGTCGGTCCGGTCAACGGTGGCTGGAAGGTCGCGCGCTCGACCCTGGGCAACGAGCGCGTGAGCATCGGTGGTGGTGGGGGCGGGATCGGCGAGCCCATGTTCGACCTGCTCGACCTCGCGCACCGCTACGCCGACGACGATCCCTCCGCGCTCGAGCCGATCGGGCACCTGCTGTCGGAGCGCGCCAGCATGCGCCTGCTCAACCTGCGCACGGCCGAGCGCGCCGTCGCCGGCGGTGAACCCGGGCCCGAGGGCAACGTGGCCAAGCTCCTGAGCGCGGAGCACTCCCAGCGCGCTGCCGCGCTGGCGCTGCGCATCATCGGCCCGGCCGGCGCCCTCGCCGAGGGACCCGACGCGGGTGTGCAGCAGACCGAGATCTTCGCCCGCTGCCTCACCATCGCGGGAGGGACGTCGGAGATCGTGCGCAGCCAGATCGGCGAACGCCTCCTCGGCCTCCCCCGCGACCCCCTGCTCCGCTAGCGCCCATCCCATTTGGCGTGGCTACCCCGCGCATATCGCGGGCTGGCCACGCCGAAACGCACAGTCAGGGGCGCATGCTGGCGCCGCCGTCGACGCTGAGCACCTGGCCGTTGACCCACTCGCCGTCGTCGGACACGAGGAACGCGACCATGCCCGCGATGTCGTCGGGCCGGCCGAGGCGCGGCGAACGACCGACGCGCAGCGCGTAGTCGCGGAACTCGCTCGGGAGCGTGGTGTCCATCGCCGGGGTGACCACGAGGCCGGGCGCGATCGAGTTGGCGCGGATCCCCTGGCGGCCCCAGTGCGACGCCACGTGGCGCACCAACGAGTTGATGCCGGCCTTCGACGCCGCGTACGAGGGCCGCTCGGGTTCGCCGATGTGCGCGGCCGCGGAGCTGGTGTACACGAGCGCGCCACCGCCCCGCTCGAGCAGGTGCGGGATCGCGTGGCGCGTGCACAGCAGGTGGCCCTGCAGGTTCACCCGCAACGTGTGTTCGAACACCTCCAGCGGCACCTCGAGCGCGTTCGAGTCGCGGCCGATGGTCTCGGGCGAGAGATCCGCGGCGTTCGCGTGCAGCGCGTCGAGCCCGCCGTACTCGGACACCGCGGTCGCCACCAGCGCGGCGACCGAGGCGTCGTCGGCGATGTCGAACGTCACCGAGATCGCGCGGCCACCGGCGTCGCGCACCTCGGCCGCGACCGCGTCGGCGTTGTCGCCGGCGAGGTCACCGACGACCACCGCCACGCCTTCGGCACCGAGGCGACGCGCGGTCGCGGCGCCGATGCCCGAACCGCCGCCGGCCACCACCACGACCTTGTCGGTCAGACCCCGCATGCGAGTGCTTCCCCCTCGTCGACGCCAGGACCGGCAGCACCGTACTGCCGTCTGGCATCCTCTGAGCATGACGTCGACCGAACGAGCCACGAAGCCGCTGCCGCCCGTCGAGCAGGTGCGGCCCGGTCTGTGGAGCATCCCCGTACCGCTCCCCATCCCGCTGCGCTACGTGTTCGTGTACGCGTTCGAGACCGACCAGGGCGCGTTCCTGATCGACGCGGGCTGGAACACCGACGACGCGTACGACGCCCTGAGCGCGGGCCTGGGCCAAGCCGGGTTCGCGATGAGCGACGTGCAGGGCGTGATGGTCACGCACATCCACCCCGACCACTACGGCCTCGCCGGACGGGTGCGTGAGAACTCCGACGCCTGGATCGCGCTCCACCCCGCCGACGCCAAGCTCATCCATGATCGCTACGAGGAGCCCACCGGCCTGCTCGAACGCATGGGCGCGATGCTGCGCCTGCTCGGAGCACCGCCCGAAGAGCTCGAGGAACTCCGCAACGCGTCGATGCCGGCCCGACCGTTCGTCGACTTCGTCGAGCCCGACGTGCTCATGGAGGACGGCGACAAGCCCGACATGCCCGGGTGGGACCTCACTGCGCTCTGGACGCCCGGCCACTCCCCCGGTCACCTGTGCTTCTGGGAAGCGAACAACCGACTCATGCTCACCGGCGACTGCGTGCTCCCGCGCATCACGCCCAACGTGAACCTCAACCCTCAGACCGAACCCGACCCGCTGGGCGACTACCTCCGATCGCTCGAGCGACTCGCCGAGTTCGACGCGGTCGAGGCCCTCCCCGCGCACGAATGGCGCTACGTGGGCCACCGGGCTCGCCTGCTCGAGATCCGCGCCCACCACGAGCACCGGTTCGTCGAGGTGATCGACGCGGTGCGCAACGGCCACGACACCGCCTGGGAAGTCGCGCCCCGCATGGACTGGTCGCGACCGTGGGACCAGATCGACGGCTTCATGCGCCGGTCGGCCATCGGCGAGGCCTACGCGCACCTGCGCGCCCTCGTCGTGCGTGGCGTGCTCGAAGAGTCCGACGGCGAGCCGACGCGCTGGAGCCTCGTCGAGCAGTAGTGCCCCGTCAGGCAACGTGTACGCAGGGCGAACTGCGTTGGACCGAGTGGTCGGCGCTCAGATGCCGAGCTCCGCCATCCAGGTGTGGAAGTTGTGTGGGTAGCCGAGCGTGATGCGGCTGGCTTCGTCGAGCAGCGCCTCGTGTTCGGGATCGAGCCGCCATCCGACAGCTCCGAGATTGTCGTCGAGCTGTTCGGTCGTGCGGACGCCGAGGATCGGCGCGGTGACGCCGGCGCGGGTGAGCACCCAGTTCAGCGCCACTTGGGAGGGGGTCCGTCCGGCCGCGTCCGCGACCGTCTCGACGACGCGCGCGATGGAGAAGCCGTGCTCGGTCATCCGGAAGGCCATCCCGCGACGCGTGATCTCGTCGCCCCCGGCGCGCGTGTCGGGGGCCGGTGCTTCATCCTGGTGGTACTTGCCGGACAGCAGGCCACCCGCGAGTGGCCCGTACGGCATCACCGCGATTCCGTCGGCCCGACAGAGCGGGAGCAGCTCACGTTCGATGTCGCGGGTGACGAGCGAATACGTCGGTTGCAGGGAGACGAACGGCTCCCACCCGTGCACGGCTGCGACCCCGAGTGCCTTGGCGAGCTGCCACCCTGCGAAGTTGCTCGCGCCGACGTAACGCACCTTGCCGTCACGCACGAGGTCGTCCAGCGCGGAGAGCGTCTCTTCGAGCGGACAGGTCGGGTCCCAGCTGTGGACCTGGTAGAGATCGATCCAGTCGGTGCCCAGGCGCCGCAGCGACGCGTCGCACTGCAGACGGATGTGGCGTCGGGAGAGGCCGCGGTCGTTCACGCCGTCGCCGGTCGCGAATCGGACCTTGGTGGCCAGCACCACCTGATCTCGTCGCCCCGAGAGGACATCGCCGAGGATGCTCTCGGACCGTCCGGGTGGGTCGCCGTAATTGTTCGCGGTGTCGACGAAATTGCCGCCCGCCTCGAAGAAACGGTCGACGATCGCGCACGCCGCGGCCTCGTCGGCCTCTCGGCCGAAGGTCATCGTTCCGAGACACAACTCCGACACGCGCACGCCCGTTGCACCGAGCTGTCGGTACTCCATGGGCGCAGACTAAATGTCAGTCCTGACATTTGTCAAGACTGACGCTATCCTCGGACGATGCCAACGGGCACCCACACCGGCGACCGGCGCGTCCGCAAGCGCGAGGCAACGCGCGCCGCCCTCGAGCGTGCCGCTTGGGAGCTCTTCGAGCAGCGAGGGTTTGGCGCGACGACGATCGAGGACATCACCGAACGCGTCGACGTCGCCGAGCGCACGTTCTTCCGACATTTCCCGTCGAAGGAAGCCGTCCTCTTCGGCGACCCGAGTGTGCTCGAGACCCACTTCCGCAGCACATTGCTGCATCGGCCGGCCGGCGAGGACATCAGCACCTCGCTACGAGCGACGCTCGTCGAGATCGGCGAATCCGTCGTCGCCCCCGCCCGCGAACGACACCTCCTTCGCCACCGGATCCTGCACGAAAACGGCGACCCGCGGCTCGAGGACCACCTCGGTGCCCTCTCCGCGAAGTCGAACATGCTGCGAGCAGCGATCGCCGAACGCCTCGGCATCCAGCCGTCCGACCCGCACGCGCAGCTGCTCGGCGGAGTGGTCGTCACGATCATCGACGTCGTCTACCGCCAATGGATCGAGCATGGCGCCGGAGACGACATCACCACGATCGTCGAGCAGACCTTCGACACCCTGGATCGACTCCTCCGCCCGACCGAACGCACGAAGCGCCCGTAGACCGAATCAACCGAAGGTGTGCGTCGGGGAGTAGCCGCGCGTCGGGCAGCGTTTGCGTCGTCGATCGCAGGGCCCGAGCCGGCGTCAGGAGACGCTCACGTCAGGGTCTGCTCTGTCGTCGCCGATCCACGTCCACCGTGGCACTTCGCGGAGTGGGTGCAACTCGTCATCGTTACGTGCGTGCGAGTTCTGCATGGCGACCTGCGATCCGAATTCGACATGCGATCGCACGGCCTCCCGAAAATCCGGGTCGTCGGGCATTCCGACCTCGTCGAGCGCAGCCAGATACAAGGCGACGAACCGTTGCCGCTGTTCTTCGCTGATGTCGAGACCCCGATGCACCGAGATCAAGTGGTCGAAGCCTCCAAGCTCACGAGTGAATCGGTCAGGTCCGCCGAAGGACTCCGACGTGAACGCGGTCAGGTGATCGACGTGGTGAGGCTGTCCCTCGCCGAACAGTGGCTGCAGCAGAGGATCCGCAAGCACGCTGTTGTAGAACGTGTCCTCAAGTCGGTGGAGGGCTTCCTCACCGCCTGAGTACTCGAACAACGACGGCACCCGAAGCACGATACCGGCGCAGGGAGAGATGCATCGCGGCCGAGCACGGCGGCCGCCGACCCGGCGTTCTGGGACACGCAGGTTCAGGTCGGCGGCTCATCGCCGGTGGAGGTGCGCCATCCAACCTCGTCACTTGCGACGGCGCGGAGCGCCGCAAGCACTTCGTTGGTGAGCTGCGGTCCCTGCGAGTCGGCGACCGGCGTCGCCGTCACCCGAAGGACGACCTCTTCCGGCTTGAACTCCTCGAGTTGAATCTGCGGCGCAGAACGGGTCGGTGTCGCAAGCGTGCGTTCGAGATGATGCTGGAGATCGCTGGGCTGGACCTCGGGCCGCAGACGCGCCCGCACGTCGACTGCGCTCGGTTCGCGCAGCGGCACGACCGCGCAGTTCAGCACGACCCCGTTGGGTATGGAGACCTTGTCCTCACCCCGCGCGAGCGTGGTGTAGAGCAAGCCGGAGTCCACGACGACGCCCTCGATCTGACCGGCGAGCACACCGCCCTGCAAGCGAATCCGTTCCGCGACGCGAAACGGGCGGGCGCCGAGGAGCACGATCCCGGCGAAGACGTTGCCGAGCGTCTGCTGTGCCGCCAAACCGAAGACGATCGCCGTTGCGGCACCGCCGATCGCGACGGTCGTCGGCTGGAGCCCGACGACGCGGAGCGCGATGGTGAGCACCAGAATGATCGTGGTGAGCCGGATCGTGAAGCCGATGGGGCCCGCCATGTCGACGCCTCTGCGCGCCATCGTCCTCGCCGCAAGTCGCCCTCCCACCCGCGCCGCCGCCCATCCGAGGATGAGCAGCGTGATCCCTGCCGCGACCCTGATCGGCGCGTCGACGCCGAACAGGGCTCGTCGATACCGGTAGACCACGAGCACGCCGGCGATGAGGACGAGCAGGACGAGGAACTCGGGCCACTGTCGCTTGGCGCGCGCGACCGCGCGCTCGCCCAGATCGCGTCCCACCCTGAACTCGCGGTTCATCGACCCCCCACGACAGAGGACGCGCCGTTGCGGTACGGCGCGGCGCGGCGATGGAGCTACTCGTCGATGTCGTTCTGCTGGCGGAACACGAGATCGGACCCCGCCTCGGTGCCGTGCGCGTCGATCGCTTGCTCGGTGAGCGGTTCCGCGATCTCTGGCGCGACGAAGAGGCGCAGACCGTTTGCCTCGCCCACCTGGTCGCCGGGAGCAGGCTCCTCGGTGAACTCGAGATGAACCGGGCTCTGCGAATTGGACGTCGACTGCGCGACCCGCAACCCGAAGGTCTCAGGGACTCCCCGTCGAGAACGTGCTTCCTTCAGGATCGTGGCTGCTCGAGCTGTCACCTGCAACATGCATGTCTCCCATTCGTAGCGTGAAGCTTCCTCTGATTGGAGGCTCGCCTGCTTCTTGCTTCGGGGAATCACTGTACGAAGACCCGAGCACCGTGACACCGCTGATCACGAGAACTTGACCAGGCGTTGAATGGAAGTCCGAAGATTTTGTGCATTGGCGGGGAAGTGTCGCGTTCGCGGCCGCTCTCTCCGAAAGGGCGCGAACGATGGGAGTTGGTACGACGGATGCTGGGCTCGCGGACGAGCCTGCGAGTCAGCCGGCGGCGATGCAGAACTCGTTTCCATCCGGGTCAGCAAGGGTGACCCAGGAGAAGTCGCCTGCGTTGCGCTTCCCCAAGCTGGTTGCACCAGCATCGATCCAACGAGCCACTTCGTCGTCGAGGTCATCGTCGGTGCGAATGTCGATGTGCACCTTGTTCTTGCCCGGCGTCGGATCCTCGACCTTTTGGAAGGCGAGCTGCGCGGCAAGCGAATCGCCGGCCACGATCAGGAAGAACCCGTCCATGTCGGCGACGATCTCGGCACCGAAACGCTCGGCCCACCACCGGGCGAGCGGCTCGGGGTTGGCACTGTCAAACGTGATGGAAGCAAGGCTCAGACTCATGGCGTCAGGATGGCACAGGTCCGAGACGCGTCTTCGAGTGCACGAGGCCGTGCGTGGCCGAAGTGCCGTTGGAGACAGGGCGAATCTTGCGCGACGCGGCACTAGCTCTTCTGCGTACCGACCAGCAGGTCGCGGAAGGGGAGGTCCTTGTCGACCGCCGGATCCTTCGGCAGACCGAGCACGCGCTCGCCGATGATGTTCTTCTGGATCTCGGTGGTGCCGCCGGCGATGCCGAGCATCGGCGCGAACAGGAACGCCGACGCCTCGTGGCCACCACTCGCGTCGTCGCTGCTCCACGCCAGGCCGCCCGCACCCGCGATGGCCATGCCGAGGCTGGCCGACTGCTTGCCCAGGACCGTGGCCGCCAACTTGGCGACCGAACCTTCGGGCCCCGGGGCCCGCCCCGAGACCAGCGCCTCGCGGATCCGCATGCCCAACAACGCAAGGATGCGTTCCAGCACGTAGAGCTCGGCGAGCTCCTGGCGCACTTCGGGGTCGTCGGTGCGGCCGCGGGCGCGCGCGAGGCGGAGCACGCTGCCGTACCCGTCGCTGCTGAGCGACTGCGAGCTGCCGCCGGCGCCGATCGCCACCCGTTCGTTGGCGAGCATGGCGAGCGTGACGCGCCAGCCGTCGTCGACCTGGCCGACGATCGCGTCGGCCGGGAGCCGCACGTCGTCGAGGAACACCTCGTTGAAGTGCGCGCGGCCGTCGATCTGACGCAGTGGGCGTGACGTGATCCCCGGCGAGTGCATGTCGACGATGAACATGCTGATGCCGCGGTGCTTGGGGACGTCGCGGTTGGTGCGTGCGACGAGCAGGCCGTAGTCGGCGTAGTGCGCGCCGGACGTCCACACCTTCTGACCGTTGACGACCCACTCGTCGCCGTCGCGCTCGGCGCGCGTCTGCAGGCTGGCGACGTCGGACCCCGCACCGGGTTCGGAGAACAGCTGGCACCACACCGCGTCGGCGCGGAGCAATGCGGGGAGATACGTGCGGCGCTGCTCGTCGGTGCCGTACTCGAGGAGCGTGGGGGCGCAGATGCCGATGCCCACCATGAACTGACGCGACGGCATCTCGTAGCCGTTCGACTCCTCGTCGAACACCTTCTGGTGCTCGGCGTCGAGGCCGGCACCGCCGAACTCGACCGGGTAGGTCAGCGCGGCGAGGCCCGCGTCGGCCAGCGCGTTCTGGAACGTCTTGCCGCGCACCACCACTGCGTCGCCGTCGTCGTGACGGTCGGCGCTTCCGCCATCGGTGTTGGTGGTGGCGTGGGTGGCGAGGAACTCGCGCACTTTGACGCGGAAGTCATCCACTTCGCTCACTTGCGCTTCTTCCGCTTGCCGAACCGGCGCTTCGGCTTGTGGAACTCGTTGAGGATCTCGGGCGCGGCCGAGTTCACGATGTCCTCGGCCGCGTCGAGCAGCGCGGCGACGTCCTGGGCCTCCGGCTCGGGCTCGGCCCGCCCGTAGCCCTCACTGAGCGAGCCGACCTGCCAGCCGGCGTCGAACATCCGCCGCTCGAAGCCGACGCACTCGTCGGGGCACCGCCAGGGGGCCTCGGGCGCCAGATCGATCCGGCACTTCCGCACCACCTCGCCATTGGCGTAGGTGCGGCTCTCGTAGTTCTTGCACTCCGTTCGCATCGCCATGTGGATCAGTCTGCTCGCTCAGCCATTCCCGCTCTTGGCACCTCCGGTGCCGGGCCGCTCGGGCCACGCTCGCGGCGGCAGAGGGTCTCCACGTCGCTGGGCTCGCTCATCCGAGCCAGTCGCTCGCGCACTCGAGGAGGTAGCGGCTCACCTCGAGGCAGCGGTCGAGCACCTCGCACGAGACGGCGTCGCCGTCGCGGATGTGCAGGAGCGACACCGACTGGTGGGCGACGATCCGCAGCGAGCGTTCGGGGGCGTCGGTGGCGGCCGGGATGGAGTCGATGGCGGACACCTCGAGCGGGAGGTCGGGACCCCCGCGACCGGCGAGGTCGGTGGCGAGGAGGAGCAGATCGGGGCCCTGGGGCAGGGGCGGCAACGCCCAGGTGAAGTTGAGCGGGAAGTGGTACTCGTCGGGCGGGTCCTCGACGTCGGCCCGCTCGATCACGGCGTCCTCGAAGCCGAGCAGCACCCGCGGGTCGATCTCGAGCGAGAGGTAGAGGTCGACGGGTCCCTCGCACCCCTCCTCGGGGTGGAGATCGACTTCCCAGTTCTGGCGCAGCGAGTAGCTCTCCACGAAGTGCCGCTCGTCGTGGACGTGGAACCCGTGCTCGACCGCGTGGTCCTTGAGATCCGCCACGAACCCGGCGATGTCGATGACCGCCACTACTGCACTCCCAGCACTACTGCTCCGATTCCAACGCCTCGACGACTTTGAGCCCATCGGCCAGGGTACGGAACGCGCGGCCCCGGTGCGAGACCCGGTGCTTCTCGTCGGCCGACATCTCGGCGAACGTCCGCCCGTCGCCCTCGACCGGCACGAACAGCGGGTCGTACCCGAACCCGCCGTCACCCCGTGCTTCGGTGGCGATGACACCCTCGACGTCGCCGATGGCGGCCACCTCGCGGCCGTCGGGCCAGCGCGCCAGCGCCACGGTGCTGAACCGTGCCGTGCGGGCGGCGGCGTCGACACCCACGAGCGCACCGAGCAGCTTCTCGACGTTGTCGGCGTACGTGGCATCCTCACCCGCGTAGCGGGCCGAGTACACCCCGGGGGCGCCGCCGAGCGCGTCGACCTCGAGGCCGGTGTCGTCGGCCACCGCCGGCAGGCCGGTCGCCTCGCACAACGCGACTGCCTTGAGCCGCGCGTTGTCCTCCAGCGTGGTGCCGGTCTCGTCGACCTCGGGCACGTCGGCCGGTCGTGGGACGAGTTCGACGTCGAGCCCCGCGTCGAGCAGGACGGCGCGGATCTCGGCCGCCTTGTCGGGGTTGGCGGTGGCGACGACGAACTTCTTTTGGGGAGGAGTCATCGAGAGCGGGGCACCCTCAGCGCCGCGGCGGGGGCGGCTCGGCCAGCAGCTCACGCTGCAGCGCGAAGATCTCTGCGATCCCCGCCTCGGCGAGCCCGAGCAGCTGATCGAGCTCCCCGCGGGAGAACGCCGCTCCCTCCGCCGTGCCCTGCACCTCGACGAAGCGGCCCTCGCCCGTCATCACCACGTTCATGTCGACCTCGGCCCGCGAGTCCTCTGAGTAGTCGAGGTCGAGGCACGGCAGCGCGTCGACGACCCCCACCGAGATCGCGGCGCACTGGTCGGTGAGCGGGTGCGCGGCCATCTTCTTCGCCGCGACGTAGCGCGAGCACGCGTCGTGCAGCGCCACGTAGCCACCGCAGATCGACGCAGTGCGCGTGCCCCCGTCGGCCTGCAGCACGTCGCAGTCGACGGTGATCTGGACCTCGCCCAGCATGGGCAGGTCGGTGACCGCACGCAGCGAACGGCCGATCAGCCGCTGGATCTCCTGTGTGCGACCGGACTGCTTGCCCTTGGCCGCCTCGCGGTCGTTGCGCTCGGACGTGGAGCCGGGGAGCATCGAGTACTCCGCGGTCACCCACCCTCGGCCCTTGCCCCGCAGCCACGGCGGCACGCGCTCCTCCACCGAAGCGGTGCACAACACGCGCGTCTGGCCGAACTCGACCAGCACCGAGCCGGCCGCGAACGAGGTGTAGTCGCGGGTGAACGCGAGCGGGCGCAGGTCGTCGGGCTCGCGCCCGTCACGTCGGATACCCACTGGTTCTCCCCCGGATGTCGCGGTGCGGCGCGGGACGGCCGGCGTCAGATGGTAGTGACGAGACCCTGCGTGGCCAGAGTGACACCGGTACCGAAGGCCTCTGAGCCCTCCTCGATGGCCGCGACCCGGTCGATCATCGGCCAGAGGTGGGTGAGGATGAGGCGCTGCGCCGCCGCCTCCCGCGCCGCCTCGCCGGCCTGCTTGGCCGAGAGGTGGATCGGGGCGGGGATGTTGTCGTGCAGGTAGGTGGCCTCCGAGAGCACGAGGTCGGCACCGGGGGCGAAGGCGCCCACCGTCCACTCGGGGCCGGTGTCGGCGGTGTAGATCATGCGCCGACCCTCGTGGGTGGCCTCGACCGCGAACGTGGGCGGCGGGTGGTCGGTGCGGCTGAACCGCAGGTCGACGTCGCCCACCTTGGCGGTGTCGCCGTCGCCCACCACACGCCAGTCGAAGGTGTTGCCCCAGTCGGAGACCAGCGACAGGAGGAACTTCTCGAGCCCCTCGGGCGCGTAGACGGGGAGATTCTGGATGCCGAGCCCGTAGCGCAGGTACACGTGCAGGCCGTAGATGTCGACGCAGTGGTCGGGGTGGCCGTGGGTGAGCACGACGGCGGAGAGGTTCTCGACCGCGAGGTGCTCCTGGAGATGGCCGAACGTGCCGTTGCCGCAATCCACCCAGATCGACGTGCCGTTGGACTGCAGCAGATAGCCGCTGCACGCCGCGCCGCCCGCGCCTCCGAAGGAGCCCGAGCATCCCAACACCGTCAGTTCCACGTCAGCCCCAGTGCCACGGCTCGACCGATGCCACCTCGGGACCGAGGAAGCGCACGCCGAGCGTCCGGAAAGTATCGACGCGCCCGGAGGTGAAGAAAACGTGCCGCGGGTCACCTTCAGCGGCGGGTTCGGCCACGTCGGACCTTGAGGCCAGCAACTCACGGTCGGTGAGCAGGTCGCGCACCGCGAACGCGGTTTCGTCCGCGCTCGAAACCAAGACCACGCCCCTGCCCATCACGTCGCCGATGGTACGGGCGAGGAGGGGGTAATGCGTACATCCGAGCACCAATGTGTCGACCGTCGCATCGCGCACGGGAGCCAGGAGACGCTCTGCGAGCACGTGCACCTGGTCGGAGTCGACGTCGCCGGCCTCGACGAACTCGACGAAGCCGGGACACGCCGCGCACGTCAGCTCGATGCCCGAGAGGTCATCGGCGACGCGCTGGTAGGCGCCCGAGGCAACCGTCCCGACAGTGCCGATCACCCCGACGCGACCACTGCGCGTGACGCGCGCCGCGGCCCGCAGGCCCGGTTCGATGACGCCGATGACGGGGATGTCGAGCTCGGCCTGGAGGGTGTCGAGGGCGGCGGCCGCCGCGCTGTTGCACGCGACCACCAGGACCTTGACGTCGTGGGCGAGGAGGACGTCGGTGATCTCGAGCGCGTGGGCGAGCACCTCCTCGGCCGGCTTGGGGCCGTAGGGGAAGCGACCGGTGTCGCCGAAGTAGACCACCCGCTCCTCGGGGAGCAGGTCGATCAGTGCCCGGAGCACGGTGAGGCCACCGAGTCCGGAGTCGAACACGCCGATGGGGCGGTCGCTCATCGGGACCCCGCGGCGCGGCGGAGACGGTCGGCCACCGCGGCCCCCAGGCCGGCGGGATCCGGCAGCACCGCGATGACCCGATCGAGGCCGCGGACGTCGGCGTCGCGCAACATGCGGTAGAGATCGTGCGCGTACTCGTCACCGTCACGCGGGACGCCCAGGACCTCGACGGCCGGGTCGTCGTCGCCGACGTCCGCGCCGATCACTCCGACCCGCTCATCGCGTTCGCGCGCGGCTTCGAGGATCGCGTCGAGGGTCTCGAGGTCGGCAAACTCGACGTCGGCTCGGGGTGCGTAGTGCGACGCGAGGGTTCCGGGGGCGCGCACCTCGCCGGCGTCGAGGAGCGGGACCGGCCGACCGAGGAGCTCCTCCACCCGTTCGCGGGGCGTGCCTCCGAGGCGCAGGATCGCGGGCTCGGGACGCGAGCAGTCGACGATGGTCGACTCCACCCCCACCCGACACGGTCCTCCGTCGAGGATCACGTCGACGTCGTCGCCGAGATCGGCGAACACGTCGGCCGCGGTCGTCGGGCTCACGTGACCGAACCGGTTAGCCGACGGCGCGGCGACGCCGCCGCCGAAGGCGCGGAGGAGCGCGAGCGCGACCGGTTGGTCGGGCACCCGCACACCGACGGTGTCGAGCCCGCCCGTCACCGCCTCGGGCACGTGCGGGGCGCGCCGCACGACCACGGTGAGCGGCCCGGGCCAGCACGCGCGCGTCAAGGTGCGCGCGGCGTCGTCGATGTCGACGGCCCAGTCGTCGAGCATCGCGGCATCACCGAGGTGCACGATGACCGGATGGTCGGCGGGACGACCCTTGACCGCGAACAGCCGGTGCACCGCGTCGGAGGAGGACGCGTCGGCTCCGAGCCCGTAGACCGTCTCGGTCGGGAACGCCACCAGGCCGCCGGCGCGCAGCACGTCGGCCGCGCGCGCGATCTCTGCGTCGCTCACCAGTAGTTGATGCGGGTGGCGCGCTCGACGACCTCGTCGAGATCGTCGGTCCACGCACCCGACGAGAGGTACTTCCACCCCGCGTCGGGCAGCAGGGTCACGATGGTGCCGGACTCCATCTGCGCCGCCATCTTCACTGCGCCCGCGACTGCGGCACCCGACGACACGCCGGCGAACACGCCGCAGTCGTCGAGCAGTCGGCGCAACCACTCGATCGATTCGCGCGGGCGCACGATCGACTTCCGGTCGAGGATGGTGGGATCGAAGATGGGTGGGACGAACCCGTCGTCGAGATTGCGCAGCCCCTGCACCAGCTCGCCCGAGGGCGGCTCGACCGCGACGACCTGCACCGACGGCTTCTGCTCCTTGAGGTAGCGACCGACGCCCATGAGCGTGCCGCTGGTGCCGAGGCCGGCGACGAACACGTCGACCTCGGGGCAGTCGCGCCAGATCTCGGGACCGGTGCGCTCGTAGTGCGCGAGCGGGTTGGCCGGGTTGCCGTACTGGAACAGCCGCACGAGCGCCGGGTCGTCGGCGCCGAGCTTCTCCGACAACCGGATCGCACCGTTGCTCCCCTCGTCGGCGGGTGACAGCACGATCTCGGCACCGAAGATGTCGAGCAGCTGACGGCGCTCGATCGACACGTTCTCGGGCATCACCACGCGCAGCTTGTAACCGCGCAGGCGCGCCACCATGGCGAGGCCGATGCCGGTGTTGCCCGACGACGGCTCGAGGATCGTGTCGCCCGCCTTCAGCTCGCCCGCCTCTTCGGCCAGCTCGATCATCTTGAGCGCGATGCGGTCCTTCGACGAGCCGCCGGGGTTCTGGCCCTCGAGCTTGGCGAAGATCTTGACGTCGGGGTTGGGCGACAGCGCGTGCACCCCGACGAGCGGGGTGTCACCGATGACGCCGAGGATGTTCTCGTGGCGCACGACAGCCGCCGAACCAGTCCCGAGCTGACGTCGCCGAGCCGCGCTCGGCTCAGCCGCCCGCCACCGCGGGCAGGATCGAGATCACGTCGCCGTCGGTCACCAAGGTATCGAGCCGCTCGAGGTACCGGATGTCGTCGTCGTTCACGTACACGTTCACGAACTTGTGCAGCCCGCCCTGGTCGTCGACCAGTTGGCCCTTCAGGCCCGGGTAGCGGTCGGTGAGCGATCCGAAGACCTCGCCGACCGTCGCCCCGTCGGCCGCCACCGACGAGGCACCGTCGGTGTTCGCGCGCAGCAGGGTGGGCAGACGGACATCCACGGCCATCCCGCCATCCTACAAGTCCGACTCGTCAGGTCGGGATTGACTCAAGCCGGCGCTTCGGCCCGGCCGTAGTCGTCGTCGAGGCGCTCGATGTCGTCCTCGCCGAAGTAGCTCCCGTGCTGCACCTCGACGAAGACGAGTGGTTCGGAGCCCGTGCTGGCGATGCGGTGCGCGGCGCCGACGGGAACGTCGATCGCGGTTCCTGCTGCCACCGACTGCTCTCGCCCGTCGATCGTCACCACACCCTCGCCGGCGACGACGAACCAGTGCTCGGCCCGCCGCCCGTGGCGCTGGTAGCTCAGCCGCCGGCCGGGCTCGACGGTGAGCCGCTTCACCTTGTGCGTCGGCTCGTCGGACAGCACCTCATACCCGCCCCACGGCCTCGTCTCGAATTCCATTGGCACAGTCAACCAGTCATGCGGCTCCTCTCCGGACCATTGCCGAAGGGATGGCGTCGACCTCGACGCTCTCGCCCTCGTGCAGCCCCCGGCCGCGGTTGGCGCCGCGTCGCCTCTTGTCGATCATGATCAACAAGAGCTCAGCGCGCGCATCGACCAGGTCTGGTTGCCGCGGGCGATGATGCAGTCGTCGAGCGGCACCTGTGCCCGGTGCGCGCGCATGGTGAGCCCGACGAACGCGTCCACCTCGTGTGTCGTGGGTGCGCGCGTCGGTCCGGGCGGGAACAGGCCGACCACGAGCGAGCACGCCTCCAACTCGCGCAGCAGGGCCTCGAGCTCCCAGACCTTCACGAACGACAGCGCCCGGTGGTGCGGATTGACCCCGACGCCGCACAAATGGTGTCGAGCATCGAGCCCGATGACGAGCATCCCCTCGACGTCGCCTTCGCCGGCGAGCGCGCGCACGAGCGACTCCGCGTCCAGCGGCATCGCGAACCTCCTCGATCAGCCCGATGTGGGCGGCGACCGGGGAAGTCGATGTGAGGAAGTAGACCGAATCTACGCCCGGGGTGTGACAGCTACCCGTGGAACGCCACGATGTCGGCTTCGTCGAGCTTGCGGTCGGCGATGCCGGCGAAGCCGTCGCTGCCGGTGTAGGTGTCCTCGCCCAGCACCAGGCCGTCGGCATCGAACGGCCACAGCGTCGCCATGCGCGCCTCGTACAGGTAGTGCGCATCGGGATCGTCGACGGTGATGCCCATCGTCTGCAGCGTCCGGCCGGGGTACGCCATGCGCATGACGCCTTCGGTGAGGATGCAGTCACGATCGACCACGAGCCGGTCGATGTCGAGCTGGAGGCGTCCCGCGCCCGACGCGACGAACCGCTCGTAGAAGCCGCGCACGCCTTCCTTGCCCACCGGGCTGCTCGCGGGGTCGGGCGCGCCGTACGCGTGGTAGTGCACGTCCTCGGACAGCGTCTCGAGCAGACCGTCGATGTCGCCGGCCGACTCGGATTTCATGTGCCCGAGGAGGACCTCGAGGTTGCGGCGCAGGATCGGGTCGGTCTCGACCTCGAGCCGCTCCTCGACCTTCCTCCACGTGACGGCC
>DASXXX010000051.1:0-4682 GCA_036502765.1 Acidimicrobiia bacterium | reverse complement strand
GGAGCGCACGCTCGAGTTCGCGCGTCGCATCGCGCAGATCCCCACGATGGCCGCGCTGCTCATCAAGGAGTCGGTCAACCAGACCCAGGACAACCAGGGCTTCTACAACTCGCTGCAGGCGTGCTTCACGCTCCACGAGCTCAACCACGCGCACTGGGCCGTGAAGCACGAGGACGGCATGCCCGGCGCCAAGGTCGGCGAGGACATCCCGGAGTGGAAGGGCACGAAGGTGCGGCCGTCGCAGAAGGACACCGCCGCCGCCGAGGTCTGACCGCCGTTACCCGGCACGGTCAGCGCAGGCGCAGCTTGCTGTTGTCCCAGGTGACCAGGCGCCCAACGGGCGACAACTTCAGCACCGCCGACTCCACCGCGTAGTGCGCGCGCGTGGCGTCGGGGAGCTGCGCGCTCTCGGTGCGGAAGCCGGCGTACTTCTCGGTGAGCGCGGTCTCGACGGTGTCGCGCTCCCTGCCCTCGCCGAGGAGCGCGACGTCGGCGTGCAGCATCACCGCGCACAGCTCCGCCCACTGTTCGCCCCGCTCGACGAGGAACGTCGCGCGCGGGTCGTGCTCCACGTGTTCGACCTTGCGGGTGCGCGTGGGCGTGCGCACGTACACGTGCCGGTCGATCGCGACGAACCACACCGGCAGCGGGACCGGCCGACCGTCGCGCCGCAGCGTGGTGAGGATGCCGGTGTGGGCCGCGGCCAGCTCGGCCCAGGCCTCGTCGTCGCTGAGGCGCACTCCCATCCTCGACTCAGCTCCCGGCCAGGAACGCCTTGGCCGCGGCGATCGACTCCGGTGAGCCGCTGCCCTCCGCGAAGCGGGCGGTCTCGGCGTCGAGGTACGCGCCGAGGGGGAGCGTGAGCGCGTCGTCGAGGTTCTGCTTCATCAGCCGCGCCGCGTTCGGCGGCATCGCCGCGAGCCGGGCCGCGACCGCGTCGACGTGGTCGCGCAGCGCGTCGTCGTCGAGCACTGCACTCACCAACCCGATCCGCAGGGCTTCGTCGGCGTCGACCCGGTCGCCGAGGAACAGCAGCTCGCGTGCCTTGGCTGGACCCACCGCGCGCGTCAGCACCCACGTGCTCCCGTGGTCGCCCGAGCTGCCGACGCGCAGGAACGCGCTCACGAACACCGCCGAGCGCGCCGCGTAGCGGAGGTCGCACGCGCACGCGAACGACAGCCCCGCGCCCGCGCACGGCCCGTTGACCGCGGCGACGGTGAACGCCGACATGCCGTGCAGCAGCTCCGACACCTCCATGACCGCTCGCAGATCCAACGGCTCGGAGGAACCGCCACCCTCGCCGGTCATGGACGTGACGTCGCCCCCGGCGCAGAACCCGCGCCCGGCGCCGGTGAGGACGACCGCGCGCACCGACGGGTCGTCGTCGAGGCCACGGAGCGAGTCGCGGAACGCGAGGATGTGCTCGAGGTCGAGCGCGTTCAGCTTGTCGGGGCGGTTGAGCGTGACGGTGACGATCTTGTCGGCGCGCTCGACGTCGATGCTCAAGCCGCCGTCGCCTTTGCTGCTTCCACGAGGGCGAAGATCTGCTCGGGACCGAGGGGCGTCTTCGTGGCCTGCACGCCGAGCGGACGCAGCGCGTCGGCAACCGCGTTCGCGACCGCGGCGTGCGCGCCGATGGCTCCGCCCTCGCCCATGCCCTTGTAGCCGCCGGGGTTGGTGGTCGAGACGGTCTCGATGTGGCCGACCTCGATCTCGGGCACCTCGGTGGTCGTCGGCGGGAGGTAGTCCATGAACGTGGTGGTGAGCGGGTTGCCCTCGGCGTCGTACACGAAGTCCTCGAGCAGCACGCCGCCCATGCCCTGCACGACCCCGCCGAAGATCTGCCCCTCCACGACCATCGGGTTGATCATGCGGCCGCAGTCCTCCGAGACGATGTAGCGCTTCACCTCGGGCAGCCACGTCTCGCCGTCGATCTCCACCACGCAGATGTGCGTGGCGTTCGACCACGTGGGGAACTGCGTCGGCCGGAAGCGGACCGTGGCCTCGAGGCCGCCCTCCATCTCGTCGGGGAGCTCGTTGGCGCGGTGGAACGCCTGCTTGGCGACGTCCTGCAGCGTCACCGACTTCGACGGCGTCCCGCGCACCGACACCACCCCCTCGGCGATCTCGAGGTCCTCGGGTGCCGCTTCCATCATGTGCGCGGCGACGTTCATCACCTTCTCGCGCACCGCGACGGTCGCCTCGCGCGCGGCGCCGCCGGCGACGACCGCGGTGCGGCTCCCACCGGTACCCGGTCCGTACGGCGTCGAACGCGAGTCGGCCTGCACGATGGTGACGTCGTCGTAGGCCACGCCGAGGTGCTCGGCCACGATCTGCGCCATCGTGGTCTCGATGCTCTGGCCGTGGGCGGTGGTGCCGAGGTACGCGACGACGCGGCCGCTCGTCTCCACCTTCACCGTGGCCGCCTCGGTGGCGAGGGTGTTGCTCCCCATCGACGTCGGCTCGACGTAGGAGCAGATGCCCACCCCGAGGTGACGGCCCTCGGCGCGGGCCTCGGCCTGCTCGGCGCGGAACGCCTCGTAGTCGAGGAGCTCCAGCGCCTGCTCCAGGGTTTCGAGCGGCGTGATCTCCTGGAACACGTTGCCGCTCGGGGTGGTGAACGGCAGGTCGCCGAACGCGAGCAGGTTGCGCCGCCGCAACTCGGCGGGGTCCATGCCGATCTCGGCGGCGACGTGGTCGAGGGCCATCTCGCGCGCGGTGGTCTCGAACATCCACGGCCCGCGGTAGGCGGCCTTGCCCATGGTGTTGGTCCACACCATCTCGATCGAGAAGCCGAGCCGAGGGGTCTTGTACGGACCCGGGAGCAGCATCGGGTCCATGCCCGCCGGACACACCGCATACGCGCCGACGTCGCACACGTGGTCGGCGGTGATGGCCTGGATGATGCCGTCGTCGTCGACCGCCACCTTCACGCGCGCGACCTCGTTGCGAGAGTGGCCGGCCGACAGCAGGTTCTCGCGCCGGTCCTCGATCCACTTGACCGGTCGGCCGAGGAGGTACGACGCGAGCACGACCGCGCACTCCTCGCGGTACACGAACATCTTCTGACCGAAGCCGCCCCCGACATCGCGCGCGGTGACGGACACGTGGCCTTCGGGGATCTGCACGTAGCGGGCGAAGAAATTCTTGGTCTCGTGCACCGACTGCGTGGCGCACGAGATCTCGAGCTCCTCCCGACCCTTGTGGAACGACGCCACGATGCCGCGCGTCTCCATGGGGATCGCGACGTAGCGGTTCTGCTCCACGTCGCACTCGATCACGTGCGCGGCCGACGCGAACACGTCGTCGAGGTCGGGGGAGAGGGGCGTGAACGGCACCTGCACCATGGCATTCGACTCGAGCCCCCAGCCCGCGTGCACGATGTTCTCGGTGTCGGCCGCGGCCTTCGTGTAATCGACGACTGCGGTCTGGGGGTCGTAGTCGACCTCGATGAGCTCACACGCGTCTTCCGCGACGTAGCGGGTCTCGGCGATGACCATCGCCACCGGATCACCCACGTAGCGCACGTCGGTGATCGCGAGCGGTGGCGGCACCGCCAGCTCCTCGCTCATCATCGAGTGGTAGCCGGGACCGCTGATCCCGTTGAAGTCCTCCCACGTGTACACCGCGACGACACCCGGTAGCTCCTTGGCCGCGCTGGTGTCGAGGTGGGTGATGGCGGCGCGCGCGAGGTCGCTGCGCAGGAACGCCGCGTGCAGCGTGCCCGCGACCTTCACGTCGTCGACGTAGAGGCCGTGGCCGGTCAGGAGGCGCTGGTCCTCCTTGCGGGTGACCGACTTGCCGATGAAGCGCGCGGCGAGCGACGGGCCCGGCGGGGCGGGGGGTGCGGGAATCGTGGTCATGGCGCGGAATCTACGCCAGGTCGCGAGTCACCCGCCCGCCGCCCCGCCGGGTCCGTCGCTCACTTCCGCTCGCCGAGCATCTCGCAGTTGACGTACGCCCGTGGGGGTCAACTCCGAGATGTTCGCTTGGGTGGGTCAGAAGCGTTCGACGATGGTGCCGGTGCCGAGCCCGCCGCCGCAGCACATGGTGACGAGCGCGCGCTTGCTACCGGAACGTGCGAGCTCGTGCACCGCCTTGGTGAGCAGGATGGTGCCGGTGCCGCCGAGCGGGTGCCCGAGCGCGATGGCGCCCCCGTTCGGGTTGACCCGCTCCATGTCGGCGCCGGTGGCGCGCTGCCAGCCGAGGACGACCGACGCGAACGCCTCGTTGATCTCGAACAGGTCGATGTCGTCGATGGTGAGCTTGTTGCGCTCGAGCAGGCGCTCGGTGGCCGGGATCGGTCCCGTGAGCATCAACACCGGGTCGCTGCCCACGATGCACGTGTCGATGATCCGCGCGCGCGGTTGCAGCCCGAGGGCGTCGGCCTTCTCGGCGGTCATGAGCAGGAGTGCGCCGGCGCCGTCGCTGATCTGCGACGCGGTGCCGGCGGTGTGGAAGGCGGGATCGCGGTCGAGCACCGGCTTGAGGTTGGCCAGCGCCTCGAGGGTGGTGTCGCGCAGGCCTTCGTCACGAGTGATGGTGTGGGTGCCGTTCGGCTCGCCGTCCTCGTCGAGCGTCGGCGCCTCGATCGGCACCACCTGGGTGTCGAAGCGGCCCTCGCTCCACGCCACCGCGGCGCGGTCCTGCGACTGCTTGCCGAACGCGTCGAGGTCGGCGCG
>DASXXX010000050.1:0-8256 GCA_036502765.1 Acidimicrobiia bacterium | reverse complement strand
GCACGTCGACAAGGACTCGCGGGAGCACTTCGAGATGCGCATCCACAAGCGTCTCCTCGACATCGTCGAGCCCACGAGCAAGACGGTCGAGAGCCTCCAGCGCCTCGACCTCCCCGCGGGCGTCGACATCGAGATCAAGATACAGACCGCTTAACGCCCTCCGGTTTTGGGGCATCGACATCCCTGAAGGTCGACTGTCGTGGTTCATCTGAGCGACAGTGTCAAGCTCGCCCGGCAGGTCGAAGTGACGCGGCGCCCTGACGGTATTCACGGGCGCCCTGGGCAGTGCAGATCCCGATCGCGTTGTCGACGTCGATGGTCGGCGGCAACCGGGTCACGATTCCGCATGCACGCGCTGCGCCGCGCTCCGACGACCTCGTCGAGCTATTCCCGCTACGGGGAATGCGGCTCGTTTGACTGACACCGCCGGGACGACATCCGCGCCCCGTCGCACCACCGGAAGGGCGGAGCCATCTCCGTCTGATGTCGGGGTCGAAAGGCAAGTACGCGGCTGGCGTGTCGACCCAGACGCAGCAGCTCGTCTGCAACACGGCGAGCTCGTAGGTAGCCGGTGGTGGTCGAGATCGAAGCCAGGTGGAAGCGTCAGCGACTCCGAACACCGCTCCTGCCGACCAGAGCCGACGTCCATCGGACTGGGGACATCTCGTGTCGCGGCACGACACGCGGTCTCCGCCCGGCCGGGACACCCGACACGCCGCGCGGTCATGGCAGGGTCGGGACAGCTGACGCGGACGACTCCGACTGGGCGGCGAAGGTACCGCTGTCGTACTGCGCGTCCATCCCCGCACGAAGCGCATCGCGGTTGAGCACCCCGAATGGCACCGGAGTGAGCCGGTAGAGGAACAGGCCGGGGAACGAGATCGAGAAGTGACGTGCGCCCCCGGCGTATTCGGAGCCGGTCGCGGTGCCACCCCAGCCGATGACCCAGTCGTCGGTGCCCATCATGCGCGCACTGCCGCAGCAGAACGACGCGCTGATGTCTGGGTCCGCGACCGACTCGACGAGCGTGCCGGTGTGCGCGTTCTCATCGATGTCGTAGCGCACGGCCCGTGGCGCGCGACCGAGGTTCGAGCCGTCGTCGAACAACGTCAGCGTGCCGTCACCCAAGAGGCGCGCATCGTGCTGACCGCCGAAGTGACTCCCGCCCGTGAACACCGGGTCGTCCACGACGGTCAGGCTCTCGGCCTGCGCAGAACCGCCGAGCTTCCAGCCGATGTCGCCGCTGGTCTGGTCGATCTCGTAGATGGCGTCAAGGTGACGGTACGACGCGATGAATCCAGTTCCAGTGGGTTCGATGGAGTTCCAGTGGAACACGTCGTACGGCGCGGTGGCGTCCGTGACGTACTGGGTCTGCCATTGAGGATCCATCGCAGTGACCGGGATGTGGTCGGCGGTGTCCCATGACCACACCAGATGCCCGTCCGTAGGGTCGATCTCTTCGATCACCTGGTCGATGATGCTCGTGCTCGCCGGGCCACCGATCGCGGTGAGGTCGACGCCGCTGCGGGTGACGTTCGCCACCATCACCATGTTGCCGCTGGGCAGGAGCAGCACGTCGTGCCCATCGGCTGGGCCATTCACGGTGGTCACGGTGCGCACGAGCGAACCGTCGAACCGGCGTTCCTCGACACCGTTCCCGACCATGGTCGCCAGGTTTCCGTCGGGGAGCAGTGTCGTGAAGTGCGTGGCCTGGACCGGACTCCACCACACGGGAACCCCGTTGGTGTCGAAGATGACGGAATGCGTGGGGGCGAAACCGTCGATCGGATTGGTGATGTACCACTCGGCAGCAGTCGACCCTGAGCTGGCGGCGGTCCAGTTCGGGAAGTCGTCGGGCAGACACCGCACGAAATGCGTGATCGCAGGGGCCGACCGCGACTTGACGATGATCGTGAAGGTCTGTCCTTCCGCGCGCGTGACGGACGCGGTGAACCTGCCGGTGGCCCAGCCACCGCCGTCGACCGACACGGAGGTACCGACGGGTGCCTCCACCGACACCGACACCGACGTACCGCTGCACCGGCTCACGTAATCGACCACCGACGGGTCGAACCCGGGAACGAGGTTCGGCGTGGTGACGATCGACAGGTTCGTCGGTGGGGGCGGGGGTGGGGGCGGGGGTGGGGGCGGAAGGCAACCCGCCGTGATCCCGGCAACCGTCAGGATCGCTGCGAAGAGAAGTATCGCCCGCGGCCTCATCCGGCTGCAGTGTGACACACGCATCGTCGTAGTTCTGCGGTCTCAGCCTTACCGCGTTCTTGATCGTCTCTCAGGTGGGGTGAAAGTAGGACCGGCATCCTGTCGTCATGACCGATGAAGACGGCACTGATCTCCAACTGCGCCAGCGCCCCGTGACCCGCCGCGGGGCGCTCGCGTTGCTCGGTGGTCTCGGCCTGCTCGCCGCCGGGTGCTCCGGCGGCAGCGACGGGTCGAGCGCCACCGCGACCACGAGCGGGTCCAACGGCGCGAGCGCGTCGGGCGCGACGACCACGACGACCGGTTCGGCAGCGGCTGCCGTCACCTCGTGCTCCGCCATCCCCGAGGAGACCGGTGGCCCGTACCCGGGCGACGGGTCCAACGGGCCCGACGTGCTGAGCGAGAGCGGCGTCGTGCGCAAGGACATCCGCACCAGCTTCGACGGCGCGAGTGGCACCGCCGAGGGCGTGCCGTACACGATCCAGTTCACCGTCGTCGACGTCGACCAGGGGTGCACGCCGCTCGAAGGCGCGGCGGTGTACGTGTGGCACTGCGACCGCGGCGGCGACTACTCGATGTACCAGAGCGCGTCGGACGCGAACTACCTGCGCGGGGTGCAGCCCGCCGACAAGAACGGGCTCGTGACCTTCACCAGCATCTTCCCTGCGGCGTACGACGGTCGTTGGCCGCACGTCCACTTCGAGGTCTACCCCAGCGTCGACGCCGCGACCAGCGGCGGCACCAAGTTGGTGACGTCGCAGATCGCGCTGCCGCAGGACGTGTGCGAAGCGGTGTACGCGACGTCCGGCTACGAGCAGGCCGCGACCAACCTGGCGCGCACGTCGCTCGCCACCGACATGGTGTTCAGCGACGGCGTGTCGTTGCAGACGCCCTCGATGACCGGGAACGTGACGAGTGGCTACGTCTCGTCCCTTGTGGTCGGAGTGTCGGGCACGGTGTGAGCCGACCGCGGAACGGGTATGCCATGGGAGGCCCAGACGGTTGGAGAACGGAGAACCACCGGAGGCAGCCATGAACGACGGAAGCATGCAGGTGTTCTCGGGTTCGGCGATCACGCCCGAGGAGCTGCTCGTGTTGGCCGAGTTCGCGGCGCCGTCGCACTTCGTGAGCGACGGTCAGTTGCGCGACGCGGCCGACAACCTCGCCGAGTGGACCGACCACCGGTCGAGCACCATCGTCGCCGCGCTGCACCTGGCGTCACGGAGGGATGTCCATCCCACGGTGATCCGGTTGTTGCGCGCGGCGGCGATGTCCGGTGTCGACGAGTCGGTGGCGCGCGCCTCTTAGAGCGCGAGCCCGCCGCCGTCGAGCGCGATCGTGTGCCCGGTGAGGTAGCGCGAGTCGTCGCTCAACAGGAACGCGACCCCGGCACCCACGTCGTGCTCGGGGTCGCCGGGCCGTCCGAGCGGGCTCACCCCGTCGAGATGGGCCTGGTCGACCGTCCCCGCGGCGACGGCGGCGGCCAGGCTCTCCGACATCGAGAACGGGCACACCGTGTTCACGCGGATCTGGTCGCGCCCCCACTCGAGCGCAGCGGTGCGGCTCAGCAGGCGCACGCCGGCCTTGGCCGCCGAGTAGGCGGCGCGCTCGGCGAGTCCCTCGACGCCTGCTGCGGAGCTGAAGTTCACGATGCTCCCGCCCCGCTCGCGCAGGTGCGGGTACACCGCCTGCATCGCCACCAGACATCCGACGACGTCGACGTGCAGCTCGCGCGCCAGGTCGTCGGCCTCGAGCTCGATGAGCGGGACCGCACCCTTGTGCCAATAGGCCAGGTTGACGAGGCCGTCGAGCTGGCCGTACTCGGAGACCGTCGCGGCCACCAGCGCGTCGACCTGCTCGCGTTCCACCACGTCGACGCCGTGTCCGATGGCGGTCGCGCCGCGTGCAGACGCCTCCGCCGCGACGTCGCGCGCACCGCTTTCGTTGAGGTCGGCCACGACCACGTGCGCGCCCTCGGACGCGGCCGCGAGCACACACCCGCGCCCGATGCCCTGCGCGCCGCCGATCATGATGATGGTCTTGCCGTCGAGTCGTCCCATGTCAGTGGCTGAAGCTACGCGCTCCGGCGTCGGGCAGTGGCGCCGTCAACTTGTCGAAGTACGTGGTGTGCCGTTGGAGGTCGGCGACGAGCAGGTCGGCGAGGTCACGCGAGAAACCGTTGCGCACGACGACGCGCAGCGCGTCGAGGTCTTGGCGGTTCTCGGGGAAGCTGTACGCCGGGATCAGCCAGCCGCGGTCGCGGAGCCGCTCCGACAGGTCGAAGACCGTGTAGTTGTCGATGCCGGGCTTCAGCGTGAACGCGAACACCGGGAGTTCGCTGCCGTCGGTGATGAGCTCGAAGTGGTCCATGGCCCCGACGGAGTCGGCGAGGAACCGCGCCACGTCGCGTGACGTCTGCTGCACGCGGCGGTAGCCGTCGAACCCGAGGCGGAGGAAGTTGTAGTACTGCGCCGCGATCTGGTTGCCGGGTCGCGAGAAGTTGAGTGCGAACGTGGGCATGTCGCCGCCGAGGTAGTTCACCTTGAACACGAGGTCGTCGGGCAGCGCGTCGGGGTTGCGCCAGATCACCCAGCCGACGCCGGGGTACACGAGGCCGTACTTGTGTCCCGACGTGTTGATCGACTGCACGCGCGGCAACCGGAAGTCCCAGAACAGGTCGGGATCGAGGAACGGCGCGATGAACCCGCCCGAGGCGGCGTCGACGTGCACGGGGATGTCGAGGCCCTGCTCGACCTGGAGCTTGTCGAGCGCGGCACAGATGTCGGCGACCGGCTCGTAGCTGCCGTCGAACGTCGACCCGAGCACCGGCACCACGCCGATGGTGTTCTCGTCGCAGCGCTTGACCGCCTCCTCGGCGTTGAGGTGGTACCGCTCGCCTTCCATGGGGGCCAGGCGGGCCTCGACGTCCCAGTAGCGACAGAACTTCTCCCAGCAGATCTGCACGTTGGAGCCCATGACCATGTTGGGCTTGTCGGTCGGCTTGCCCGCCGCCTTCTGCCGGTCGCGCCAGCGCCACTTCAGCGCCATCCCGCCGAGCATCGCCGCCTCACTCGATCCGGTCGTCGACGTGCCGGTCGCCTGCTCGGTGTCGGGCGAGTTCCACAGCCGGCTGAGCATGTTGACGCAGCGCATCTCGATCTCGGCCGTGCGCGGGTACTCGTCCTTGTCGATCATGTTCTTGTCGAACGTCTCCGACATGAGCTTCTGCGCCTGCGGCTCCATCCACGTGGTGACGAACGTGGCGAGGTTGAGCCGCGAATTGCCGTCGAGCATCAGCTCGTCGCGCACGAGTTGGTACGCGACGTCGGGGTCGAGCTCACCCTCCGGCAGCGTGTGGCGGGGCGCGTGTCCGGTTTCGCCCCCCTGGCAGTACAAGGGGTTGAGCTCGATCGGGTTCTCTTCGGTGCTCTTGCGGTGCAGTGCCATGGGTGAACCTCCGGGTTCAGTGCGATGTGGTCGACGGGGCCGACGAACGGGCTCGGGTGCGTTCGGGGAACGTCCACTCGACCTCGTGGCCGTCGGGCGCACGGAACCGCTCGCGCGTGACGAACGGACCGAGCCCCGCGGGGTCGGCGCGCGACCAGCCCGCTGGAAGCGAGACGTACGAGCCCGACAAGGGCGTCAACGTACGGCGAATCGCTCCGGGCCGTCATCACCCACGTCGGATGAGCCTCGGTCTGATGGGAATCTGAACGTCAGGAGGGCGGGAACGGCGACTTGGCTCCCCGCGCGCAGAGCGGGTAGTCTTTCCGGGCTCGCCAGTCGGGTCGGCCACAGGCCATCCCACCGGCGCCTTCCTTGTTCGTTTTGTTCGCCAACCGACGTCTGCGCAGGCTGGGCGCGCAGCCCAGAACCGTGCAGCACAACCGATCGACGCTCCGCCGGGGTCCTTGCTCCGGGCGGAGCGTTCGCGTGAAACCGAAAGACTCCGGGACTCACCATGTCTGCCAAAGGGATCCTCGGGCGCAAGCTCGGCATGACCCAGATCTGGGACGACGAGAACCGCGTCGTGCCGGTGACGGTGATCGAAGCCGGGCCGTGCCGCGTCGTCCAGCTGAAGACACCCGAGCGCGACGGCTACTCCGCCGTCCAGCTCGCGTTCGGCGACACCAAGCCTCAGCGCCTGTCCAGGCCCGAGCTCGGCCACCTCAAGAAGGCCGACGCCGGGGCGTTGCGACATCTCGCCGAGCTGCGGGTCGACGACCTGAGCGGCTTCGAGATCGGCCAGGTCATCGGGGCCGACGTGTTCGGTGCCGGCGAGCGGGTCGACGTCACCGGCATCAGCAAGGGCAAGGGCTTCACCGGGGCAATGGTGCGCCACAACTTCAAGGGCCAGGGCGCCTCCCACGGTAACCACAAGAAGCACCGTTCGCCCGGCTCCATCGGCGCCTGCGCCACCCCCGCCCGCGTGTTCAAGGGCATGAAGATGGCGGGCCAGCACGGCAACAAGCGCACCACCACCCAGAACCTCGAGGTGGTCGAGGGCGATGCCGAGCGCGGCATCATCCTCGTGAAGGGCGCGGTCCCGGGCCCGAACGGCAGCCTCGTGTTCGTGAGGAACGCAGCCAAGCGGCCGGTCGTCCAGTCCACAGGCGCTGCAGGGGGTGCCGAGTGAAGCTCGACGTGAAGAACGCGACCGGCGGCGGCGCCGGGACGGTCGACGTGCCCGACGAGCTGTTCGGCATCGAGCCCAACACCGCGGTCATGCACCAGGTGGTCACCGCCCAGCTCGCGGCCGCCCGCTCCGGCACGCACAGCACCAAGACCCGGGCCGAGGTCCGCGGTGGTGGTGCGAAGCCGTGGCGCCAGAAGGGCACCGGCCGCGCCCGTCAGGGCTCGATCCGCGCGCCGCACTGGCGTGGTGGTGGTGTGGCGCACGGCCCGAAGCCGCGCGACTACCGCCAGCGCACCCCCAAGAAGATGATCAAGCTCGCGCTGCGCTCGGCGTTGTCCGACCGTGCCGCCGAGGGCAAGGTGCTCGTCCTCGACGACTGGGGCATCACCGAGCCCCGCACGAAGGACGCGATCGAGTTGCTCGCAGCCGTCGGCCTGCGCACTCCCGGTGAGCGCGACGCCCGAGTGCTCCTGGTGCTCGAGCGTGACGAGGACGCGGTGTGGAAGTCGTTCCGCAACCTCGGTGCCCGTGTGCAGATCGTCATCCCCGACGAGCTCAACACCTACGACGTGCTCGTCAGCGACTGGCTCGTCTTCAGCAAGGCGACGCTCGAGGCTGCGGTGACCCGCTTCAGCACCGACAAGCCAAGTGACGTGGCCGAAGCCGAAGTCGAAGTCGACGAGGTGGCGGTCGAGATCGCGACCGACGGAACAGCCGGTGCCGTGGAAGAGGGAGCGGGGGAATGAGCAACAAGAACCCGCGCGACATCATCATCAAGCCGGTGGTGTCGGAGAAGTCGTACGCCGCGTTCGACGCGAACGTGTACACGTTCGTCGTCGCCGGTGACGCCAACAAGATCGAGATCCGCCACGCGGTGGAGACGATCTTCGGCGTGAAGGTCACCAACGTGAACACGGTCAACCGCAAGGGCAAGCGCAAGCGCAACCGTCGCACCGGTGGCTACGGCTCGCGCCCCGATTCGAAGCGGGCCATCGTCTCCCTCGCCGAGGGCGACTCGATCGAGATCTTCGGGAGCTGAGGATGCCGGTCCGCAAGCGCAAGCCCACCAGCCCGGGTCGCCGGTTCCAGACCGTCTCCGACTTCTCGGAGATCACCCGCGACAAGCCCGAGAAGTCGCTCACCAAGCCCAAGCCGCGCACGGGCGGGCGCAACTCGTACGGCCGCATGACCTCGCGTCACCGCGGCGGTGGCCACAAGCAGAAGTACCGCGTCGTCGACTTCCGTCGCAACAAGGACGGCGTGCCGGCGAAGGTCGCGTCGATCGAGTACGACCCCAACCGCAACGCGCGCATCGCGCTGCTGCACTACCTCGACGGCGAGAAGCGCTACATCATCGCTCCGCAGGGTCTCGCGGTCGGCGACATGCTGCAGAGCGGCCAGGG
>DASXXX010000049.1:0-17609 GCA_036502765.1 Acidimicrobiia bacterium | reverse complement strand
CTCGACGGTGTGATGACCGACGATGCCGCTCCCCTTGCCGATGAGCACCCGGTCACCGATGGTGACGACCGGTGAGTGGTCGAGCACCTGACCGGGCATCACGCCGGCCGAGAGGGAACTGTAGGGCCCGATGATGCAGCCCTCACCGAGCTCGATGTACTCCTCGCCGTAGAGCGCGGCGACGGGGAAGCAGATCGCCGAGCCGGCACCGAAACGACGGAACGCGCGCGCCCGTCGACTGCGCGGCCCGATGGTGCCGAGGCGTTCGACGTGCTGCCAACTCGCGCGGATCGCGTCGCCCGCGACCACTTGCGCGGACTGGAGCCAGCGTTCCCACTGCGGCGTGGTGTCGTCAGCCATCGAGCGGCCTTCGGGCTGGACGCGCGGCCTCGCGCGCGCGTCGGAGGAACACGAGCGCGGCGAACAACCCGCCGAGCACCACGACCGCGACGCAGACGATCAGGACCGGCGGCCAGCTCGAGTCGTGCGCGTTCGGGTTGATGCGCACGAGCTCGGTGACCTGCGGGACGAACCCGGTGGTGTCGGTGGACGAGGCCGCGAGGAGGTCGACGGCCGGCGACGGGTGCATCGGCGTCACTGTACGATCCGGACAAGTAGGCCGGAGGTTCCGGGCGCGCAGCCGGGATTCGAAATCCGCGGAGGTTCGGGACATGGGCGTCGAAGTCATCGTCGGCATCATCGTGATCGCGCTGGTCGTGATCGTGGTGTGGAAGTCGTTCCATTCGATCGGTGCCGCCCAGGTGGGGCTGGTCGCGAAGCGCTTCGCGTTCCGCAAGCTCAGTGAGGACAACCCGGTCGCGTTCCGCGGCGAGGCCGGCTACCAGGCCACGCTGATGATGCCCGGGCTGCGGTTCAAGCTCTGGCCGCTCTTCGGGGTGAAGAAGTTCCCGTGGGTGCAGGTCCCCGCGGGCGAGATCGGCGTGGTGATCGCGCAAGTGGGCGACCCGCTCCCGATCGGTGCGAAGAGCGCGGTGTACAAGCCGGAGCTGGCCAACTTCTCCAGCCTCCACGCCTTCGTCGATGCCGGCGGGCAGAAGGGTGTGCAACGCCCGGTCCTGCCACCGGGCACGCTCGTGCCGGTCCATCCGGTGGCGTTCCTCGTGCTCACGCCCCAGACCGTCTACGGCCAGCCCCTCTCGCCCGACCTCGCCAACCAGGCCAAGGGGAACCAGCTCTCGCCGGAGTCGTTCGGCCTCTCCGCCGACCAGCTCCGGGTCGTGGTCATCGCACCGGACACCGGCGGCATCGACCTCGTCGGGGTGGTGACCGCGCTCGAAGGCGAGCCCTTGCCGTCGGGCGACATCGCGAGTCGGCTCGGCGGGTTCGAGGACGTGGCGGCGATCGAGGCGTCGAACGCGGGCGGGAGCACGACCACCACCGACGCCGAGCTCATCGACCTGCTGCTCGGCAGCAAGAACACGCTGCACAACAACTACCAGGACTTCCAGGCGTTCCTCGACCACGGCGGCAAGATCGGGCTGCAGCACGACCCGCTGCTCTACGGCGCCTACCTGCTGAACCCGTTCCTCATCCGCGTCGACCTCGTGCCGATGCTGGTGGTCAATCAGGGCGAGGTCGCGGTCATCAAGGGCTTCGTGGGCCTGCCGACGGCCGACACGTCGGGCAGCGAGTTCAAGTTCGGGTCCATCGTGCGCCCCGGCCACCGCGGCATCTGGCAGGAGCCGCTGCGCACGGGTAAGTACGCCATCAACCCGCGCGTGTACGCGGCCGAGATCGTGCCCACGTTCATCCTCACGCTCAACTGGGCCGACGCGACCTCGGAGGCGCACGACCTCGACGCGCAGCTGTCGTCGATCGTCGGCAAGAGCCGCGAGGGCTTCATCTTCCAGATCGACCTGCAGGTGCAGATCCACGTGCCCGACACCAAGGCGCCGAAGGTGATCTCGATGGTCGGCACCATGCGCAACCTCGTGAGCGAGGTGCTGCAGAGCGCGGTGGGCAACCACTTCCGCAACACGCTGCAGGCGCTCGAGGCGATCAAGTTCATCGAGACCCGCCGCGAGGTGCAGGCCGCCGCGTTCGAGGCCATCACCCGCTACCTGAGCCAGTACGAGGTCGAGACCAAGGGCGTCTACATCCAGGACGTCGCGTTCCCGCAGGAGCTGGTGCTCGTCCTGACGCAACGCGAGATCGCCAACCAGGAGAAGGCGACGTTCGAGGAGCAGCAGCGCGCGGAGACGTCACGCATCGAGATGGAGAAGGCCAAGGGCACGGCGAACATGCAGTCGCAGCTCGCCAGCGCGCAGGTCGGCGTGCAGATCAAGACCAACGAGGCGCAGGCACGCGAGCAGGAAGCGAAGGGCGAGGCGGCCTACGTGCAGCTCACCGGTCAGGCGGAGGCGGCGCGCCGCCAAGCGATCGGTCTCGCCGAGGCCAAGGCCACCGAAGCACTCGGTCTCGCCCGGGCCACCGGCTTCGAGGCGCAGAAGGAAGCGCTCGGCAGTGGGGCCACCGCGGTGGTGGCGGTGGCGAACGCCGTGGCCGACGGCCACATCACCGTGGTGCCCGAGGTGCTGGTCACCGGGGGCGGCGGCGGTTCGTTCGACGGCCTGGCCGCGACGCTGATGCGCTACTTCGGGACGAGCTCGTCGAACGGCAAGAAGGCGCCGCCCGCTCCGGTCGCCGCGGTGGACGCGTCGGCCGAACCAGCCGAGATGGTCGAGGTGCCCACCGACGTCGAGGCCGCGAGGCTCGCCGAGGAAGAGAGCCGCCCCGACGGCACCGCCGGAGGCGTCGTCACGCCGTGACGTAGTCGAGCAGCTCGCGCCCGTGGTCGGACGCGAGCGCGATGTCGCTGGTGTCGAGGGTGACGCGGTCGAGGTACTGGTAGCGGAGCACGTCGCAGTCGTGCAGACGGTTGGGGAAGATCCCACCGAAGGTGAATCCGAGCTCGCGCAGGCCGTCGCCGTGACGCTGGGTGCCGGGATCGGCGAGTGGGAGGTCGACGTACACGCAGTCGGCCGCGCGCGCGAGGGCGTCGTCGCGGGCGACGAGCACTGCGTCGAGCAGGTCGTGCCCGACGGTGCGCACGGTGACGACGCGGTCGTTGTGGTCGGTGCGGTCGTCGACGTGCACGTCGGTGGTGGCGATCGACGGCTCGTCGGTGGCGTCTCGCACGGTGCCGCGCAGTCCGGCGCGCTGCACGATGGTCTCGACCATCCGGCGGTCGCGCTGCGGTGCGTACACGGGACGCGTGTGCCCGTCGTTCGTCTTCAAGTAGTAGAGGACGACCGACTGGCGATGTGACTTCGCGTCGATCGCCTCGTACTCGACCGTCGCCGGGATGTAGCCGAGCAGCAGGCCGGTCTCCACCGCACCGAGCGCAACGTTGGCGCGCTGGCTGTAGGGGTGCGCGGCGGTGGCCTCGCTGAAGAGCCCGAAGAGGCCGCGCTCGGCGGCCTGGGCCGCGGCGCGGCGCTTCAGCAGCGTGAAGAGGTGGCGCCCGCGGTAGTCGGGGTCGACCACGGCCTGGCCCGACTCGGCGACGTCGTCGTCGGGTCGCTGGCGCCCCAGCCCCACGTGGGCGACGACCTCGCCGTCGGCGGCGATGCCGACCGTCGACCAGAGAGTGCCGCGCCGCAACCGATCCGCGACCTCGGCGGGGTCGTAGACCCACGCGGCGTCGTAGGAGTCGCCGTAGCAGCGCCGCACGAGGCGGGTGAAGCCCTCGGCGCCCTCGGGCAGGAGGAAGTCGACCTGGATGCCCGGTTCGTCCTGCGGTTCGGGGGTCAATTGCTCGTCCATCAGTGTCATACCTCGGCGCGATGGTGCCCTGGATGTACAGTGACCCCGCGAGTTACAGCCGTGTGATTCGTTCCGGGGCGAAGCCCAGGAGGACCTTCCCATGAGCCCACGACTGCTCGACGCCACCAGGCTCGACGCCATGGTGTTCCGCGCCGATTCGGTGCGGTTCGAAGCGTGCGCCAGCTTCCGCGGAGCCGACGGTGAGCTGTGCGAGTGCGGGTGGCTCGACAGCGACCACGCCGGAGTGATGGTCAGCCGGCGGCGGATGCCTCGTCGTCGCCCGCAGGTAGCGGTCCGTCAGACGGCGTAGCGGGCGTCAGCGCGGCCACCAGGCCGTTGGCGCCCATCATCTGGTTCGCACCGGTGAACCGGATCGGGAAGCGGGTCACGGACGCGGGGACGTGACTACGCCGACTTGCGCGTGCGCTTCGCCGCGCCCGTCACCTTCTTCGCAGCCGGCTTCTTGGCGGGCGCCTTCTTGGCTGCGGCCTTCTTCGCCGCGGTCTTGGTCGCGGCGCGCTTGGATGCGCCACCGCTCCCCTGCTTGGACCCGGTGCGCGCCAGGCTGGCCTCGAGTGCGGCCATGAGGTCGAGGACCTTGGCCGGCTCCTCGGGGGCGGCCGGCGCCACGATCTCCTCGCCCGCAGCCTTGCGGTCGATCAACGCGAGCACTTCCTCGCGGTACTCGTCGTGGTACTTCTCGGGGTCGAACGTGCCCGAGAGGGTGTCGACGAGCTGGCGCGCCATGTCCAACTCACGCTCACTCGGCTCGGGCTGGGCGTCGACGAGCTCGCGCTCGGGCGCGAGCACCTCGTCGGCGTAGCGCATCGTCTCGAGGCACAACATGCCGTCGATCGGACGGATCGCGACCAGCGCCTCCTTCGACCGCAGCACGAACCGACCCACGGCGACCTTGTTCTCGTCCTCCATGACGCGCGACAGCAGGCGATAGGCCTTGGCCGCGTCCTTGTCGGGCACGAGGTAGTAGGGCTGCTCGAAGTAGACGGGATCGATCTCGGAGAGGTCGACGAAGTCCTCGATCTCGATCATGCGGTTGGCCGACGGCTTGAGCGCGGCGAGCTCGTCGTTGTCGAGCAGCACGTAATGACCGTTCTCGAGCTCGTAGCCCTTCACGATCTGGTCGTTGGGCACCTCCTCACCGGTCTGCTCCGACACCCGGCGGTAACGGATGCGCGATCCGGTGGCGGCCTCGAGTTGGTTGAAGCGCACGTCTTGCGACTTCGTGGCCGACACGAGGCGCACGGGCACGGTCACGAGCCCGAAGCTGATCGAACCCGTCCAGATGGCTTGCGGCACGGCGGTCTCTCCAATCTTCCGCTGCCACTACCTTCGCAGGTCGTGGCCCCTCCCTCCAACAGGCCGGTCAAGAAGCGCCCATCTCCGGGTGCGGAACCGGCGACACACGTGGAGGTGGACGGCCGGCGCCTGCGCCTGACCAACCTCGACAAGGTGCTGTACCCCGCCACCGGCTTCACCAAAGGCCAGGTGATCGACTTCTACGCCCGGATCGGGGCCACCATGCTCCCCCACCTCCAGGATCGGCCGGTCACCATGGTGCGCCTGCCCGACGGCATCGCCGGTGAGCGGTTCTTCGAGAAGCGCTGCCCCGGCCACCGGCCGCAGTGGCTCGACACCGTGCCCCTCGACGCCGACTCCGAGATCGCGGCGTGCTCGCTCGACAGCGTCCCCGCGTTGGTGTGGACCGCGAACCTCGCAGCCCTCGAGCTGCACACGCCGCAAGCGCGCGCCGCCGATCCGTGGCAGCCGTCGGCGATCGTGTTCGACCTCGACCCGGGACCCGACACCGATCTCGGCGACTGCGCGCGCGTCGCGCTCGAGCTGCACGACCTCCTCGACCAGCTGGGGATGCGAGCGGTGGCGAAGACCTCGGGCGCCAAGGGACTGCACCTGTCGGTGGGGGTCCGGCCGTCGGTCGATGCCGAGACCACGAAGGGGTTCGCGCTCGCGCTGGGCAAGGTGCTCGAGTCGCGCGATCCCAAGCGCGTCACCGTCACCATGGCGAAGGAACAGCGTGGCGGCCGCGTGTTCGTCGACTGGAGTCAGAACGACCGCCACAAGACCACCGTGTGCGCGTACTCGTTGCGCGCCACCGACGTGCCCGGCGTGTCGACGCCGCTGTCGTGGGACGAGCTCGGCGAACTCGCCGACGGTGGCGACCCGCGCGCGTTCGCGTTCACGCCCGCGGAGGTGCTCGAGCGCGTCGACGAGCTGGGTGACCTGTACGCCGATTCGCTGGCGGGAGACCAGGACCTGCCCGAGCTGGGCTGACGTCGTGGCTGCAGATCCGTTGGCCGATCCCTTCGAAGTGACGACCGAGCGTCTCGTCCTGCGCCGGTGGCGCGACGACGATCTCGACGACCTCTGCGCGATCTTCGCCAAGCCCGAGGTGTGGTGGTATCCCGACCAGCGCGGTCGCGACGGCGACGAGACACGAACGTTCCTGGAACGGCGCATCGAGACGTGGGAGACCCGCGGCTGGTCGCAGCACTCGGCGTCCCGCTCCGTGTCTACACGCTGCTCCGTACGGAGTGGGAGGCGAACCGGTCCGCCGGCGACAGTCGGTAGGGTGCGCGTCGTGATCGACGCGACCCATCCCTACCGCCCGCGGCACATGAGCAACACGACGATGGCCGACGGGCACAGCGAGGTCACGTGGACCCCGCCCGACGACTGGGGCAACCCGGTGGGCAACGTGCATGGTGGCTACACCGCGCTGCTCGTCGACGACGTCGCGGGCATGGCCCTGCTGTCGGTGATCGGCACCGGCGCGCCGACTGTGAGCCTGCAGGTCGACTACCTGCACGGCATGCCCCTCGGTCGCGTCTACACAGCACGCGGCGACGTCGTGCGCGTCGGCAAGGCGACCGCGATCGTCGACGTCCACGTCTACGACACCGACGAAGTCATGGTCGCCCGTGGGAAGTGCTACTTCCAACTGCCGAGCACCTGGCGCGACCGGAAGGACACGACACCGTCGTGATCCGGGCGCGGGCTGCGCTCAACGCGTGAGACGACCGAATCCACCAAGCCCAGGGAGTGCTCGTTGCTGGACGTGAAGAACCAAGCCGCGATCGTCGGCATCGGCGCGGTGCCGTTCGGTCGGCGCGGCGAGTTCGCCGAACAAGGGCTGGTGCGCCTCGCGATCGAGGCCATCACCGCCGCGTGCGACGACGCCGGCATCCGACCGAAGGACGTCGACGGCTACTCGTCGTACTACAGCTCGGTGGAACCGGCCGAGCTCATGGCCGCCTTCGGCGCCGAACGGCTCCGGTACGCGTCGCAGACGTGGGGTGGGGGCGGCGCGTCGATGTGCGGCGCGTTCCAGAACGCGGCGATGGCCGTCGCCACCGACCAGGCCGACTTCGTGGTGGTGCACAAGGTCGCCACCATGGAGGCGAACAAGCGCTACGGCCAGGCGTTCGGCCAGATCGGCCAGGGCATCCCGGCAGTGGGCGGACCGTTCGCGTTCTCGGTGCCCTACGGGCTGCAGTCACCGGGCCAGATGTTCGCCCTCGCAGTGCGGCGTCACATGCACCTGTCGGCACGACGAGCGAGCAGATGGCGCACGTCGCGATCAACGCGCGTGACATGGCAACCACGAATCCGAACGCGCGCTTCCGCGAGCCGATCACGGTCGACGACCATCAGGCGAGCGCGATGATCGCCGATCCGCTGCGCCTCTTCGACTTCTGCATGGAGTCCGACTACGGGTGCGCGGTCGTGATCGCGTCCGCGGAACGGGCGCGGGACCTGCAGCACGTACCCGCGTACATCGCCGCCGCGTCGGCGGGCGCGCCGTTCCGGTTCGGCAACGCGTTGATGAGCTTCTACAACCAACCCGACGTCGACTTCGCGTCGAGCGGCCACCGCGTGGTCGCCGACGAGCTGTACCGCCTCTCCGGGATGTCGATCTCCGACATGGATGCGGCGATGGTCTACGACCACTTCACGGGAATGGTGCTGATGGCGCTCGAGGACTTCGGGTTCTGCGCGAAGGGCGAGGGCGGTCCGTACGCGGCGGCCGGCAACCTCGGGCTCGACGGCCCGCTGCCCGTGAACACGCACGGCGGCAATCTGGCGGAGGCGTACACGCACGGCATGACCCACGTGAACGAGGCGGTGCGACAGATCCGCGGCACCGCGATCAACCAGATCGAGGGCGCGACCAACGTGCTCGTCGTCGGGGGCGCCGGGCCCGCGCCGACCAGCGGCATGATCCTGACGGGAGCACGATGAGCGACCAGATGCCCGGTCTCCCCGGGCCCGCCCCTGACCCCACCACCGGGGGCTACTGGCTGGCTGCCGGACGCGGCGAGCTCGTCGTGCAGGTGTGCAGCGCGTGCGGCACCCATCGTCATCCGCCGACCGAGGTGTGTTACGTCTGCAACTCCCTCGACTGGACGTGGGCACCACACGACGGCCGGGGCACCGTCTTCACCTACACGTGGACCGATCGCCCGGTCGTCCCCGGGCTCGCGCACCTCGGTGTGTACAACGTGTCGGTCGTCGAGCTGGACGGCACGACGGGCGTCGTGCGGATCCTCACCCGGGTCACCGACGTGGAGCGCGACGACCTCGTCGTCGGACTCCCCGTCGAGGTGCACTTCGATCCCGCCGGTGCCACCCTCGACGGAGAAGGGGTGGCGCTCCCCCTGTTCCGCCCGCGCGCGGTGCGCTGACGCGCGCTCCCCCGCGGCGTCAGCGCGGGTCGACGTGGTCGAGGTTCCAGTGGCGGATGACGCTCACGATCCAGCTGCTCGGATCGTCGTCGTCGCCGAAGTGGACGACGGAGAACCGTGAGATCGTGCGCTGTCCGCCCTCGAGGTCGCCGTACAACACCTCGACGGTGAACGGTTCACTGCGGGTGATCAGGTCGCCGAACACGGCCCGTTCGTCGGGATCGTTCTCGCGGAAGGCCCCCTGCCAGAAGCTGCTGTCGTTCGGTGGGACGTAGAGGTCACGGGACTGCGGACGGAACGCGTCGAGGGGCGCGTGATCGTCGACGCCGATGTGCAGCTCGGCGTCGGCGTGCCAGCCGTGGAGGACCGCCATCCCCGCGCCCACGTTGCGCACCGACATCGCCAGGTAGATCGCGTCGTCGCCCGCCTCGACCCACGCCTGACCACCGGGGACGCGGGACCAGTGACGATCGCCCCACATGATCTTCTCGACCGGATCCTCGCGGCGCGACTGCACGAGGACCGGACGCAGTCGGGCCTCGAACGCGCGCTCCGCGGTGCGGGCGGCGCGGTTGGCCGACCGGGTCGCGCCGAAGGTCGCGACCGCGAGGACGAGGGTGCCGCCCGCCGTTCCGAGCTCGGCCACCGTCGTCCAGTCGGTCAACTCTTGATGTCCTTCCGGCGGAACCACCAGAGTCCGACGAGGAAGAACAACAGGACGTACGCGAGCTGCAACAGCACCCCGCGCCACATGTCGGCGCTCCACTCTCCGCGCGTCAGGAGATCGACCCAGCGGTCGAAGTAGTGCGTGGGGAGCACGTAGCGGATGTTCCCGAGCGACGAGATCGCGTCGAGGATCAGCGAGGTGAAGTAGAGGCCGACGCCGGCGAAGATCGCGCCGAACGGCGCATCGGTCATGCACGACACCATGAACGAGAACGCGACGACGCCGGTGAGACTCCAGGAGACGTAGACGGTCGACACGAGCAGGTGGTAGAGGATGTCGCCGTTCGACTGCCCGCCGGTGAGGAGGCTCAACGGCGGTCCGATGGCCGCGGTGCCGAAGACGATCGAACCGACGACGAGCGCGGTGATGACCACGATGAGCACCGCGACCCACGCGCAGAAGACGGCGACGACGAACTTCGAGAACACGAGACGGCCGCGACCCACCGGGCGCATGAGCAGGTAGCGCAGGTTGCCCCAGCTCGCCTCGCCCGCGATCGCGTCACCCCCGAACAGCGCCACGACGATCACGAGCATGAACGCGCTGGTGACACGCAGCGCGAAACCGGGGAGCAGCAGACCGGTCTGCGACGCGAGATAGAGCAGGCGCCCCTCGCCGCGCGCGTCGGGCGGGTTGAGGTTGATGGCCACCGCCATGATGATCGGGATCAACGCGAGGATCCCGAAGGCGACGTAGGTACGGGTGCGCCGCAGGCTCTTGACGAGTTCGGTGCGCAACACGGCGACGGTGAGCATCACATGCCCTCGACCAGTCCGAGGAACGCGTCCTCCAGGCGACGGCGAGCGGTGACGGTCTCCACCGCGATGCCGGCGGCGACGAGTGCCGCCACCAGGTCGGAACGCCGTCCGCCGTCCATCGTCACCGCGAGCCCGGGCATCTCGTCGTCGACCCGCTGCACCGAGGGCAGCCCCTCGAGCACGCGCCGGGCCGCCTCGCTGTCGTCGACCTCGACGTACACGGTTCCCGCGGTGCCGATGAGGTCGGACACCGAACCAGCCGCGACGAGCTTGCCCTTGTCCATGACGACCGCGTGGGTGCAGATCTGCTCGACCTCGGCCAGCACGTGGCTCGAGAACAGCACTGTCGAGCCGGCCTCGGCGACCCGGCGCACGAGCTGACGCACCTCGCGCATCTCACCGGGGTCGAGGCCGTTGGTCGGTTCGTCGAGCACCAGGATCTCGGGCTTGCCGAGCAACACCCGGGCGAGGCCGAGCCGCTGGCGCATGCCCTGCGAGTAGGTCTTCACCTTGCGGTCGACCGCGTTCCCGAGGTCGGCGATCGCCAGCGCGGTGTCGACGTCGGCGTCGGCCCAGCGGCCACCACCTGCCTCCCACCACAGGCGGAGGTTGCGCGTGCCCGACAGGTGGGGCACGAACGCCGAGGACTCGATGAGCGCGCCGAGCCGCCGCAGCTGGTCGGAGCCGGGCGTGACGTGCTCACCGAAGAGGCGGGTCTCGCCGGCGGAGGGATGGATCAGGCCGAGCAGCATCCGCAGGCACGTGGTCTTGCCCGCGCCGTTGGGGCCGAGCAGGCCGACCACCTGCCCTTGCTCCACCGAGAAGGTCAGGTCGTCGACCGCCAGCACGCCCGCGCCGAAGTGCTTCGACAGACCGATGATCTCGACGACGGGTTGGGCGCCAGGATCGACGCCGGGATCGACGACTGATTCGGTCATCGGGGGCGGCCGAGATCGCGACCGACGGAGCACGGGGGAAGCACCGCGGCGAGCGTAGCGTGGCCCTCCATGGAAACGACCTCTGGCCGCCGGCCCCGCGACGCACAACGGCGCCGCGTGTACCTGGCCGAGACGCCGCTGCCGTCGAGTCCTCTTCCCGGCCTCGACGCCTGCGCGCGCTTCGCCGACCGGGTCGTCGGCACCTTGTGGTGGCACGAACGCTTCCCCGCTCGTGACCTCGGGGGCGTGCCCCGCCTCCGCCCCGGCAACGGCGCCCGTCAAGCGTTCTACCGTGAGGAGGACACCGGGCCCACCATCACGCTCCCCCGCCGTTACCGCACCAAGGCAGTGGTGCTGCACGAGCTCACCCACTGGGCGCTCGGCATCGATTCGGGTCTCCCCCACCACGGCCGCACGTTCGCCCGCGTGCTGCTCGACGCGGTCGGCGAATTCTGCGGACCCGAGCACGCCGACGTGCTCGCGGCGTCGTACGCCGAGCAACGCGTAGCCGTGGGCAAGCCACCTCGCCGCGGCCCCGACGGGTGCCTCCACTACGGCTGGGACGAACGCCTGCGCGTCAACAAGGGTGCCACCGGCCTGGTGAAGATCAACTGGAACGCCGACGGCGAGGAGCACGAGCTGCAGGGCTGCTTCGACGGGTACGAACGCGGTTCGTCGATCCTGCGCTGCTGGGGCATCGACGGCGAGATCGTGCGCATCCCGACCAAGGCCGTGTGGGCGGTGCGCGGTGTCAGCTGAGGGCACCCGCCGCGCGATCTTCGCGGCCTTCTTCGCCAACCTCGGCGTCGCGCTCTCGAAGTTCGCCGCGTTCCTGATCACCGGGTCGGCATCGATGCTGGCCGAGGCGATCCACTCCGTCGCCGACACCGGCAACCAGGGGCTCCTGTTCCTCGGCGGCAAGCGCGCTCGCAAGGCGCCGACCGCCGAGCACCCCTTCGGCTACGGCACCGAGCGCTACTTCTGGGCCTTCGTCGTCGCCCTCGTGCTCTTCACCCTCGGTGGGCTGTTCGCGATGTACGAGGGCGTCGAGAAGCTGATCACGCCCCACGAGCTCGCGTCGCCGATCTGGGCCTTCGCCGTGTTGTTCATCGCCATCGCGCTCGAAGGGTGGTCGTTGCGCACCGCCCGTCGCGAGGCCACACCGTCACGCGGGAAGCGCACGTGGTGGGCGTTCATCCGCACCACCAAGAGCCCCGAGCTCCCTGTGGTGCTGCTCGAGGACAGCGGCGCGCTGGTGGGTCTGCTGTTTGCGCTCGTGGGCATCAGCCTGGCCGAGATCACCGGCAACTCGCGCTGGGACGCGCTCGGCAGCATCGGCATCGGCCTGCTGCTCTGCGTCATCGCGGTGGTGCTGGCGATCGAGATGAAGAGCCTGCTCATCGGCGAAGCAGTCGCCCCGCAGGTCGACGAGGAGATCCGCACCGCCATCCTCGACGGCCCCGAGGTCTCGCGCATCATCCACCTGCGCACCCAGCACCTCGGCCCTGACGACGTGCTGCTCACCGCGAAGCTCGAGTTCACCTGCGCCACGATCCCCGAGCTCGCGCGCGCCATCGACACCGCCGAAGCGCGCGTGCGCGCCGCGGCACCGGCGGTCAGACTGATCTTCTTCGAACCCGACCTCTACGACGCCGCGCGTGCGAGCGCGACAGACACCGAACCCGAGGAGGCTCCGATGGCGGACACCGCCGAAGCCATCGATCGTTTCAACGCCGCGTTCAACGACCACGACGTCGACGCGGTGATGGCCGCGATGACCGACGACTGCGTGTTCGAGAACACATCACCACCGAACGGGCAACGCTACGAGGGACAGGAGCAGGTGCGCGCGGCGTGGGAGGAGTTCTTCGCCGCGTCACCCGACGCGCGCTTCGACGGCGAGGACGTCATCGTCGCGGGCGACCGCTGCACCGTGCAGTGGGTCTACACGTGGACCAACGACGACGGCACCCCGAGCTCCCTACGCGGCGTCGACGTGCTGCGCGTGCGCGACGGCAAGGTCTCGGAGAAGTTCGCGTACGTGAAGGGCTAGTCAATCCAGCCGACGGAGCTCACGTCGGTAGCGCTCACCGTTGCGCACGTACTCGGCCGCGTTGCGCAGCGTGTCGGCCGCATCGACGGAGTCGGGCCTGATCTTCGCCGGGACCCCGAGCGCCATCGCGCCCGACGGCACGACCATCCCGTTGGGCACCACCGCACCCGCGCCCACCAGCGCGCCCGCCTCGACGATCGCGCGGTGGAGCACGATCGAGCCGGTGCCGATGAGCGCGCCGTCGTGCACCGTGCAGCACTCGAGGTGGGCGAGGTGGCCGATCACGACGTCGTCGCCCACGACCGTGGGCGTGAGCGGGGTGGTGTGGAGCACCGCAGCGTCCTGCACCGACGTGCGGGCGCCGACCCGGATCACCCCGTAGTCACCGCGGAGGACCGCCTGCGGCCAGACCGTGGTGCCCGGGCCCAGGGTCACGTCGCCGATGACGGTGGCGTCGGGGTGCACGTAGGCGGTCGGGTCGATCGTCGGCTCCAGGTCCCCGAGCGCGTAGATCGCCACCACCTGACCCTACAGGGGAGCCCCATGGCCGCCGATACCAGGAGGCATGGCCGAGGCGACCACCCAGATCACAGTGACGCCGAAGGAGCTGGGCAGGCACCTCCGGTCGATCCGCCGCAAGAAGGGGCTCTCCCTTTCCGAGGTTGCCCGCGGCGCGGGACTGAGCCGCCGCGAGCTCGTGGCCTACGAGCGAGGCAAGGTCCCGATCCCCGAGAGCGACCTGTGGGTGCTCGCCGGATCGTGCGGGGTCGACGTCGCCGAGCTGATGCCGAGCACATCGTCGCTCGAGCTCACCGCGGCCGCCAACGCCACGAGCGTGGGCGACACGGTCAGCCAGCTCCGCCGCAGCCAAGAGGACGTCGGCGTGACGCCGTACCTCCACACCCTCCAGAAGCTCCAGGCCCTCCCCGCGGGCAAGCGCATCCCGGTGAAGGAGCGCGAGCTCGAGCAGATCGCCACCGCGCTCGGCTCCACGCCACGCTCGATCGAGCAGAAGCTGCAGGACGTGCTGAACGTCTCGCCCGACGAGGCCGAGCGCCTGCGGGCGATGATCCTCGTGCCGCCGAACACCAAGGGCCGGACCCGCGCACTTGCCGCGGCGCCGTCAGCGCTCGCCGCGGCCGCCGCGGCGCCTGCGATCGAGACCGCGCCGATCCCGCCGATGGCAGCGGTGCCGACGCCCACCCCGTTCGCCGAGGCCCCCGTGTTCGCAGCGCCCGCCCCCTTCGTCGAGGCCGCTCCCGTCGCCGAGGCACCCACGTTCGCCGAGGCACCTGTGTTCGCCGATCCGGTGCAGACGTTCCCCGCCGCGCCCCCCGCGTTCCTCGACCGACCCATCGACGCGCCCGTCGACGACGAGCACGGCCACAACATCGACGTGTTCGAAGAGCTCGCCCGACTGCCCGAGCCGGTGCCGCTCGGTGACCCGTCGGCGCCGATGCCCGACCTGCTCGCTCCTCAAGACCCGTTCGACGACCCCTTCGCGGGCGTGCCCGCGGTCGGGCCGCCCCCGGGCGCGGTCGAGCTGGTCGACAGCACGATGCCGGCCGGCGCCGGTGCCGGCGCGTGGAACGCCGCCGACGCGCCTCCGATCGACGTGGCCATGCGTCAGGGATCCGCGACCTGGGATCTCGGCGAGCCGCCGCTCGTCGCCAAGACGTCGGGGGCCGGCGATCCCGCAGCCTGGGAGACAGGCGGCTGGCAGCCCCCCGTTCCCGAAGGCACCCACGATTCTCCCTCTGCGTTCTGGGAGGGCACCGACGACTGGACACCCGGTGCGCCCGGTGCAGACCTGCCCGGGAGCGACGGCGTGAGCGAGTTGCTCGACCTGCCCGTCGACGTGCCGGTCGCCGAGGCCGCGCCGGCTGAGCCGATCGCCATCGGCGAGGACACATGGGCCGGGTCGGCATGGGACCCGCAGCCCTGGTCTCCCGATGCCCCTGTCGCGGCCGCCCCCGACGCCCTCGTCGACGTCAACCCGTGGTCGGCCGACGAGTGGCCGCGTGAACCCGCCGACCGGGGCGCGTGGGACCACCGTCCCGACCCCGCTGCAGTCGACACCGGCTTCTACGTCGACTGGGGCACCGACGAGAACGAGACGCCGCCCGGGTGGGACGCAGTCGTCGACCAGGCCGCCACGGACACCGACGAGGTGGACGCACCGGCCGCCTGGGACAGCTGGTCGCACACCGACACCACCGACACCACCGACACCGTCGACACCGGCCTGGTCGACACCGGCCTGGTCGACACCGGCCTGGTCGACACCGGGATCGTCGACGAGCGCCCGGCGTGGGAGTCGTGGACGCCCGCCACCGACACGGTCGAAGCGACGGACTCGTACCCGCCGATCGAGCACGTCGAGCACTTCGACGAGGACGCTCCCCCCGCATGGGACACGTGGTCGCCGACCACCGACACCGTCGCGGAGCCCTTCGAGGCCGACCCCTTCGTCACCCCCGCAATGGAACTGACCGAGGTCGCGACGGCCGAGCTCACGCACATCAGCTGGCGCGCGGACGGCTCGCACCTCGCCGACCCGGTCGAGATCGACGCGGTCGAGGCCGAAGCCGCCGAGGAGACCGGCACCGCACTCACCGAGCCGACCGACGAGATCGCACCCACCGACGTCACCCCGCTCGCCGACTGGAGCCTCGACGCTCCGGACACGATCGCCGAGGCCGCGAGCGACCCGGCCACGACCGACTGGGGCCAGCCGTCGTCGACGTGGAACAAGCCACTCGAGCCGGCGTGGATCGAGCCCGTCGCAACCGCCGATCCCATCACGATCACCGAGCCCATCGCGGCGACGGTCGAGTTCGCCGAGGCCTTCGTTGCCGCCGAGCCCGTCATCTCCGCCGAGCCCGAGCCCGAACCGGAGCCCGCGGCACCCCTCGTCGAAGAGTTCGTGAGCGCCGGTCCCGACTGGCAACTCGGCAACGCGCTCCCGCTGGTGGAGGTGCGCGGTCAGGGTGGGCTGGTGATGCGTCGGGCCGACGAGCGCTGGGCGCTCGCCGACGTGAAGACCGCTCCCGACTTCGTCGCCGAGGTGGAGGTCGACTTCCGTTCCGGCCCCGGCCTCGGTGTGCTGTTCCGTGCGTCGATCGACGACGAGGGTCGCATGTCGGGCTACTCGTTCGACATCGACCCCATCTACGACGGCGGTGGCTACCTGGTGCGCCAGTGGCAGTCCGACCGCGAGCTGTGGAACCCGATCGCCCGCGTGGGTGGTGACGACCCGACGTCGATGTACGGCACGCTCCTCGTGCGCCTCGAGGTGACCGGAGAGCACCTCAGCGCGCAGGTCAACGGCGTCGAGGTCCTGGCCGTCGAGAACCTGAAGCAGGCGTCGGCCGACCGCGGTCGTGACGCGGCCAGCGGTGACCTCGTCGGCGTGCAGGCGTGGTCGTCGTCCGACCTCGTCATCGACACCGTGCGCGTCGCCTCGCGCTGAGCGGTCCGCCCCGGTACCCTCGCCGCGCGTGGAGCTCGAGGAGTACGCGCGCATCGCCGCGGTCGAAGACGACCACTGGTGGTACCGCAACACACGCGCGCTGGCGGCCGACCTGCTCGCCCCGTGGCTCCAACGCACCGAACGACTACTCGACGCCGGATGCGGCCCCGGCGGCAACGGCGCCTGGCTCGCCGAGCACGGAGCGGTCGTCGGCGTCGACCTCTCGCCCGACGCCCTTGCGTTCGTCCGGGCGCGCCGGCCCGCCACCATGCCGGTGCAGGCGAGCATCGACGCGCTCCCCTTCACCGACGAGAGCTACGACGCCGTTGTCGGGCTCACGGTGCTGTACACGGTGCCCGACGACGCCGGCGCGCTGCGCGAGCTGGCGCGGGTGACCCGCCGCGGCGGCGCCGTGCTCCTCGTGGAGCCCGCGTTCGCCAGCCTCGGGCGCGCGCACGACGCCACCGTGCACGGTCGCCGGCGGTACCGGCGCGCCGGGCTCGCCGAGCTCGCGACCGATGCTGGTCTCACCGTGCAGCGGTGCACGTACGCGTATTCGTTCCTTGCCCCGCCCGCGGCCACGCTCGGCGTGGTCGACCGGCTGCGACGTCGACGCGAGGAGCCGGCTGGATCCGACGTCGACAAGCGTGCACTCGATCGCGTGTTCGCGCCGCTGGCCGAGCGCGAACGCCGATGGCTCGCGCACCACGACGTTCCCGTGGGAACGTCGGTCGTGCTGCTCGCTACGCGCTGACCGACGTCTTCCGGCCGCGTCGCAGCACGACCATCTGCACCCAGAGGCCGGCCAGATCGAGCAGCGTGCGCGCGATGGCGCCGACGCGGAAGAACTCCGACGTGCCGTGCACGCGCCGATAGTGGTGCACACCCACCTCGGTGAAGCGAGCACCCGAGTCCTGCAGCTTGCGCACCAACTCCACACAGATCACGCCGGTCGTGTGCACGAGGGTCACCCGGTCCAGGGCGCTGCGCCGGATCAGTCGGAAGTCGCAGTCGGTGTCGCGGATGTGCAACCCGAACATCAACTTCACGAACCGGTGGTACACGCGTCCGATCACCGTGCGCAGCACGCCGTCGGCCCGACGGATCTTGTACCCCTGGACCACGTCGACGTCGGCCGACGCGCGTTGCACCAG
>DASXXX010000048.1:0-5781 GCA_036502765.1 Acidimicrobiia bacterium | reverse complement strand
AGATGACCGAGGAGGAGCCGCGCGTAGACGAGGTGCGCGGGCAACGGGAGCGGCGCGGTGACGTCGGCGACCGTGAAGTGCGCGTCCGGAACTCGGCCCTGGGCCTCCGCGATCATCGCCGGCGACGCGTCGATGCCCGTCGTGAAGCTGTGCGGAATCGCGTCCCGGAGAAGCGCCGTCGCGAAGCCGGGACCGCAACCCATGTCGACGACGTAGCGGTATCCGTCGCCGGGAAGGTCGGCGAGAAGCGCCCGTGTCGGCGCGGCGAAGGTGTCGGCGACCAGACCCAGTCGTTCGCGTGCGAGGTTCGTATCGCCGAAGGCGTACGTCGTCACACGAGCATCGTCGCGCGGGTCGTCGCCGCCGCGATGAGGCTTTTCAGCAGCACGACGCCGTCGCTCGAACCGAGCAGCGCGTCGGACGCCCGCTCGGGATGCGGCATCAGGCCGACGACATTGCCTTCTGCGTTGCAGATGCCTGCGATATCGTCGAGGCTGCCGTTCGGGTTGTCGACGTAGCGCACCACGACGCGGTTCTCGGCCTTCAGCTCGGCGAGCGTGCGTTCGTCGCACACGTAGTTGCCCTCGAAGTGGTTGATCGGGATGTGCAGGCGCGCGCCCACCTCGGCCTGGCGGGTGAGCACCGAACGGGTGCTCACCACCTCGAGCTCGACGGTGTCGCACACGAACGTGAGCCCGGTGTTCTTCTGCAGCGCGCCCGGGAGCAGACCGGCTTCGGTGAGCACCTGGAAGCCGTTGCAGATGCCGACGACGGGACCACCGGCGGCAGCGTGGTCGGTCACCGCCTCCATGACCGGCGAGAAGCGGGCGATGGCCCCCGTGCGCAGGTAGTCGCCGTGGGCGAACCCGCCGGGCACCACGACCGCGTCGACGTCGCGCACGCTGCGCTCGCCGTGCCACAGCAGCACCGCCTCGGCACCGAGCTCCTCGACCACCCAGGCGACGTCGAGCTCACAGTTGGTGCCCGGGAACACGACGATGCCGACCTTGGTGGTCACAGGGAGACCTTCACGCGGAGACGGCCCCGCTGATCTCGACCGTGTAGCGCTCGATGACCGGGTTGGCGAGCAGGCGTTGACACATGTCGTCGACCTGGGTGCGCGCGGCGTCGGGCGAGTCGGCGTCGAGCTCCAACCGGATCGTCTTCGCGATCGACACCGCGCTCACGTTGCTGTACCCGAGCGCGGGGAGCGCGCGCTCCACCGTCGCCCCTTGCGGATCGAGCACACCGGGCACGTGCGTGACGTCGATCCGGACCGTGAACTTCATTCGTCGTCTCCGTACCAGGTGTCGAAGCTGCGTCCGCTCACCTGCTCGTAGGCCTCCACGTAGCGCGCCCGCGTGCCTTCGACGACGCTGCCGGGCATGCGCGGGACGGGTGGTTGCATGTTCCACCCGATCGAGAGGTAGTGGTCGCGCACGTACTGCTTGTCGAACGACGGCGGTGACGTGCCGACCTCGTGATCGTCGGCGCTCCAGTAGCGCGACGAGTCGGGGGTCATCATCTCGTCGATGACCATCAAGCGGCCGTCGATCTCGCCGAACTCGAGCTTGGTGTCGGCGAGGATCAGCCCGTGCCGGGCCGCGAGCTCGGCCCCGAACGTGTAGATCGCGAGCGTGGTGTCGCGCAGCTCTTCGTAGCGGTCGGCGCCCACCAGCTCGGCGGCGTCCACGTCGCCGAGCGGGAGGTCGTGGCCCTCTTCGGCCTTGGTGGTGGGCGTGAAGATGGGCTCGGGCAGCCGCTCCGCCTGGCGCAGGCCGGCCGGGAGCGTGCGCCCCATCACCGTGCCGGTCTCCTGGTAGTCGGTCCAGGCAGCACCGAAGAGGTAGCCGCGGGCGACGCACTCGAGCCGCACCGGCCGGGCCGCCCGCACGAGCATCGCCCGCCCCCCGACCTCGGCGCCGGCGGTCTCGGGGAAGTCGGTGGGGTCGGACGACACGAGGTGGTTGGGCGCGAGGTGCTCGGTCTGCTCGAACCAGAACGTGGAGAGCGCGGTGAGCACCCGGCCCTTGTCAGGGATGAGGTCGGGGAGGACGACGTCGAACACCGACACGCGGTCGGACGCCACGACGAGCATGCGGTCGTGGTCGACCTCGTAGAGCTCGCGGACCTTGCCGCTGTAGTGGTGGGGCAGCGAGAGTCGGTTCACACGATCCTCGATTGGGGCACGTCCTCGAGCGCGTCGAGAGAATCGAAGGTGCGGTCGACGTTGGCGAGCGCGGCATCGAGATCGAAGCACGCCGCGAGACGTTCGTCGCCCAGCGCGCCGACGACGTCGGCGTCGTCGCGCAGCACGTCGAGGAACGGACGGCGCGACTCCCACGTGGTCATCGCGTTGCGTTGCACCGCGCGGTAGGCGTCGTCGCGCGTCATGCCCGACTCGACCAGCGCGAGCAGCACCGGTTGGCTGAACACGAGGCCGTACGACGCGTCGAGGTTCTCCTGCATCCGCTCGGGATACACGTGCATTCCCTCGACGATCGACCGGAACTTGACCAGCACGTAGTACGCGAGCTGCAACGAGTCGGGGAGGATGATGCGCTCCACCGACGAGTGCGAGATGTCGCGCTCGTGCCACAGCGCGACGTTCTCGAGCCCGGCCTGCAGGTTCCCCCGCAGCACACGGGCGAGGCCGCTGAGCTGCTCGGCCTTCACCGGGTTGCGCTTGTGGGGCATCGCGCTCGAGCCCTTCTGCGCGCCGGCGCGGAACGGCTCCTCCACCTCGCGCACCTCGGTGCGTTGCAGGTGGCGGATCTCGGTGGCGAAGGCCTCGACGGTGGCGCCGACCGACGCGCACGCGTAGAGCAGCTCGGCGTGACGGTCGCGGGCGATCACCTGGGTGGCGGGCACGGGTGTGAGGCCGAGGGCCTCGCACACGAAGGTCTCCACCGCGGGATCGATGTTGGAGTAGGTGCCGACCGCGCCCGACAGCTTGCCGACGGCGATGGCGGCCCGGGCCCGGGCCAGCCGCTGGCGGTCGCGGTGCACCTGCATGGCCCAGAGGGCGAGCTTGGCCCCGAACGTGGTGGGCTCGGCGTGGACGCCGTGGGTGCGCCCGGCCATGGCCACCGTGCGGTGGGCGTGGGCCTGGGCGGTGATGGCCACCTGGAGCGCGGCGGCGGCGTCGATCACGAGGTCGATCGCCTGCACCAGCACCATCGAGAGGGCGGTGTCGACGACGTCGCTGGAGGTGAGGCCGTAGTGGAGCCAGGAGCCGGCCGGGGGGCCGATGCGCTCCTGCACGACGTCGACGAAAGCGGCGACGTCGTGCTCGGTGGTGCGTTCCCGCTCGAGGATGGCGTCGACGGTGAAGTCGGCGCGCTCCCGGACCGCCACCGCGTCGGCGGCGGGGACCACACCCAGCTTGGCCCAGGCCTCGGTGGCCAGGATCTCCACTTCGAGCCAGGCCCGGAACCTGGCCTCGTCGGTGAAGAGGGCAGCGATCTCAGGCAGTGCGTAGCGCTCTATCAAGGGGGCCCTTCCTCCTGCCGAACACTCTACGAGCCAGGAATGGTGCGGACGGGTCCCGACCGGGCGAGTTCGCGAGCGATCGGGGCGAAGCCGAAGCGGCGAGGAGGTCGATCGGGGGTGATCAACTGCACGAAGCACTGGAACGAGCACGCAGTCGCGCAGTGCGACGCCTGCGGCCAGCACTGGTGCGCGGTGTGTCTCGTGCCGCCGCCGAAAGACGGCGGTGCGCTGCGGTGCATCCCGTGCTCGTTGGTCATCGGCGGAGTGCGAACCCGACGCCGGGTGCGCTGACCTCAGCCGGCACGTCGTTGCGCCGCGGCCGCCTGCGCGGCGATGTCGTGACGAAGGTGCACGCCGTCCCACCCGATGATGCCCGCCGCCTCGTAGGCGCGGGTGCGCGCGACCTCGAGGTCGACGCCGGTCGCGGTGACGGACAAGACGCGACCGCCTGCCGTGCGCAGCACGCCCTGCTCGTCGCGCGTGGTGCCGGCATGGAAGACGGTGACCGAGTTGACGCCCTCGGCCGCGTGCAGTCCGGTGATCGGATCGCCGGTGCGCGGTGACGCGGGATAGCCGTCGGCCGCGAGCACGACGGTGACGGCCGCCTCGTCGGAGAACGTGACCGCGAGCTTGTCGCCGGTGGCCGCCGCGAACAGCAACTCGGCGACGTCGGACGTGACGCGTGGCAGCACGACCTGGGACTCGGGGTCGCCGAAGCGGACGTTGTACTCGATGACCTTGGGGCCGTCGGGTGTGAGCATCATCCCGGCGTAGAGCACGCCGCGGTACTCGGCGCCGTGGTCGGCGAGCCAGCGCAGCGTGGGGCGCACCGCGCGCTCCATCACGTCGTCGACGAGCGCGTCGCTCACGATCGGCACCGGCGAGTACGCACCCATGCCCCCGGTGTTGGGGCCGGCGTCGCCGTCGAGCGACCGCTTGAAGTCCTGCGCGGGCGCAAGCGGGATCGCGGCGTCGGGGTCGCCGTTGCACACGACGAGCAGCGACAGCTCCGGACCGGTGAGTCCCTCCTCGATGACCAGCGTGCGGCCGGCGTCGCCGAACGCTTCGCCCGACAAGTAGGCGCGTACGGCGTCGCGCGCGTCGGCGAGCGACTCGGTGACAACGACGCCCTTCCCCGCGGCGAGGCCGTCGGTCTTCACCACGTACGGCGGCGCGAACGCTTCGAGGTACGCGAGCGCGGCGGCTTCGTCGTCGACACCGAAGGTGGCGTGGCGCGCGGTGGGGACGCCCGCCTCGGCCAGCACCTGCTTCATCCATGCCTTCGACCCCTCGAGGCGCGCCGCCGCGGCGCCGGGACCGAAGCAGGCGCGACCATGCGCCCGTACGGCGTCGGCGACGCCCGCGACCAATGGCCCCTCGGGGCCGACGACCACGAGGTCGACGGTCAGGTCGTCGGCGAGTTGCGCGACGTGCTCGGGATCGGCGGCGTCGATCGGGAAGCAGAGCGCGGTCTGGGCGATGCCCGGGTTCCCGGGCGCTGCGAACACCTCGGGCGCGGACGGCGATCGCTGCAACGCCCACACGAGCGCGTGTTCGCGCCCACCCGACCCGATGACCAGGACGCGCACGTCAGGCGGCTCGGGGGAGCACCACGGTCTGGGCGCGGTCGGGGCCGACGCCGACGAAGCTGATGGGCACGCCGACGAAGTCCTCGATGAAACGCAGGTAGTCGCGCGCCGCGACGGGGAAGTCGTCGACCTCGGCGCACGTGTCGATGTCGCTCTTCCATCCCGGCAGCGTCTCGTAGACCGGCTTCACCTTGTGCAGCACCGACTGGTGGTAGGGCACGTGGTCGTAGCGCGTGCCGTCGTCGCCCTCGTAGCCGGTGCACACCTTCAGCTCGTCGAACGGCGCGAGCACGTCGAGCTTGGTGATGGCGATCTCGCTGCACGAGTTGAGTGCGACCGCGTGCTTGAGCATCACGAGGTCGAGCCACCCGGGGCGACGCCGACGACCGGTGTTGGTGCCGAACTCGTGGCCGCGCTCGACGAGCTCGTCGCCGACGGGATCGCCGTCGAACAGCTCGGTGGGGAACGGTCCGCTGCCGACGCGGGTGACGTAGGCCTTGGCCACGCCGATCACGCGCGTGATCGCACGCGGTCCGACGCCGGCGCCGGTGCACACACCGCCCGCGATCGGGTTCGACGACGTGACGAACGGATACGTGCCGTGGTCGAGGTCGAGGTAGGTGGCCTGCGCGCCTTCGAACAGCACGGGCCGGTCGGCTTCGAGCGCCTGGTGCACGAGGTGCACGGTGTCGTCGATCAT